>JBNKYJ010000074.1:0-29238 GCA_050300835.1 Sedimenticolaceae bacterium
GTGGGGCCCTGCCCCACCGTCTGCCTCCAAGGAAGGAGTCAGAAGTCGTTATTGACCCGCCAGCGCTGGTAGTTCGGTTCCGTCTGATAGCCGCGGCTGGTGATGTAGTTGAACACCTTGCGCAGGCGGTAGAAACGCACCACCGAATCGACGCGGATGATCTCCTTGCCCCGCTCGTCGAAGAAGATCAGGGAGGGGGTGTAGAAGATCCCCAGTTCCCGGGCCCATTGCTTGGCCGTGGTGCGTTCGCCCGAGGGGGTGATCACCGGTGTGTCGCTGTGGATGTCGAGCTGCACGTTGTCGAACTCGCGGATCAGCTTGTTGATCGCAGGGTCACGCAGGGGCTGGCCATGCAGCACGTCGCAGGCGTGGCAGTTGCCCTGCTCGAAGAAGACCACCAGCGGGCGCTGGCCGGGAAAGCGGCTGCGGTCCAGGTTTTGGGGCGGCGGGATGAAGTAATCCTCCTCGTTGAGGTCGCCCGGCTCGAACACGGTGCGGTCCTCGCCGCGGGCCAGGTAGTCCGGGAAGGATTCCCTGAGGTAGAAGCCGTCGGCGACATATTCCAGGGCGGCACGAAACTGATAGGGGGGGTAATAGCCGCGCAGGCGCAACGCCTCCCGGCCCTCGGCGTCGTAGAAGATCAGTGACGGGGTGAAGTTGGTCTTCTCCTGCAGGGCGAACTCGCGCTGGGTCACCACTGCTCCTGCCAGAGTGGTCACCTCCTCGGTGCTCCAGATATCGATCGGGATGACATCGAAATGCTCGCGCGTGTAGCTGACGATGTCGCTGAGGCCGAAGTTGGTCTCCAGCAGCATCTTACAGTAGGCGCAGCGTTTCTGGCCGAAGTAGACGATGATCCCCTGCTTGCCCTGAGCGACCGCGTCACGCAGGTCGTCGGGGAGCTCCAGAAAGCTCTTCTTGAACCAGTCCGGATAGCGCAGCAGCTCCTCCAGCGGAAAGTCGTCGAAGGCGAAGACGTCCTCCTCGGCGGCGACGGCGCCGCTGGCGGGTACGAGCGATGTCAGCAGCAGGGCACAGAGGGCCGACAGCCCCCGCTTGAACAGGTTGGTCATGTTGAATGGCTCGCCGTTATCTGTGGTTGGAGCCCGGAGCAGCGGCCTTCGCCGGCTGCCTGCGACGGCAGCTCGGGATGGCGGGTTTTTTTGTTTTTGTAGGGGGCAAGCATAGAACACTTGGGCGCAAAGCTGAACACCCCGAGCTGAAGGGCTGGGCTGCCTGTTGTGAGGGAGGGTGTAATGGATTGGTCTTTTGGTGGGGCCCTGCCCCACCAATCAGCAGAACCCAGACCGTCAGAGATAGGCCGCCCAATCCACCGACTGATCGCCGAAGACCAGAAACTGTGGATTCAACAGCGAATCCTTGGTGTTGTAGCGCAGGGGCTGCCTATCGAGGGTGGTGACCCGGCCGCCGGCCGCCTCCACCACCGCCTGGGCGGCGGCGGTGTCCCATTCGGAGGTGGGGCCGAGTCGGGGATAGAGGTCCGCCTCGCCCTCCGCCACCAGGCAGAGCTTGAGGGAACTGCCCATGCTGACCAGTTCGTGCGCTCCCAGGTTGTCGAGATAGCGTTGTAGCGACTCGCCGGCGTGGGAGCGGCTACCGGCGACCCTGGCCGTCTGGCGACGCCGAGCGGCAACCTGGATCGGCCGCGCGGCGTCGTCACCGTCCTGGCGCCAGGCGCCGTCGCCGAGAGTCCCGTAGTAGAGCCGGTCGAGCACCGGGGCGTAGACCACGCCGACAGTCGGCCGGTCCCCCTCGATGAGGGCGATGTTGACGGTGAACTCCCCATTGCGCTTGACGAACTCCTTGGTGCCGTCGAGCGGATCGATGAGCCAATAGCGCGACCAGCCGCCGCGGGTTTCGAAGGGGATGCTGGCCGACTCCTCCGACAGCAGGGGAATCTCCGGGGTGAGCCGCTCCAGGCCGGCGACGATGGTGCGATGGGAGGCCAGGTCGGCCTCGGTCAGCGGGGAGTTGTCCTGTTTGCGTTCGACATCGAAGTCGGTGTTGTAGATCTCGAGGATAGCGTCGCCGGCCTCGCGGGCCAGCTGGAGCAGCTTATCCAGGGGCAGGGGTAGCGTCATGTAGAAATTCCCGTGTCATATAAAGCGCGGCGATGGAACGGGCCTCGGTCAGGTCCGCTTGCGCCATCAGCGAGGTCCAGTCGGAGAGGCGCCAGGGTACCACCTCGATCGGTTCCGGTTCATCCCCCGGGCGCTTGTCCGGAAACAGGTCCCGCGCCAGTACGATGTGGGTGTGGTGCTGGATATAGGCCGGGGCGATGGTCATCGTTCTCAGCAGGCGCAGGTCCCGCGCGCCATAACCCACCTCCTCGCGCAACTCCCGGTCGGCGGCCTGCAGTGGATCGTCGTCCTCCGGTTCCATGCGGCCTTTGGGCAGTCCCAGCTGATAGTCGTGGCTGCCGGCGGCGTATTCGCGGATCAGCAGCACCGTGTCGTCGTCCAGCATCGGTACCACCAGCACCGAGCCCCTTTTGCCGCCCAGCAGACGCTCGTAGCGCCGTTGCTCGCCGTTGGAGAACTCTAGATCCACCGCCTCCACGCGGAAGATGCGTGACTGGGCGACCAGTTTGCGGGCGAGGGCTTTGGGACGTTGTGCCATGTTCAGGGTCGTTGCTTGCTGCTGAAAGTGAACTCGGTGTAGAGCCGGCCCCGGAACCAGGCATCCCAACGGATGCTGCCGGGCTCCAGGGCGTAGGCCGGTGCTGGCGGCGTGTTCGGACTGGCCGACTGTAACGCGAGCAGGTGGGCAGGGTAGTCGATCTGCACGCTCAGATGCAAAGGGTAATAGCCGTCGAGAAAGCGGCGCATGTAGGGCCCGTTGCGCAGGCGGTAACGGTCCGCTGCCAGTTGCTGCAGGGCCCGGCTCTCCGCGCTCAGGCAGAGTGAGGCGTCGGAGTGGATGCCGCGCAGCTCCACCCCGTTGTCTATGACCCGGCTCTGATCGATGTTGCGGGTGGAGAGGATGCGGATATTGCGGATGCGCTGGGGGTGGTAGACGATCTCCAGCAGGGGCACCCGATCCAGATGCCGATGGCACTGCTCCAGCAGCACCCAGCCGCTGTGCAGGCTCTCTGGCAGGATTCGGATGCGGTTCAAGTGGTGATGCACGGGACTCTCGGGCGGTTCGGCGAGGAAGCTCAGCGTGCCGTCGCTGACCTCGGCGATGTGTGCTTGCAGATCGGCCTCGGGAAAGTCGGGCCACTCCTCCTCTTCCGCGGCCGCCAGCGAAGTGAGCAGGCACAGCAACGCCCGGCAGAGGGTTCGTGCCGGTGTGCTGCATACGTCAGCGTAGGGTTTTATTGCGGATTTTCCGTGTAACATGGTGGTCTGACCACATCGATGGCGCTGCGTGCGCCCCATCTCTGTCTTGAGGTAGGTTTAGACCATGATCGACTGGAACCAAATCGACAGTGTGTTGCTCGACATGGACGGCACGCTGCTCGATCTCCACTTCGACAACCACTTCTGGCTCCAGTATGTGCCGGAGCAGTTCGCCCTGACCCAGGGCATCGGCCTGGACCAGGCCAAGCAGGACCTCTATGCCCGCTACAAGAGCCGGGAGGGCACCCTGGAGTGGTACTGCGTCGATCACTGGAGCCGGGAACTGGGGCTCGATATCGCCCTGCTCAAGGAGGAGGTGGAGCACCTGATCGCGGTGCATCCCCATGTCATCGATTTTCTCGATCAGTTGATGTGTGCCGGTAAGATGCGGGTGCTGGTCACCAACGCGCATCAGAAGACCCTGGCCCTGAAGATGGAGAAGACGCGACTGGCCGGCTTCTTCGATCAGGTCATCTCATCCCATCAGCTGGGTCTGCCCAAGGAGCATCCCGAGTTCTGGTCCCGGTTGCAGAACCTCTGCCCTTTCGACAAGGAGCGCACACTCTTCGTGGATGACAGTCCCACGGTGCTCGACTCGGCCCAGGACTATGGTATCCGCTGGCTGCTGGCGGTGCTGCGGCCCGACTCCAGGGGCCCCCTGCGCGAGGCCGGTGCGTATCCCGCCATCCACGACTTTTCGGAACTCATGCATGGATTGCGCTGTGCACTCTGAAGCCGGCTTTCGGGTTGCAAATAGAAGACTCGCGAGACTTCGATTGTGATCGACAGAAAATCCCATTGGCAAGCCATTTACCAGGAGAAATCCCCTCTAGAGGTAAGCTGGTATCAAGGGGAGCCGAGGCTCTCGTTGGAGCTGATCCGGCACTGTGGACTGCGCTACGACGAGGCGATCATCGATGTGGGGGGTGGAGCTTCGGTGCTGGTCGATTTTCTCTTCAGGGCGGGCTATACGGATCTGTCGGTGCTGGACATATCGGCTGTTGCGTTGGACAGTGCAAGAGACAGGATGGGCGAAGCGGCAAGGCAAGTGCAATGGATTGAAGCGGACGTAACGGACTTCAAGCCTTCGCGGCAATTTGCGCTTTGGCATGACAGAGCGGTGTTCCATTTCCTCACGGAAGCGTCGGATCGGGATAACTATATCGCTCGTTTGACGGCGGGACTGAGACCCGGAGGTCATCTCGTTCTGGCCTCTTTTGCCATTGGCGGTCCTGAACGGTGCAGCGGTTTGCCTATCGTGCAGTACGACTCAGCGAAATTGAAAGCCGAGCTGGGCGACCAGTTCGTGCTGGTGGAAGAGCGTGCCGAGGTGCATGTCACACCCGCCGGAAAGTCGCAGAAATTTGTCTACTTTCGTTTTGTGAGAACGGATCGCAGGATTTGATCCGATGGCATAGGGGCTCTCTATGGCAAGGTTCCCGCATTGACCGAATAGGTCCGTATCTTCAATCAATTTCTTTCATCATCACGATGAAATAATATCCATTTACAGACGCTCGAAGCCGACCCCAGAATCTCTCGCCCTCCACCCTTATGGTGGTCCCGGGGGCGTTCTGAAAATTATTCTTTTGGAGATCGAAGACCATGCGTCGCAAAGTCCAGTCGGTTGTATTGAGTCTGTTCGCCAGCGCCATCCTGTGCGCTCCTCTGCAGGCCGAGGAGGCCGACGGCATCCAGGCCCGTTGCGAGGCCGAGGCGAAGGAAGCCGGTATCACGGATACGGATGAGAAGGCGGAATACATCGCGGAGTGTGTCGCCGAGCTGTCACAGTCCGATTCGGGCAGCAGCTCCAACAACTGATGCCCAGACTCCCGGCATGCCGTGATGCTCACGGTGTGCCGGGAATGCGGGATGCCCAATGCGCCCGTGCTACCTGCCGCCGGCCGGATCTGCCGTGTCGGCCTCGCTCTCCCGCTTCGATGACAGCTGCGCCTGCAGCATCGCCTCCATACGGATCAAGCGCTGTTCCATCTCCCGGGTCCTGGCATCGATGCGATGCACCTCGCCCGCCTCTCCCTCGCCGCTGTCGCGGGAGAACTGTTCGTGTTCCCGCTGCAGGGTCTCCAGCACGATGCCGATCATCATGTTGAGAAAGACGAAAGCGACGATGAAGATGAAGGTGAGATAGAAGGTCCAGCTCAGCGGGTGCACGGTCATGGTCTCGTACATGACGTCGGTCCAGTCCTCGAAGGTGGCGATGCGGAACAGGGTCAGCATGGCCACCGAGATGTTGCCCCACAACTCCGAATTGATGGCGCTGAAGAACATACTGCCCATGGCGGCGTAGATGTAGAAGATGATGAACATCAGCAGGGAGACGTAACCCATGCGCGGGATCGCGGTGACGAAGGCGTTCATCAGGATGCGCAGCTCGGGAATGATGGAGACCAGTCGCAGCACCCGAAACACCCGCAGCAGCCGCCCCAGCAGGGCCGCCTCGCTGTCGTCCACCGGGATCAGGCTGGCGGTGACGATGAGGAAGTCGAAGATGTTCCAGCCCTTGCGGAAAAAGCTCTTCAGACTGCGCTCCGCCAGCATGCGGATGATGATCTCGGCCAGGAAGAAGAGGGTGATGCCCATGTCCAGGATACGCAGCACCTGCGCCGCGCCGGCCGGGATGGGGTAGGTCTTGGCCCCGATCAGCAGGGCCGAAACGACAATGACGAAGATGACAAACGCCTCGAAGAGCTTGTTCGAACGCAGTTGTTCGAAACGGTCGCGCAGGGTGATCGATGTGATGGTCATGTGTGGGTGATAGCAGGGTGGATGACGAGGGTGTGAACGATCAGACAAAGGGGTGGAGTCGGGAAAAACCGGCTGCGACCACGAAATGCATGATCAGTTCGTAGCGGTTAGTCCGGTTTCAGAAGTCGGAAGTTCCCGTTGCGCTTGTCGGGTTATACTCGTGGCGTACCAGGTCGGTGTACTTGTGGGAGACGAGGATGCAAACAGTGGTTCGAGTGATTGGCTGGCTCATGCTGGGACTTGTCGCGGGGCTCTCCGGGTGTACCAGCCTGTGGCAGGGCACGGGCATGAGCGGATCGAGACAGGGGGTGTCGAGCAGCCTGGTGGATTATCTCTATCCCAAAGGCGAGCAACCGCCGCCGCAGGATCAGAAACTGCCTCACCTGAAGCTGCCACTCAACGTGGGTCTGGCCTTCGTTCCCTCCAACAATCCCCGGGGGCTCTCCGCCGAGAGCAAGGCCCGGCTGCTCGATCAGGTGAAGCAGGCCTTCACCGACCGGGATTTCATCGGCCATATCGAGGTGATCCCGGAGACCTACCTGGCCGCTGGTCGCGGCTTCGAGACCGTGGAGCAGGTGGCGCGCCTCTACGCCCTGGATGTCATCGCCCTGGTCTCCTATGACCAGGTCTCCTATTCGGAGGACACCACCGCCTCGCTGCTCTACTGGACCATCATCGGCGCCTACGTCATCAAGGGGAGCCAGAACGACGTGCAGACGTTCGTCGATACCGCGGTGTTCGACGTGGCCACCCACAAGCTGCTGTTCCGCGCCCCCGGCGTCGACCGCTTCGAGAACACGTCCACCCTGGTGAAGAGCGGCGAGGCGCTGCGCGAAGCGAGAGAGGCGGGATTCCAGCGGGCCATGCAGGATATGACCGCTAACCTGCAGACGGCACTCGATGAGTTCGTGGTGCGGGTGAAGGAGGAGAAGGTGGTCCAGGTCAGCTACCGTAGCGGCAGCGGTGGCGGCGGCAGTCTGGATCTGTTGCTGCTACTGGTCCTGGCGGGTCTTTGGATGAGATCGCTCAAGGCGAAGCCAATCGAAGGCTGAGGTGTCCGGCGCGGTGTTCGGCAAAGTCTACTCAGGCCCCTGGGCCCGAATCTGCAAGCGCCTCACCGCCCCCAGGTCTTGAACCGCTTTTTGCAGTACTTCAGCAGCTCGGCGTAGTTGCGGAAGTGACGCTTGAAGCCGGCCTCGGCCGGAGCGTCGAACTCGCACCAGTCGTTGTCGTAGTCGCGGCAGATCTGCGGGCGTTCCGCGTAGATGCCGCAGGCGCCGCCCGGGCCCAGGTGTTCGCAGCGCCCCTGGATGAGCAGGAACCAGCCGTCCTCGTCCTGGTAGATCTCCACGTTTTCATGCGAAACCTGCCACAGCAGATGTTCGAAGTCGGACTTCGAGCGCGGCGCCTCGCCGATCGCCTCGGTGGTGTAGGTACAGCACTTGGAGTTGATGCAGCGGCTGCACTTGCCGTCCATCGCCTACTCCTGGCCGCTGCTCTGGGGCGGCTTGGGTCCGTGCCGGCGGCGTCGCCGCTTTTTCGGTGCCTCGCCCTCCTTGGGCTTGTGGTGGGAGGTATGGTGCCCCTTGCCGTGTCCCTTGCGCCCCTCCTTGCCGCGATGGGGCTGGCGCGAGCCCTTCTCCGGATAGACCCGGCTCTTGGGATCGACCTCGGCCAGCAGGGCCGGATCGACGGTCTGGGTCGGCACCGGGTGGCCCACGTAGGTCTCGATGTCGGGCAGGGAGAAGGCGTAGGTCTCGCAGGCGAAGCTGATGGCGTCGCCGCTGGCGCCGGCGCGGGCGGTGCGGCCGATGCGGTGGACATAGTCCTCCGCGTCTTCCGGCAGGTCGTAGTTGATGACATGGGTGATATCGGGAATGTGCAGGCCGCGGGCCGCCACGTCGGTGGCTACCAGCACCGCGAGATCACCCTCCACGAAGCTTTTCAGCAGGCTCAGCCGTTTCTTCTGGGGTACGTCACCGGAGAGCACCGCGGTGCTGATTCCGTTGCCCTCCAGAAAACCCCAGACCCGGTCGGCGGTACGCTTGGTGTTGACGAAGACGATGATGCGTGCGTTCTCCAGACCCTTGACCAGGCCGATCAGCAGCGGGATCTTCTCCTCGTTGGCGGTCATGTAGCAGGTCTCGGTGATCTTCTCCGCGGTGACCTGTTCCGGCGCCACCTCGACGCTCTGGGGGTTGTTCATATGCTCGTAGGCGAGCTCTTTCACCCGGTAGGAGAGGGTGGCGGAGAAGAGCATGCCGAGCCGCTCCTGGGGCGGCGGACAGCGCCGCATCATGTAGCGGATGTCCTTGATGAAGCCGAGATCGAACATGCGGTCGGCCTCGTCCAGCACCAGTACCTGGATCGCCTTCAGGTCGTAGACGTGCTGCTTGTGGTAGTCGATCAGGCGTCCTGGAGTGCCGATGAGGATGTCGACCCCCTCCTCGAGCTGCTTGCGCTGCTTGTCGTAGCCGGTGCCGCCGAAGACCACCGCGGTGGTGAATTCGGTGTGCCGGGTCAGGGCCTGGGCGTCGTTGTGGATCTGCACCGCCAGCTCGCGGGTCGGCGCCAGGATCAGCGCGCGGGGCTGGTTGGGTCGGCGCTTGTCGCTGGCCGGGTGGCGCAGCAGATAGTGCAGGGTGGCAATCAGGAAAGCCGCGGTCTTGCCGGTGCCGGTCTGGGCCTGGCCCGCCAGGTCGCGGCCCGCCAGCGCGATGGGCAGGGTCTCGGCCTGGATCGGGGTGCAGTATTCGAATCCGGCCTCTTGGATGCCCTTGAGTATGGGTTCATCGAGATCGAAGCTGTCGAAACGGGTATCAGTCAGGTGTTTGTCGTTCATGGCGGGCAAGGATACAGGATATTGGGCTTGGCGACGATGCCACGCATGGGTTGTGGTAGTTTTGAGTGTTGAGTTTTTAGTTTTGAGTTGATGTGTGCGGTGAAACCGCACGGTTTTTTACTTCCCCTCTCCCTGTCCCTCTCCCGGCGGGAGAGGGGACTTTCTTTTCAAGAACCGATGGATTCGGCCGGTTGTGAGCGCTCCGCACCAAACGGATTCTGCCCAAATCTGAATATGCGTTCCCTCTCCCGCCGGGAGAGGGACAGGGAGAGGGTGAGTAAAAAGCAAGTGTGAGCAAAGCGAACACATCAACTCAAAACTAAAAACTCAACACTCAAAACTAGCACAGGCAGCGTACGTCAGCCGCAGTCACCCTTCCCAGGTCATCGAAGCCGCCCATGCCCAGACTATTTCCCGTACAATCCCCCGCATGAACATCTATCTGATCTCGGTGGGAAACCGCATGCCGCGCTGGGTGGTGGAGGGTTACGAGGAGTACGCCAAGCGCTTGCCCGGCGAGTGTGCCCTGAACCTGATCGAGATCGCGCCCGGTCATCGGGGCAAGAACGCGGATACCGTGCGCACCCTGCGGGACGAGGGTGAGCGTATGCTCAAGGCGGTGCCCAAGGGCTGCCGGATCGTCGCCCTCGATGTGCTGGGGAAGACCTGGAATACAGAGCAGCTGTCCGGCAAGCTGGCCCAGTGGATGGCCGACGGCCCGGATCTGGCGCTGCTGGTGGGCGGCCCCGAAGGGCTGGATCCCGCCTGCCTGGCGGCGGCGGAGTTGCGCTGGTCGCTCTCGCCCCTGACCCTGCCGCATCCGCTGGTACGGGTGGTGGTGGCGGAGCAGCTCTACCGGGCCTGGAGCCTGTTGCGCAACCATCCCTACCATCGGGCCGGTTGATGGATCCGATGATCTATCTCGCCTCCCACTCGCCGCGACGGCGCGAACTGCTGGAGCAGATCGGTGTGGCCTACCGGCTGCTCGATATCGAGGTGGACGAAGGGGTGCGCGAGGGGGAATCTCCATCCGACTATGTGCTACGGGTGTCACAGGACAAGGCCGTGGCCGGCTTGGAAGCCTGCCGGGGGGCTGAAAGCCTGCCGGTCCTGGCCGCTGATACCTGCGTGGTGGTGGCCGGGCGTATGCTCGGCAAGCCGGGTGACCGGGAGGAGGGGCTCTGGATGTTGGGCCAACTCTCCGGTGCCACCCACCAGGTCTATACCGCTGTGGCCCTCGACGACGGTCGCCTGACGACCCGGCTCAATGTCAGCGAGGTGAGCCTGCGCCCCCTGAGCGAGGCCGAGATGGCCGCCTACTGGGCCAGCGGCGAGCCGGCCGACAAGGCGGGCGGCTACGCCATCCAGGGGCTGGCGGCCCAGTTCATCCGTGAGCTGCGGGGCAGCTACTCGGGGGTCATGGGGCTGCCGCTGTACGAGACGGCCGAACTCCTCAAGGGCGCTGGCATCGAACTGTTGAGGCCCTGACCGAAGAATAAAAACCGAACTGACGCGAAGGAAGTATGAGCGAAGAGATTCTGATTAATGTGACACCCCCGGAAACCCGTGTGGCCGTGATCGAAAACGGCGTGGTGCAGGAGATCATCATCGAGCGCTCCGGCAAGCGGGGCCTGGTGGGCAATATCTATCGCGGCCGGGTCTGCCGGGTGCTGCCGGGGATGCAGGCGGCGTTTGTCGACGTGGGGCTGGAGCGGGCCGCCTTCCTGCACGTCTCCGACATCAGTCCCAGCGGGGACGCGCCCAAGACCGACAACATCTACGAGCTGCTGCGCGAGGGGCAGCACGTGATCGTGCAGGTGCTGAAGGATCCGATCGGCACCAAGGGGGCGCGGCTCACCACCAACATCTCCATTCCCTCGCGCCACCTGGTCTTCATGCCTTCGCTGGGCAATATGGGCATCTCCCAGCGCATCGAGGCGGAGGACGAGCGCCAGCGCCTGCGTGAGCTGCTCAACCAGGTGGCGGAGACCGGCGAGATCACCGGCGGCTACATTGCCCGCACCGCCGCGGAGGGGGTGGACGAGGCCTCGCTCAAGGCCGACATGCGCTTTCTGGCCCGGCTCTGGGCCTCGATCCAGGAGCGCAGCAAGGTGGCCGAGGGGATCGAGCTGATCCACGAGGACCTCTCGCTGCCCCTGCGCTCCCTGCGCGACCTGGTGGGTCCCGACGTGGAGCGGGTACGCCTCGACTCCAAGGAGACCCACCAGAAGGCGATTTCGTTCGCGCAGAAGTTCATCCCCGACATCAAGCACCGCATCGAGTATTACCCGGGCGAGCGTCCCCTGTTCGACCTCTACGGGGTGGAGGACGAGATCCAGAAGGCGCTGGAGCGCAAGGTGGCGCTGAAGTCGGGCGGCCATCTGGTGATCGACCAGACCGAGGCGATGACCACCATCGACGTCAATACCGGCGCCTTCGTCGGCCATCGCAACCTGGAAGAGACCATCTTCAAGACCAACCTGGAGGCGGCGCAGGCGATCTGCCGCCAGCTGCGCCTGCGCAACCTGGGCGGCATCATCATCATCGACTTCATCGACATGCTCGATCCCGAGCACCGGCGCCAGGTGCTGCGCGCGCTGGAGAAGTGCCTGGCCCACGACCACGCGCGCACCCACATCACCGAGGTCTCCTCCCTGGGCCTGGTGGAGATGACCCGCAAGCGCATCCGCGAATCCCTCGAACACGTGCTCTGCGAACCCTGCCCCTGCTGCGGCGGACGCGGCTCGATCAAGACCGCCGAGACCACCTGTTACGAGATCTTCCGCGAGATCCTGCGCGAGTCGCGCCAGTTCGACGTGGAGTCCCTGCTGGTGCTCGCCTCCCAGGAGGTGATCGACCGTCTGCTCGACGAGGAGTCGACCCATCTGGCCGAGCTGGAGCAGTTCATCGGCCACCCGATCAAGCTACAGGCCGAGCTGCTCTACAGCCAGGAGCACTACGACGTGGTGCTGGTGTGAGCTGAGCGTGAGTCATTGATGCTGCATATCGCCCGCTACCTGCACGGCAAGTTCTGGTTGGCCATGTCCTGGCTGACCATCACCCTGGCCATCGTGCTGACGGCGGTACGGCTGCTGTTGCCGTTGGTCGACCTGGGGCCCTACAAGCAGGATATCGAGCGCATCGTCGAGGCGGAGGTGGGCAAGCCACTGTCGATCGGTCGCATGCAGGCGGAGCTGCACGGCTTCCGCCTGGCCCTGAAGTTCAGCGACGTGACCTTGCACGAGGCGGAGAACGCCTCTCCACTGCTGCAGGCAAGGGAGGTGAGGATCGACGTCCAACTGCTCGACACCCTGCTCAGCGGTGAGCTCAAGCTGGGTGGGGGACTGGTGGTCGGCACCCGGCTGCTGATCGAACGCCACGCGGACGGTTCGTTCTCGCTGCAGGGCATTACCGCCGGTGGGGGGAGTGACTCCGACGCCCTGGCGGGGCTGTTGCTGGGACGCAGCCATCTGCGACTCTACGACAGCGAATTGCTGCTCATGGGGGGGCACGCTGGAACCGCCCCGCTGCAGCTCTCCGGCGTTGCGGTCGATCTGATCAACGACGACACCTATCACTCCCTCTCGGTCAAGGCCAAGGTCGGGCCTCGGGGTGAGGAGACCCTGAGGTTCATTGCCGAGTTGACGGAGGGTGAGGCGCACCCGCTGGCGGTGGACGGGCGTTTCTACCTCAAATGCGACAATCTGCGTATGGGTGATCGGCTGGCGGAATGGCTGCCTGAAGGCTACAGCATCGACCAGGGCAGCCTGGGACTGGAGGTCTGGGGTGATGTGGCGCATGGGCGGTTGCAACGCCTGCACGGCAACACTGAACTCAACCGTTTTCAGATCGCCGGCCCCGCCATCGAGACACCCTTCAAGCTCGAACGGCTCGCCAGCGAGATCGACTGGCGGAGAGAGGCTTCCGGCTGGCGGGTCGATCTCGATCGACTTGTGTTGGTGCGCGGCGGTCAGCTGTGGCCTCCGGGACGCCTGAGCCTCGCCTGGCAGTCGGATGAGCAAAGCGGCCGGCTGTTGCGGCTCGGCGCCGACTATCTCTCCCTGAAGGAGCTCAACGATCTGCTGGCCATCATCAAGCTGCCGAACGAGGAGCTCGGTAACGCCTTGCGTGGGCTCTCCGCCGACGGTCATTTGACCAAGTTCGGTTTTGCCCTGTTGCAGCCACCGGAGGGGGAGACACGCTGGCGCGTGGGCGGTGTGGTGGCGCGCTACAGCAGCAAGCCCTGGCAGAGCGTGCCGGGCCTGGCCGGCCTGCGCCTCAGCTTCGCCGGTAACCAGTCGGGTGGCTGGCTGCATATCGATTCCTCCGATTTCAGCGTCGACTTTCCCCGCCTGTTCCGGCAGCCGCTCAGCGCCAAGCGCCTGGCCGGCGATTTTCAGTGGCGTTTCGACACCCGCAACGGTCTGCATCTCAGCACTGATCGCCTGGAGATGCATAACGACGATGTGGAGACCCTCTCCCGCATCGAGCTCGATGTCCCGCTCAGCGGCACCGATCTGTTTATCGATATGCAGTCCGATTTCTGGAATGGCGACGGCTCGCGCAAGAGCGCCTATCTGCCGGTGGGCATCATGCCCGAGCCGCTGGTGAAATGGCTCGACCGGTCGGTGGTCAGCGGTCACGTCAATGCCGGCTCATTTCTGCTCCATGGGCCGCTGAACAAGTTTCCCTTCCGCGAGCAGCAGGGACGTTTCGAGGTCTGGTTCGGGGTCGAGGACCTGGTACTCGACTACATGCCGGGGTGGCCGCGCATCGAACAGGGTATGGCCGAGGCTTTGTTCGTCAACAACAGCCTGAAGGTCTCGCTGCAGGACGGCCAGCTGCTGGGGAACCGGGTGCGACGGGCGGAGGCCCAGATCCGCGCCCTGAAAGGGGCTGCACCGGTCGAGATCCAGGGTGAGCTGAGTGGGTCGGTCGGGGAGTTGCTTGCACTGCTGAGCGAGACACCGCTCAAATCGCGCTTCGCGCCTTTTGTCGAGGCCGTGGATGTGGCCGGAGAGGCCAAGGGTGAGATCAGCCTGTCGATTCCGCTGAAGTCGAAGGACCGTTTGAAGGTGGATGGCAAGGTCGCCCTGCAGGGGGCGGAGATGCTGATCAAGCCCGCCAATCTGAAGCTCAAGGGGATCACCGGCGAGGTGAGCTTCGACGAGAAGCAGGTCAGCGCCAGCAGTCTGCAGGCGGATCTGATGGGGCATCAGATCGCGATCGACATCACACCAAAATTGACCAAGCACGGCCGCTGGACCCGCATCACGACCCAACTTGGGATGACCCCGCAGGAGATCACACAGCAGTTTCCCCAATGGTGGCTGCCACCGATGCAGGGTGAGGCCAAGGGGAGAGTTACGCTCGAGATCGCCCATCAACCCAGCCGGGTGCCGGTGCGGCTGCGGGTGACCTCGACGTTACGCGGGGTGGCGGTGGAGCTGCCGGCACCGATGGGCAAGCGTGCCGGGATCGGCAAGAGCATGGACCTTTCGGTCGATTTCCGTAGCGATCAGCTGACCGATTTGCGTCTGCTCTACGGCAAGGGGGTACATCTACTGGTCCGCATACCGCCCGGCGAGGGCGATGAGTTACTGGTGGGAGTGGGCTTTTCGCAACAACCCGAGCTGCCCAAATCCAAGCGCGGATACCGTATCCAGGGCACCCTGGGCAGGCTCAACGGCGATCAGTGGATTGCCTGGCTGGAGAACAACGTCAGCGGTGAGGGCGGTGCGCCGACCCCGATCGAGATCGATCTCCAGGCCGGGCGCCTGAGAATCGCCGGTATCGATGCGCTGGAGACCCATTTCATGATGCGCAACTATGCCGACGGTTACCGCGTGGAAGTGGAGTCCCAGACCGCCCAGGGCATGGTCCAGGTGCCCGGCGATCTACAGCGACTGCCACTATTGGGACGTTTCGACTACCTCAAACTCAACCTCAACGAGCTGGCGGGCGCGATCAGCGGCATGGAGGAGGAGGCGGAGGCCGTCGTCGATTTCGATCCGCGTCATCTGCCGGCGATCGATATGACGGTGGATGCCCTCTATCTCAACGATCGGGAACTGGGCAAGTCGCGGCTGGCGTGGCAGAAGGAGCGTGATGGCATCACCCTCTCCCAACTCAGTCTGGTAGGCGACAAAATCGACCTCAGCGGGCAGGGGTATTGGCGTCTCACCAAGAAGGGCCATCTCACCTCGCTGAACCTGAAGGCGCATTTCGCCAGCCTGGGTGAGTTGCAGCAGGAGCTGGGCATCTCGAGCGGCATCAAGGACGCCCCCACCGATATCAAGGCGGAGCTCTACTGGCCCAGCTCGCCCCTGGAGATGGGGCCCGAGAAACTCTATGGCAGTATCTGGCTCAAAGTGGGCAAGGGGCAGGTGAAGGATGTCGACCCGGGGGTCGGGCGTCTCATCGGTCTCTTCAGTCTCAACGCCCTGGGCAAGCGGCTGGCCCTCGACTTTCGCGACTTCTTCTCCGAAGGGTTCTATTTCGACGCCATCGAGGGCAACTTCACGGTCCACGACGGGGTCGCCACGACCCACGACCTGGTCATGCACAGCGCCTCCGCCAAGATCGATTTCAGCGGCGACACCGGTTTGGTCAACAGGACCTACAACCAGAAGGTGGTGGTGACTCCGCATCTGAGTGCGACCCTGCCGGTGGTGGGAGCGCTGGCGGTCAATCCCACCGTGGGTGTGGCACTGGCGGTGACCCAGAAACTGCTGGGCAAGAAGTTCGACAAGATCGTGCAGCGGACCTACGAGGTCACGGGAAGCTGGGATGACCCTGAGTTCAAGCAGATCGGCAAGAAGCCACTGGTTGAGGAGGCGCCTGAGAGCGATATGGGGGTGGAACTGCCCGGTCGTCCCTGAAGTCCTCTGGCTGGCGGGCTTGGGTGAAAGGGATCAGGAGCTTCGAGCTCTTATTGGTGGGGCTGGGCCCCACCCTACACTCCGAATGGAACGCTAGGGTGGGGCCCTGCCCCACCATCCCTCGCTTATCTTCAGGCAGCTTCCAGGCCGGGCCCCCGACCGAGGCCGTTTTCGCCTAGTGCTAACTGGCCCTGGTTGATGCTATCCTGATGAATCACTTGTTTTTTTACCTGCCGCGTTATGCGGAAATGCGGAAAACGACCTGACATGAGCGCCAAAAATACTAAAGTCGCGGCTATTCAGATGGCCACCAGTCCCAATGTCAGCGCCAACCTCCTGGAGGCCGAGCGGTTGATCGGCGAAGCCGCCGAAGGTGGTGCCGGTCTGGTGGTCCTGCCGGAAAACTTCGCCTTCATGGGCGAGCACGATCGCGAGATGCTGACCCTCTGCGAGGAGGCCTATGGCGGTCCCCTGCAGGGCTTCCTCAGCCAGATGGCCAAGCGCTATGCCGTTTGGCTGGTCGGTGGCACCATCCCCCTGCGCGCCTCCCAGGGCGGTAAGGTGCGGGCGGCCTGCCTGGTCTTCGACGACCAGGGCAAGCAGGTGGCGCGCTACGACAAGATCCACCTCTTCGACGTCCACCTGGTGGAGACCGACGAGCGCTACGTGGAGTCGAGCACCATCGAACCCGGCAATGAGATCGTGGTGGTCGACAGCCCCTTCGGGAGGCTCGGGGTGGCGGTCTGCTACGATCTGCGTTTCCCCGAACTCTTCCGCAAGCTGCTGGAAAAGGGAGCGGAGGTCTTCGTCGTGCCCTCCGCCTTCACCGCCATGACCGGCAAGGCGCATTGGGAGACCCTGGTACGTGCCCGCGCCATCGAAAACCTGGCCTTCGTGGTGGCGGCGGCCCAGGGCGGCTATCACGTCAACGGCCGGGAGACCCACGGTCACAGCATGATCGTCGATCCCTGGGGCACGGTGCTGGCGCAGGTGCCGCGCGGTACCGGCCACGTCAGCGTGGACCTCGACCGGGATTATCAGAAGACTATCCGCCGTACCTTCCCAACCATTGATCATCGGCGGTTATAGACCTTTTCCCGAACGGTATCCTCAAACTCATACCTTAAGCATTCAGCCCCGGTGGCTGGAGAGACCATGTCCGATCTGATTCAAATCGCAAGCGAAACCATCCTGGCCCCCGTGGGGCTGGGCGAGAACGACCTCGACCGCATGCTCGGGGAACTAACCGGCAGCGCGGTGGATGCCGCCGATCTCTATTTCCAGTCCAGCCGCCTGGAGTCCTGGGTGCTGGAGGACGGCATCATCAAGGAGGGATCCCATAACATCGAGCAGGGTGCCGGAATCCGCGTCATCAGCGGCGACAAGACCGGCTTTGCCTACTCCGACGAGCTGCAGCTGCCGACCCTGCTGGAGGCGGCCCAGGCGGCTCGCGCCATCGTGCGCAGCGGGGCCGACCGTACGGTGCAGATCACCGGCCGCGCCGGTGGGCCGCAACTCTACGCGCCGATCAATCCGCTGCCGAGCCTGAGCGAGACCGACAAGGTGGAACTGCTGCGCCGGGTCGACGCCGAGGCCCGCAAGCAGGATCCGCGGGTCAAGCAGGTGATCGTCAGCCTGGTGGGGGCCCAGGACGTGGTCCTGGTGGCCGCCATCGACGGTACCCTGAACGCCGACGTGCGTCCCCTGGTGCGTCTCAACGTGCATGTGATCGCCGAGCAGAACGGCCGTCGCGAGCAGGGCAGCAGCGGCGGCGGCGCGCGCGATGCCTTCGACTTCTTCCTGCAGGAGGAGCGGGGTCTGGGCTACGCCCGCGAGGCGGTGCGCCAGGCGCTGGTCAACCTGGAGGCGGTGGAGGCCCCCGCCGGCAGCATGCCGGTAGTACTGGGTCCAGGCTGGCCCGGGGTACTGCTGCACGAGGCGGTGGGACACGGCCTGGAGGGCGATTTCAACCGCAAGGGCACCTCCGCCTTCAGCGGCCGCATCGGCGAGCAGGTCGCCTCCTCCGTCTGCACGGTGGTGGACGACGGCACCCTGCCGGGTCGCCGCGGCTCGCTCAACGTGGACGACGAGGGGACCCCCTCCCAGTGCACGGTGCTGATCGAGAACGGCATCCTCAAGGGCTACATGCAGGACAAGCACAACGCGCGCCTGATGAAGGTCGCCTCCACCGGCAACGGCCGGCGTGAGTCCTACGCCCACCTGCCGATGCCGCGCATGACCAATACCTACATGCTGGCCGGGGAGTCCGACCCGCAGGAGATCATCGCCTCGGTGCAGAGGGGGGTCTACGCGGTCAACTTCGGCGGTGGCCAGGTCGACATCACCTCGGGCCAGTTCGTCTTCTCCGCCAGCGAGGCCTACCTGATCGAAAACGGCAAGGTGACGGCGCCGGTCAAGGGGGCGACCCTGATCGGCAACGGGCCGGAGACCATGACCCGGGTGAGCATGGTCGGCAACGATCTGAAGCTCGACGCCGGTATCGGCGTCTGCGGCAAGGAGGGGCAGAGCGTGCCGGTGGGGGTCGGCCAGCCGACCCTCAAGGTGGATGAGCTGACCGTGGGGGGTACCGGCCGATGATCGACATGCAGGAGCGTCAGGCACGGCTGGAACAACTGGTCGACGATCTGCTCAGCGAGGCCCGGCGCCAGGGCGCCAGCGCCGCCGAAGCGGGCGTCAGCAGCGACGCCGGACTCTCGTTGACGGTGCGCCTGGGCGCCCCCGAGACGATCGAGCATACCCGCGACAACGGCCTCGGCGTGACCGTCTACTTCGGCCATCGCAAGGGCTCCGCCAGTACCTCCGACCTCAGTCCGCAAGCGGTGAAGGAGACGGTGGAGGCGGCCTGCAACTTCGCCAAATACACCTCGGAGGATCCCTGCGCCGGCCTGGCCGATGCCGAGCTGATGGCCAGGGATCTGCCCGATCTGGATCTCTACCATCCCTGGGAGCTGCCGGTGGATGAGGCGATCGAACTGGCCACCCGCTGCGAAGCGGCGGCGCGCGAGGCGGATGCCCGCATCTTCAACTCCGAAGGGGCCACCCTCAACTCCCACAGCGGCGTCCATGTCTACGGCAACAGTCATGGCTTCATCGGCGGCTATCCCTCCTCGCGCCACAGTCTCAGCTGTGCCGTGGTCGGCCGGGAGGGGGAGAGCATGCAGCGGGACTACTGGTATACCCTGTCACGGCTCAACGGCGAGCTGGAGTCGCCGGAGTCGGTGGGGCAGACCGCGGCCCGCCGCACGGTCTCGCGTCTCGGTGCCCGACGCATCCCTACCCAGCAGGCCCCGGTGCTGTTCCAGGCCGACGTGGCGGTGGGACTGCTGCGCAGCTTCACCGGCGCCATCCGCGGTTCCGCCCTCTACCGCAAGGCGAGCTTTCTGCTCGATCGTCTGGGTGAGCAGGTGTTCCCCGACTTCGTTCAGATCCACGAAGAGCCGCACCTGCCCCGGGGACTGGCCAGCGCCGCCTACGACAACGAAGGGGTGGCCACCGTCGATCGCAAGTTCATCAGCGACGGGGTGCTGCAGAGCTACGTGCTGGACAGTTACGCCGCCCGCAAACTGGGGATGCAGACCACCGGCAACGCCGGCGGCGTGCGCAACCTGCGCATCAACAGCGGTGAGCTGGACCGGCAGGGCCTGTTGCGGAAGATGGAGCGCGGTCTGCTGGTCACCGAGCTGATGGGGCAGGGCGTCAACATGGTCACCGGCGACTACTCCCGCGGTGCAGCCGGCTACTGGGTGGAGCACGGCGATATCCAGTTTCCGGTGGAGGAGATCACCATCGCCGGCAACATGAAAGAGATGATGCTGGGACTACAGGCCGTAGGCACCGACGTGGAGACCCGCAGCAGCGTGCAGACCGGTTCCTGGCTGATCGACCGCATGACCATCGCCGGCGGGTGATGGCCATCCGTCCGTAAATCAATTGGCCCGTTGGGTAGGATTTGCGCATGGATCGGTGCGGCAAGCCGCACCCTACGGTTAAGTCGAGTAGCCTGGATGGAGCGAAGCGTAATCCAGGGGAGCGGGTAGATCGGATTCCCGGATTCCACTTCGTTGCATCCGGGCTACATGCTGGCATGGTCTCCGCGGGGATCGGTGCGGCAAGCCGCACCCTACGGTTGCGTCGGGGCTCTCAATGAATCGCTGCGCTCATTCGCGGACTAATGGCGCCGCGCCGCCATCTCAGCCGCCACCTTCACCGCGTATTGCAGACTGCCCAGGTTGACCTGGCCGGTGCCGGCCAGGGGCAGGGCGGTGCCGTGGTCCACTGAGGTGCGAATGATCGGCAGGCCGAGGGTGACGTTGACCGCCTGGCCGAAGCCGAGATGTTTCAGCACCGGCAGGCCCTGGTCGTGGTACATGGCGAGCACGGCGTCGGCCTGCTGCAGCATCACCGGAGTGAACAGGGTGTCGGCCGGCATGGGGCCGATCAGCTGCATGCCGGCGGTATTCAGGTCGGCCAGCGTCGGTTCGATGATCTCGATCTCTTCGCGTCCCATGTGACCTTGCTCACCGGCATGGGGGTTGAGGCCGCAGACCAGGATGCGGGGCTGCTTGAGGCCGAAGCGCTGCTGCAGGTCGTGGTGCAGGATACTGGCCACCCGATGCAGACGTTCGGCAGTGATGGCCCGGCTGACCTCGGAGATGGGAAGATGGGTGGTGACCAGCGCCACGCGCAGGCCCGGAGTGGCCAACAGCATTACCGGATGGGCCTGGCAGAGATCGGCCAGGAATTCGGTGTGGCCGGTGAAGGGCAGGCCGGCGTCGTTGATGACCCCCTTGTGCACCGGACCGGTCACTAGGCCGGCATAGTCGCCGGCGAGACAGCCCTCGGTGGCCTTGGTCAGGCTCTCCAGCACGTAGCCGGCGTTACGCGAATCGAGTTTGCCGCAGATCGCCTCTTGCCGCAGGCTCACCGGTGATACACGCAACTGGCCGGGCTGTACCGGGCCGGGTATCGAACTCGCCTCGGGTGGGAGCAATTCGATCTCCAGCCCCAGACGCTCGGCACGCCGCAACAACAGTTCCGGATCGGCGAAGGCGACCAGGTCGACATCGGGGTGGGGCCGCTGCGCCAGCATGAGGCAGAGGTCTGGACCGATGCCGGCAGGTTCGCCGGGTGTCAGTGCGAGTCTGGGAATCAAGGCGTGTCCAGTTCGTCCAGCATCACTTCCACATAGGCCTCGTCGCGCAGGCGGCGCAGCCAGAGCTCGATCGCCTCCTCCGACTTCTGCTTTTGGATCGCCTGGCGGGCGTTGTTGCGCAGTGCCTCTTCGGTGTTGTCGTGCTGACGCCGTTCCAGGGGCTGTACGATGTGCCAGCCGAAGGGGGTCTTGAAGGGTTCGCTGACATCGCCCAGGGGCAGGGCGTCCATCTGCTCCTCGAACTGGGGCACCAGGTCACCGGGACTGGTCCAGCCCAGATCGCCGCCACGGATCGCGGAGGCCTTGTCGTCCGAGTGGGCGCGGGCGAGGGCTTCGAAGGATTCACCGTTGACGATGCGTTCGCGCAGGGTCTCGAGACGCTGACGCGCTTCGCGGTCGGAGACGATCTCATTGGTGTTGATCAGAATGTGGCGGGCATGGGTCTGCTTGACGATCAGCTTTTGGCCGCCCTTGACCTCGATCAGCTTCACGATATGGAAGCCGGAGGCATTTCGGATCGGCTCGCTGATGGTGCCGGGTTCCAGTTCGTCCACCAGTTGGGTGAAGAGGCTCGGGATGCGGGAGGTCTCGATCCAGCCCAGATCACCACCCTCCAGCGCCTGGCGGCTGTCAGAGACGCGTATTGCCGTTTCGCCGAAATCCGCCCCCTGCTGCAGCTCCTCGTAGACCGACTGGGCCTTCGCTCTGGCGGCCTGCACATCCTCCGGGGAGGCCCCTTCGGGGGTGGCGATGAGGATGTGCTGCAGGTGTACCGCCGCCCGCTGGCGCTGGGTGCCGATCTCGCGGGCAAGGAAGTTGTCGATATCCTGGTCGGTGATGACGATGCGATTGATCACCTCTTTCTGCTTCAAACGGTTGATCAGGATGTCCTCACGCAGCTGTTCCCGAAACTGCGGGAAGCTGATGCCGTCCCGCTCCAATACCTCGCGCAACTGCAACAGGGTGATGTTGTTGGTTTCGGCGATGTTGGCGATGGCCTTGGTGATGGTGTCGTCATCGACGCTGAGGCCGAGCCGGTCAGCGGTCTGCAGCTGCAGACGTTTGGAGATCATGCGATCGAGCACCTGCTCGCGCAGGACCTCGATGGGCGGCAGGTTGGTGCTCTTCTCTTGCAACTGCACCAGCATCTCATTCATGCGGCTCTCGAGCTCGCTGCGGGTGATGACGTCGTCGTTGACCACGGCGACGATCTGGTCCAGGGATTTGACTGCCGCCTGGGCGATGCCGGCCGCCGAGAGGCAGGCAAACAGCGCGATGCGGAGCCAGCGTTTAGCGATTTGCGTCATTCTTCAGCTCGATAACCATAGATTTCGTCCTCGAGGACGTCATTTACCGACGACCCCGCACCGCCCAGTCCGGTGAACACCAGTTGCAGCATCAGTCTCCGGTTCTCCTCGGCGTTCTCGTCTTTGACATCCTGATCGGACAAATAACTCTGGTAGAGCGCGCGTAGCTTCCAGCAACAACGTCCGCCGTATTCGAAGCCGAGTATTCTATTCGTATTTCTTTCGTAAAGATAAGAGTATTTCCATTTGCCCGTGAGGGTGTATTTGTGGCTGAGGGGCCAGTTGAAGGAGAGGTCCAGGTCTTCGATGGTGTTGCGGTTGAAGTTGTAGTCCAGGTTCAACAGGCGGTTTTCCGGGGCACGATAGTGGATGCCGAGTCGTCCAAGGTCGATGTTCTTTTCCTCGACATGGGGATCCCGTCTGACCGTCAAGATGCCGCGCCAGTAGTCTCCGACGCGGGTTGAGAGTTCGGCCACCACGGAGGAGGAGGGGTTTTCTTCCACTGCTCCCGTCAGCTGTACCTCACGATCTTCTCGGTAGTAGATCTGACCGATGCTGGCGCGAAATCGTTCCACACCGCTTTCGGCTTCCAACCAGCGGGTGGTGAGGCCGAAGGCGATCTGGTTGGCGTCACCGAAACGGTCGCTGCCGGTGAAGCGGTTCTCCTTGAACAGATTGGCGAAACTCAGCTGCAGGTCGGCGGTATCGAAGTCGGGGATCGCGGACTGATCGTCGAACGGGGCGTAGAGATAGTACAGCCGCGGTTCCAGGGTCTGGTAGGCGGCGCTGCCGAACCAGCTGCTTTCACGTTCGAAGACCAGCCCGCTGTCGAGGCTGAACGCGGGTACGAAGTAGTCCGGGTTGGCATCCCCCGTGGCCTGGTTCTCATCGAGCTGGTAACTGGCGTAGTTCAGGCTCAGGCGCGGTACCAGAAAGCCCCAGCTGCGTCGCAGGGGCAGCGTCACTGCCGGGCGCAGGATCGTGCGTTTGCCGTCGATCAGGGTGTCGTGGCGGAAGTCGGTGTATTCGGCGGTGAGGTCGAGATCGATGTCCATATCGCCGAGCAGATGGCCATAGGTGGCCAGCAACTGGGGCATCCGCTTATAGGGATAGAGGGTCGATGCGAGATTATTATCGACGGTCTGGAAATCCTGTAGCCGTCCCACCAGACGTAGACCGCCGCGGCGATAGACCACCTCGCCGACCCGTTCCAGATGGCGTGTACTGGTGACGGCGAGACCGCTGCCGAAATCGTCGAGGTAGGCGTTGTCGCTGACGGCATTGGTGTCGATGCGGGTCGTCAGGCCGGCGGCCAGCCGGCTGCTGTGCTGGAAGTGGAAGGCTCTGCGTTCATCGCCATAATCGGGGCTGTCGACCCGGTCGTTTGGCAGGATCTCTCCCCTGAACTCCGCCCGCTGGTAGTCGCCCAGGTAGCGGAATTCACCGCCCATCATCAGACCGCGATCGCTCATATAACGCGGACTGAGCGTGGCGTCGTAGTTGGGCGCCAGGTTGAAGTAGTAGGGGGTTTCCAGTTCGGTGCCGAGCCGGTTCGAGGAGCCCAGGCTGGGATTCAGGAAACCGGTCATGCGGCGGTCGTCCACCGGAAAGGTGAAGTAGGGGAAGTAGAACACGGGCACCGGGCCGAGCTTGACCCGGGCATGGGTCGCGCTGCCCCATCCCGAGGCCCTGTCGATCTCCATCTTGGAGGCTTTCAGGCTCCAGTCGCGACGCCCGGGCGGACAGGTGGTGTAGGTGACCTGCCGGTAACGGGAGAGATCCCGGCTCAGCATCTCCACCCGCTCGGCGCCGCCGCGGGCATGGCGTTCGGTGAGACGGAACTCCCCCTGCGTCAGCCAGCCGCGATTGTCGTCCAGCTCGAGGTGACCGCGCTCGGCGGTGAGCCGCAGCCCGTCCTGCTGCAGAAACAGGTTGCCGAACAGGTCGGCGCTGCGTTCGTTCTGGTGGTAGACCATACGATCGGCTTCGGCATAGCCGCCGAGGCGCCATAACTGAACACTGCCTGTCAACTGAGTCTCGCCCGCCGTCTGATCGTAAAACATCCGGTCGGCTTCGATCTGGGGCTTGTCGAGGGGGGCGGGCGGAGGGGGTGCGGTGAGTGCCTGTGGGCGGCTCTCCGGGTTACAGTAGTCCCAGTCGACACCCTCGTCGATGCGTATTGAGTCGGCCAGGGTCGCCGATGCCGGCAGCAGCGCCAGGGCGCAGGCGCACAGCAGTCGGCGGCGGTTGTCGATGGCTTGCGGAGTGGTGTTCAAGGGTGCTGCTCGGGAACCTATTGATAAGCAAGAGTCTCTATTGCTGTGCGATGCCATCGGAGCGACGTCGGCAACAGAGCCTATTGGATCAGTGTCAACAGGCCTCCTACAGGGTCAGCATTGACGAATCGTCACGCGGGCCGCCACAAAATCGCATAGAATCTGCGAATCTTCAAATTCAAGGAACCTCAGCTCATCGTGTCATCCACCCTGTCACGCGCTCTGCTCACCCTGGCGATTCTGATCGCCACCCTTCTGATCGTGTTTCTGCTGGTTCTGACCCGGCCGGAGGCGAACACGGAGATGAAAACTCCCCCCCGCACCCGTGTCGAAGTGACCCGGGTGCGGGTACAGGACATGCAGCCCCGGGTCGAACTGACCGGCGTACTGCGGCCGCGGCAGGTGGCCTCGCTGCGCTTCGAGGTTTCGGGTGAGGTGCTGCGGCGCGCGGTGGAGCCCGGCGCCCTGGTGGCGAAGGGCGACCTGCTGTTGCAGCTGGACGACGCGGACTACCGCGACGCGGTGGTGGAGGCGGAGTCGCAGCTCACCGAGACCCGGGCCGCCATCGCGCAGGACAGGATGCTGCTCAAGCTGGCGCGGGAGAACCGGGACCTGGCGCAAAAGGAGTTCGAACGACTGGAAAAGCTGGGTCAGGGCTCTCTCGCCTCGGCCTCCACCCGTGACGGTGCGCGCCAGAAGCTGCTCGGTCTGGAGAGCGAGCTGGCGCGGCTCACATACAGCATCGAAAGCGGGCAGGCCCGACTGGCGCGACAGGAGGCGGCGCTCAACCGCGCCCGGCGCAATCTGCAGCGAACCCGCCTCGAGGCCCCCTTCGACGGCCGCGTCAACCGGGTGCTGGTGGAGGTGGGCGATTCCCTGCAGGCCAACACCGCGGCCCTGGAACTGATCGACAGCGACGCGCTGGAGCTGCATCTGGAGGTCAGCAACGATGTGGCGGGGGCGCTCAGCCTGGGACAGCCGCTGAAGGTGGATGTGGACGGCCGTCAGATTCCGGGCGAGCTGATCGCCCTGCAGTTCGATCCCGATCCCGAGACCCATACCCATCCCATCCGTATCCGCGTCGCGGGGGGCGAACTGCTGCCCGGCGAGCTGGGTCAGGTGGCGCTGCCGCTGAGGCTGCGCAAGGATGCCCTGGTGGTGCCGGCGTCGGCCCTGCTGCGGGAGGAGGGCGGCCACTACCTGTTCCTGGTGGACGCAGGCCGGCTGCAGCGGCGGCCGGTGGTGGCCGGCGTGCGCATCGGCGAGCTGCAGGCGATCCGTGAAGGGATCGCTGCCGGAGATCGGGTGGTGGCGCGCGACGTCGAGGTGCTCAACGACGGTCTGGAAGTCGAGATCGAGGGGGCGACGCCTTGATCGATTTCTCCATCCGCAATCCGCTGGTCGTCAACCTGCTTCTGGTGATCGTGCTGCTGGCCGGCGTGCTCTCCTGGTACGCCATGCCGCAGGAGATGTTTCCGGTGGTGGAGCAGGACAAGGTCAGCATCAAGACCGTGTTCGAGGGGGCCTCGCCGGAAGAGGTGGAGCGCCAGGTGACCCTGCCCATCGAGCAGGAGTTGGACGGTCTGGCCGACATCGATGTCATCAGCTCCACCAGTAACGAAGGGCTCTCCAGCATCCTCATCGAGCTCAAGAGCGGCGCCGACGTGGACGACTTCATGCGCAAGGTGCGAACCGCCCTCGACCAGGTCGACGACCTGCCGCAGGAGGCGGAGGAGCCGGAACTGGCAAGGCTGGAGACCCGTTTTCCGGTGATCTCGGTAAGCCTCTTCGGTGCCATCGCCCGGGGCGAGCTCTATGCCATTGCCGAGCGCATCGAGGACGAGCTGATCCAGCTCCCGGGCGTCGCCTCGGTGGGGGCGGCCGGCGATCGGGAGTGGGAGGTCTGGGTGGAGGTCGACCCGCAAGTGCTGGCGGCGCGCCAGGTCTCGCTCAACCAGGTCGCCCGCGCGCTGCGGGAGAACCTGCGCGACCTGCCCGGCGGTACCCTGAAATCGAGCGGCGGGGATATCCGACTGCGCGGTATGGGGGTGCCGCCCGATCCGGACCAGATGGCCGATATCGTGCTGCGCAGCAACGACAATGGCGGGCAGTTGCGGCTGGGCGATCTGGCCCGGGTCGACCTGCGTCTGGAGGAGGCGCTGACCCTCGGCCGCTTCAACGGCAAGCCCTCCGTCAACCTCACCATCAACAAGACCGGCCAGGCCTCCACCATCGAGGTGGCGCGGCTGGTGCGCGACTATGTGGCCGAGCGCCAGCAGAACCTGCCGGCGGGGGTCAGGCTGGGGCTGTTCAGCGACCTCTCGGTCTATGTGAAGAACCGCCTGGAGACGGTGAAGTCCTCCGGTATCGTCGGCCTCACCCTGGTGCTGCTGTCGCTCTACCTGATGCTCAATTTCCGGGTCGCCTTCATCACGGCCCTGGGGATCCCGGTCTCCTTCCTGGTGGCCGTGATCACCCTCTATATGCTGGGCTACAGCATCAACATGGTCTCCCTGTTCGCCTTCCTCATCGCGCTCGGTCTGATCGTCGACGACGCCATCATCGTCAACGAGAACATCTATCGCCATCTGGAACTGGGGGAGCAACCCCACGGGGCGGCCCTGCTCGGCACCAAGGAGGTCTACTGGCCGGTGGTGGCGTCGACCACCACCACCATCGCCGCCTTCATGCCCATGTTCGCCATCGGCGGTACCATGGGGGCCTTCATCTCGGTGATCCCGGTGGTGGTCAGCGCCTCGTTGATGGGCTCGCTGCTGGAGGCCTTCGGCGTACTGCCCTCCCACGCCAAGGAGTTCCTGCGCGCGGCGCGGCAGCGCAAGCCCGGGCGCATCGACTGGTCGGCGCTCAACCGCCGCTATACGCAGCTGCTGCGCAGGAGCCTCGACTACCGCTATCCGGTGGCGATGCTGAGCGTCGGCATTCTGATGATCGCCATCGCTTTCGCCATCACCCGCATTCCCTTTCTGCTCTTCGGGCATGTGGACGTGGGCCAGTTCTTCGTCAACGTGGAGGCCCCCAGCACCTACAGCATCGAGGACGCCTCGCGGCTGGCCGACAAGCTGGAGCAGACCCTGCTGGAGAGCCTGAGCGAGGATGAACTCGACACCCTGCTCACCAACGTGGGGGTGATGTTCATCGACTTCCATCGGGTCAAGCTCGGCAGCCGCTATATCCAGCTCATCGTCGACCTCAAGAAACAGAAGCCCAAGGGCTTCATCGAACGCTGGATCTCGCCGCTGGTGAGCCTGCAGTTCCGCTGGGAAGGGACCAGGGAACGCAATTCCAAAGCGGTGATCGACGAGGTGCGGGAGAAGCTGCAACAGATTCCCGGTATTCAGCGGATGTCGATTCTGCGTCCACAGGGAGGGCCGGCCGGAGCCGATGTGGAGATCGGGCTGGTCGGCGAGTCGGTGGACCGCCTCAGCCATCAGGCGGAAGCGATTCGCGTCTTCATCGCCCGCATGCCTGGGGTCTCCGATGTGCGCCAGGACATGGATGCGGGCAAGCTGGAGTATCGCTACGAACTCAACGAACGGGGGCGTCAGCTCGGCTTGAGCCAGAACGATCTGGCCGATGCGGTGCGTACCGGTTTTCTCGGTCTCAAGGTCTCCTATGTAAGCTGGCGCGACAAGCGTATTCCGGTAAGGCTCATCTATGACGATCAACTGCGCCGTGATGCCGATGCCCTCGAGCGCCTGCCGATCACCCTCGACGACGGCCGCACGGTCTATCTCGGCGATGTGGCGGAGATTAACGAGGCGCGCGGTTACAACAGCATCAACCGCCGCAACCTGGATCGGCTGGCGACGATCACGGCGGAGGTGGATTCCAATATCGTCACTCCCAACGAGGTGCTGGATCGGGTCAAACAGAAGTTCACGACCCTGCCGCAGGGGCAGAAGCTGATCTTTCTCGGCGAGAAGAAGAAGGCGGAGGAGTCGATGGCCGGTATGAAACGGGCGATGGTCATCGCGCTGGTGGTCATCTTCTTCATTCTTGCCGCCCTGTTCAAATCACTGCTCGATCCGTTGGTGGTGATGTTCGCCATTCCGTTCGGCGCCATCGGTGTGATCATCGGGCATGTGCTGTTCGGCTACCATCTACAGTTTCTGTCGCTGATCGGTTTTCTCGCCCTCACCGGTATCGTGGTCAACGACTCCCTGATCCTGATCGATTTCGCCAAGCGTCTGCGCCACCAGGGGTGGGAGCGCAAGGATGCCCTGGTGGAGGCCGGGCGGGTGCGTATCCGGCCGATCCTGCTGACCAGCGCCACCACCTTTCTCGGCATCTCGCCGCTGATCTTCTTCGCCACCGGACAGACCGCCTTTCTCTCCCCCATGGCGGTCAGTCTGGGTTTCGGCCTGCTGTTCGCAACCCTGCTGATCCTGTTGGCGCTGCCCTGCTTCTATCTGATCGCGGACGATCTGCGGGAGTGGGTGCGTTCGCAGCTGTCGACACAGCGTGGGCAACCGCTGAGGGAGACGGGGTGAAAGTCTGGGAGGGCTCGCTGCTCCAGGTTGCCGATGAGCATGGTGGTCGTCTCGTCTTTAAGAATTAAGAGTTTGGTGGGGCAGGCCCCACCCTACGGTGACCGGGTAGGGTGGGGCCCT
>JBNKYJ010000075.1:0-2469 GCA_050300835.1 Sedimenticolaceae bacterium
CAAGCCGCACCCTACCGCGTAAGCTAGTTTCGTAGGGTGCGGCTTGCCGCACCGAACTGAGTAACCGGTGACCGAGGCCGCTTCACAGCGCCGCCCATCACATCACACAAAGAGGCATCGCCGGCAGCGACCGGTCCCAAGAGGTATCACCATGTCACATCCCAATCCGATCGAAATACACCTGCACAAGCAGTCCCGCGTGCTGGAGATCAGCTTCGACGACGGCAGCAAGTTCAGCTATCCCGCCGAGTATTTGCGGGTCTACTCGCCCTCCGCCGAGGTGCAGGGCCACGGCCCCGGACAGGAGGTGCTGCAGGTCGGCAAGGAGGACGTCAACATCGCCCACATCGATCCGGTGGGCAACTACGCCATCTGCCTCCATTTCGACGACGAGCACAACACCGGGATCTACTCCTGGGACACCCTCTACCAGCTGGGTCTCAATTTCGAACGCAACTGGCAGGACTATCTTAACCGCCTGAAAGCCGCCGGCTACGAGCGCAAAGCGCCATCGGCCTAGGTTCAGCGATCAATTGATGTATCATGGCGGGGCAGGGCCCCACCCTACAAAGCTCGGGGAGGGTGGGGCCCTGCCCCACCTGGCATCAGCTCAGCAGCAGCAAGCACCCAACCGGCGGAAACAAGGACATGACAGACGAGAAGACCACCCATTTCGGCTATGAGACCGTCGCCACCGAGGAGAAGGCGAGCCGGGTGCGACAGGTCTTCGACTCGGTCGCCAACAAGTACGACTTGATGAACGACCTGATGTCGTTCGGTGTCCACCGGCTCTGGAAACGGCACACCATCGAGTTCTCCGGCGTGCGCAGGGGCCAGCGGGTACTCGACCTGGCCGCCGGCACCGGCGACCTGTCGGCCCGCTTCAGCGGCCTGGTGGGCGCAGACGGCCTGGTGGTCTTCTCCGACATCAACGCCGCCATGCTGACCCGGGGCCGCGATCGCATGGCCGACGAGGGCCATGTGGGCAATGTCGAGTACGTTCAGGCCGACGCCCAGCACCTGCCATTTCCCGACGACTATTTCGACTGCGTCACCATCGGCTTCGGCCTGCGCAACGTCACCGACAAACAGCTCGCCCTCGATGCCATCTTTCGCGTGATCAGGCCCGGCGGCAGATTGCTGGTGCTGGAGTTCTCTAAACCGATCAGCAAACCGCTGGAAAAGGCCTACGACCTCTACTCCTTCAACCTGCTGCCGAAGATCGGCAAGCTGGTGACCAACGACGAGGCGAGCTACCGCTACCTGGCCGAATCGATCCGCATGCATCCGGACCAGGAGACCCTCAAAAGCATGATGGAACAGGCCGGCTTCGAACGCTGCGACTATTTCAACCTGACCGGCGGAGTGGTGGCGGTTCACCGGGGCTACAAGCTCTGAGATTCCCTGTATCGGTGCGGCAAGCCGCACCCTACGCTCCAGCCGACCCCGTAGGGTGCAGCTTGCCGCACCATCTCTCCACCAAATATGCATCTACCGGCCATGGATTTATATCAGCGCTGCGACCTGAGGTATGATAGCGCCTGCATGCGCTCACCGTGCGTGTCACAACGAGCTTCAACTACCGACACGGACCCCTGAAACCGTCTCAATCCATGACCGTCAGCGCCGCCGCCTTTGCCGCTCTCGAGCAACTGCTCAACCAGGCCATCCGGCTCGACCCGGAGACGCCCCGGCGCCTGGGCCCCATGCACGGACGGGTGATCGAACTTCAAATGCAGGGGCTCGGCCTCTCCCTCTATATGATCCCCGAGCCCAACGGCATCCAGCTGCTCAGTCAGTTTGAAGGCACCGCCGACTGTACGCTGCGCGGCAGCCCCTTCAGCCTGGCCCGCATGCGCGATAACCGGGAGAGCGCTGACCAGCTCTTTGGCGGCTCGGTGGAGATCTCGGGCGACAGCCACCTGGCACAGCAGTTCGGCGATTTCCTGTCCGGACTCGATATCGATTGGGAGGAGCAGCTTTCGAAACTGACTGGCGATGTCATCGCCCATGAAGTCGGCAGCACCACCCGAAGCCTGCTCGGCTGGGGGCGCCGGCAGGGGCGGACGCTGGAGCAGAACCTCAAGGAATATCTGCAGGAAGAGCTGCGTTTGACGCCGTCCCGACTGGAGATCGAGCCCTTTCTCAACGACGTTGACAGAGTGCGCGATGACGTCGAGCGGCTGGAGGCGCGCATTAGCAGGCTCCAGAATACAGGCAGTCAGAAGGACAAGTCGCCGTGATCCACCCCTCCCAGGCCCTGCGCCTGATCCACATCAACCTGGTGTTGCTCAGGCACGGCCTCGACGAGGTGATCCTCGCCACCCACCTGTTCCGGCCCATCCGCTTTCTGATCTACCTCTCACCCTGGTACTGGTTCAGACGCGACCGCTCAGCCTATCCGGTGCGCATCCGTCGCACGCTGGAAGACCTCGGACCCATCTTCGTCAAATTCGGCCAGATCCTCTC
>JBNKYJ010000076.1:0-3253 GCA_050300835.1 Sedimenticolaceae bacterium
CGGCTCGGAGGGCGGCCCGGTTCCGACAGGCTGAGCGGAAAGCAGATCGAAGAGGAGGCCTACAGCTATCTGAAACGGGTCCGGCTCGAAGCCCACGGCAAAAAGTACCCGCACGAACTCTCCGGCGGCATGCAGCAGCGTGTCGCCATCGCCCAGTCGTTGATCATGAAGCCCAAGCTGCTGCTGATGGACGAACCCTTCGGCGCCCTCGATCCCGATACGCGGGAGGATCTGCAGCTGTTTCTGATCGAGCTGTGGGAGGAGCAAAGGATGACCGTCTTCTTCATCACCCACGATCTGGAGGAGGCCGCATTTCTCGGTACCCGCCTGCTGGTGTTGTCCCAATACTATCGGGATGACCGGGGCGATGGGCCGGAGGTCAATCGCGGCTCCAAGATCGTGGCCGACCATGCCTTGCCCCGCTACATGGCGAGCACCGAGGTGAAACGCTCGGCGGCGTTCGGCGATCTGATTCAACAGATCCGTGAAGAGGGTTTCAATCCCGAGTATCTGCAGCATGCGCGGGAGTTCAATCTGACCCACCCCAATGCCTATCAGACCCTGACCGCGGAAGAGTCGGCGCAAGAGGGCTAGATCCGGTGATTCGCCGGCAAGCGTCTCTGCTGTCCGCCGTCATTGGTGTTTGTTTGCTGTTTCACGTCGTTGACTGAACATTCCGCGTGCCATAGAGCCGGGCGTTCCGAGCCTCCGGCAGGAGCGAGAGATTGGAAACGATCCTACTTATTGAAGACGAGGCTTCGATCGCCGACATGGTGCTCTATGCCCTGAAGAGCGAGGGCTTTTCCGCGGAATGGTTTCGTCTTGGCGGCGAGGGCCTGGCCTGGCTCAGGGCGCATCCCGGGCAGGCTGTCCTGCTGATTCTCGATGTGGGGCTGCCGGACGGTAACGGCTTCGAGTTCTGCAAGGAGATCCGGCGTTTTTCCGAGTTGCCGATCATTTTTCTCACGGCCAGGAACGAGGAGGTGGATCGAATCGTCGGTCTCGAGATCGGCGGTGACGACTATATGGGCAAACCTTTCAGTCCGCGTGAACTGACCGCTCGCGTCAAGACCATTCTTAAAAGGACGCGCCAGGTTGCGGCGACGACGGTGGAGGCGATGACCACCTTCGAGATCGACAGGGAGCGTTGCCGCATCCGCTATGGGGGCGTCTGGCTCGATCTCACCCGCTATGAGTACGAGGTGCTGAAAACCCTGCTCAGCCACCCGGAGCGGATCTATTCGCGGGCGCAGATCATGGACCTGGTCTGGCTGGAGCCGGACGAGAGTCTTGAGCGTGCCGTCGATACCCATATCAAGACCCTGCGCGCCAAACTGCGACAGGTGCGAGAACACGACAATCCCATCAAGACCCATCGCGGTCTGGGCTACAGCGTGACCGGTAGCGTCCGTGAATCTTAGCGTCCGCATCTTTCTGGCCTATTTCCTTCTGCTCGGCTTTGCCATCTGGTTCGTCATGCGCAGCTTCTCCGCCGAACTGGTCCCCGGCATGCGCCAGTCGCTGGAGGAGACGCTGGTGGATACGGCCAACCTGCTGGCCGAACTGCTCGTCGATGAGGTGTCCGAGGCGGGCTTGCAGTCGGATCGTTTCGAACGGGCGATGGGGGATTTCGCGAAGCGAAGGCTCGATGCGCGTATCTGGTTTCTGAAAAAGCGGGATCCGAATCTGATCGTCTACGTGACCGACGCCAGGGGCGTCGTGCTGTTCGACTCCCGGGGGCGTGACCTGGGGGCGGACTACTCCCGTTGGAACGACGTCTATCTGACCCTGCGGGGGGAGTATGGCGCACGCACCACCCGGGAGTCGCCGGACGATGAGTTCAGCAGCGTCATGTACGTGGCGGCGCCGATCAGGCGAGCGGGAGAGGTGATCGGCGTGGTCTCCGTGGGTAAGCCGAGCGTGGCCGTGCAGCCCTTCGTGGAGCGGGCGCTGGCCAATATCCGGGAGAAGGGCGCCCTGGTCATACTGGCGGCCCTGGCGCTGGGTATGCTCATTACCTACTGGCTCACCTTCTCCATCCGCAAGCTCACCGCCTTTGCCGTGGCCGTGCGCGAGGGCAGGCGCCCGGCCGCGCCGAAACTGGGCGAGAAGGAGCTGGCGCAGCTGGCCGAAGCCATGGACGCCATGCGCCGGGAGCTGGAAGGCAAGGACTATGTGGAGCACTATCTGCACAGCCTGACCCATGAGCTCAAAAGTCCCCTGGCGGCGATTCAGGGGACCGCCGAACTGCTCGATGAAGAGATGCCGCCGGCCGACCGGAAACGCTTCATCCGCAACATCCGCAGCGAGGCGTCGCGGCTGCGCCAGGTGGTGGAGCAGCTGTTGAGGCTGGCCTCGGTGGAGAAGCAGCAGGGGCTGAATGCGCCCGAAGCGGTGGATACCCGGCGGCTCATCGCTTCGCTGTGCGAAGAGCGTCAGTGGCGAGTGGGACAGAGCGGTATCCGGTTTCAACTCGACCTGTCAGCCGGGGCGGAGCCGGTGGCCGAGCGCTTTCTGCTGCAGCAGGCGGTGGGCAATCTGCTGGACAACGCCATCGACTTCTCTCCCCCGGGCGGTGTCATCGCGGTGTCGAGTCGGATCGAACAGGGACGCTGGTGTTGCAGCATTCGCGATCAGGGTGCGGGCATTCCGGAGTATGCCAGGGACAGGGTCTTTGAACGCTTCTACTCCCTGCCCAGAGCCGAGGGGGGAGCTCGCAGCAGCGGCTTGGGACTCAGTTTCGTGCGCGAAGTGGCGCTGCTTCACGGCGGCGATGTCCGTTTGGAGAATCATCCCGATGGAGGTGCCGTGGCGATGTTCAGTCTGCCGCTATCCCAGGCCGTTTCGGTAGGTTAGCCGCGCGACCACCCCGCTGACTGCCTTTTTCGAATAGGCGGGGTAGCCTGGATGGAGCGCAGCGGAATCCAGGACAAGGCGCAGGTCATCCCGGATTCCGCTGCGCTCCATCCAGGCTACGGGTTGGTCGGGTGTCCGCTTTGCCGGGATCCCTGCTCTTTTTGTCGCCGCACACATTCGGCACATCATGCGCACACAATGAGTTTGTAGAGTCTCCGGTAGTGAAACAGGAGACGGCTATGAAATTTCCAGTGATAAAAAAGGTGCTGATGATCGTGTTGCTGACGGGCTTGCTGATGATTCCGCTGGCGATGATCCAGGGTGTGGTGTTTGAGCGCAGCGCCTATCGGAATCAGGCCAGTTATGACATTGCCAGCAGCTGGACCGGTGAGCAGCA
>JBNKYJ010000077.1:0-5621 GCA_050300835.1 Sedimenticolaceae bacterium
GTAGGGTGCGGCTTGCCGCACCGTATCTCTGGGCCTGAGCATGTGCTGAGGATCAGCGGGTTCGATCAACCGATAGGTGGGGCAGGGCCCCTGCCCTACCGTGTCGTCGAAGTGTAGGGTGGGGCCCTGCCCCGCCATCAAATCCCAGTCCGCGGTGACTACACCCGTTTCAGCTCAACAGTGCCGTTGATCAGTCCCTCGCTGAGACTGCCGTACCCGGCCAGCAGGCCGCTCATGTGGTCGGGATAGTCGGCGAGCACCAGGAACATGGACCCGAAGTCGATGGCATGGGCTGAGGATCCGACGGCGGTGTAGTTCAGGCGCAGATACCTTTCGTGATAGAAAGCGCCCTCGATGCCGAACTCGTAGTCGGTCGTGTCCCGAACATCAAGCCTGCCCTTGATGGCGCGGCTGCCCGCTTTGAGTGAAAGGCGAAAGGCGATCTCCTGGGCCTCCCGTTTCTCGTTGGCCGCCTGATGGTAGACGCCCTCCCAGTCACCACTGATGGCCTGGCGGCGCTTGCGCCCGATCTTAGGCAGATGGAGGTTTTCGAGTCCGCGGTTGATATAGAAACCGGTAATCGAACCGACCAGGGTCAGCGTGACGGCGAAGACGATTTCGATCGGTGACATGGATTCGGCCTCCCTTCCAGAGCGTCGCAATAACAAGTGGATGGCCGTTCACGGCCGGCGCTGTGCCATCATCGCATCCTGAACCACCGGTTTAAAGGCGCGGAATCGTCACCCATATCAGTGAGGCAAGCCGCACCCAACAGACACTATGCACGTTGGGTGCGATTCCCCCCACCGAATTCTCGAAGTGACGCTAACTGACTGATCAACAGACCGGTGGGGCCCTGCCCCACCGCTTGTCTCGCAGTACAAACCCAGTACGCATTCAGACAAATCTTCAGCACTTTCGCTTTGCAGATAGATGCCCTTGGTCGAGCACTCGAAGTTTAGTTGTCCGCTTCTTCGATCCGACCCTGGCGCTAACTTTCACTGTCCGGCGCGAAGCCGCGTCTGAGGGTGTTCTCGGTCACGCAACGGGCGTGCAGGAACTGCAACAGATAGTCGGGGCCGCCCGTCTTGAAGCCCATGCCGCTGAGCTTGAAGCCGCCGAAGGGCTGGCGCTGCACCAGGGCCCGGGTGGTCTTGCGGTTGAGGTAGAGATTGCCGACCTGGAAGGCCTCGGCGGCCCGTTCCAGATGCGCGGGGGAACGGGAGTAGACACCACCGGTAAGGGCATAGGCGGTGCCGTTGGCGATGCGCAGGGCGTCTTCGAAATCGGTGGCGCGCAGGATCGCCAGCACCGGTCCGAAGATCTCCTCCTGGGCCAGCGGGGAGTCCTCATCCACGTCGGTGAAGATCACCGGCGCGATGAAATGCCCTCCGGACGACTGCGGCGGTTCGCCGACATAGGCCGGCGTGGCGGTCAGACGCGCCGACTCGATCGCCTCGAGGATGCGCTGTCGGGCCGAGGCGCTGATCACCGGCCCCATGCGGTTGCCCGCATCGGCGGGGTCGCCGATGCGCAGGCTGCGGGCCGCCTCGATCAGCCGCGCCACGAAGCGGTCGTGCACCGGGCCGACGCAGATCACCCGGGAGCAGGCGCTGCACTTCTGGCCCTGGTAGCCGAAGGCCGATTCGATCACCCCCGCCACCGCGTCGTCGAGATCGGCGTCGCTGTCGACGATGATGGCGTTCTTGCCCCCCATCTCGGCGATCAGCCGTTTCACGTGGTGCTGCCCTGCGGGCTGCCCGGTGATGAGCCGGTGCAGGTGCAGCCCCACCTCCCGCGAGCCGGTGAAGGCGACGAAGTGGGTACGCGGGTCGCGCACCAAAGCCTCGCCGATCTCCGCCCCGCTGCCGGGCAGGCAGCAGACCACGCCGTCCGGCACCCCCGCCACCCGCAGCAGCTCACAGAAATGCCAGGCCACCAGCGGCGTCTCGCTGGCGGGTTTGAGAATGGCGCAGTTGCCGGTCACGATGGCGGCGCTGAGCATGCCGACCGGAATGGCCAGCGGAAAATTCCACGGCGGCAGGATCACGCCGATACCCAGGGGCCGGTACTCATGGCGATTCGCCTCCCCCGGCAGGGAGGGGGATGGCCGCGCCTGCAGCGCCCGTGCCTGTTGCGCGTAGTAACGCAGGAAGTCGACCGCTTCGGCCACGTCGCCGTCGGCCTCGCTCCAGCTCTTGCCCGCCTCCTTCACCTCCCAGGCGGCGAACAGGTCGCGGCGTGCCGTCAGCAGCTCCGCCGTCCGCTCCAGGAAGGCCGCCCGCTCGGTCAGGCCGAGGCCGCTCCAGGAGGCGAAGGCCGCCTGCGCCTGACGCAGGGCGAGTTCGGCGTCGTCGGGCCCGGCGCGCACCACCCGGCCGACGATCTCGGACGGCCTGGCCGGATTGGTGCTGTCGATGATCCGCTCCTCCACCGCCAGGTGACGCCTCAGGTGCAGCGGATAGCGCTCGCCCAGGTGGCCGTTGACCCGTTCCAGCGCGGCGGCGAAGGCGGCCCGCTCCGCCTCATCGGTGAAGCGGTGCAACGGCAGATTGGCGAAGCCTTCAGATGCGCTCGCCTGCTCGGACGCTACCGGCGACGGCGGGGCCAGTACATCCTCAAGGTCCAAGTGCGATATCGCCGGCAGAATCGACTGGTCGGAGGAGTTCTCCAGCAGCCGCCTCACCAGGTAGGCGATACCCGGCAGCAGTTCACCGAACGGCAGGTAGAGACGCAGCCGCCGCTCATGCCCGGTGACCAGGGGCGCCAGCTCGTCGGCCATGCCGTGGAGCATCTGGAACTCATAGCCGTCGGCATCACGGCCGTGGGTTTCGGCCAGCGCCAGGGCACAGGCGATGCTGCGCAGGTTGTGGGTCGCCACCGCGGGGCGAAACAGCGGGTTCTCGAACAGCCGCCGGAGGCCGCGTTCGTAGCAGGCGTCGGTGTCCGTTTTTTCGGTCCAGACCGGCACCGGCCAACCCTGCAGCCTCGCACTCACCGTCTCCTGGTCCCAGTAGGCGCCACGCACCAGGCGGATCATGACGGGGGTGCCCCGCTGGGCCACCCAATCGCTCAGGGCGGCCAGATCGTCATCGGTATCCCGCAGGTAGGCCTGGATCGCCACTCCCAGGCCCGACCAGTGGCGAAACGCTTCCTCCGCCGCAATCTCGCGAAACAGCCGCAGGATGATCCCCTTGTAATCGTACTGCTCCATGTCGAGGGTGACGCCGATCCGGGCCGACATGGCCGCCAGCAGGATCGGCCGCAACCGCGCCTTCAATGCACGCACACTGCCGTCCTCGTCGAGCGGCGAGATCTGGGAGAAGAGGGAGGAGGCCTTGACCGACAGGTTGAGATCCTCGACAGCGCGCTCAGCCGCCGCGGCCTGTTCGATCAGCGCCAGGTAGGCCCGCTGATAGGTGTCCGCCTCCGTCTCGCTGACCGTCGCCTCCCCCAACCGGTCGAGACTGACCGAGATGCCCTCGCCACCCAGCTTGCGCGCCAGTTTGAGCACGGCGTCGGCCGACTCGCCGGCAATGAAACGGTGGGCCACGGTCTTGACCCCTTGGCGGATGACCGGCGCGACCAGGGCGGGATGGGTGAGATTGGCGCCGTGCCTGATAGCCCAGGACATCAGCCTGGGCAGGGCCTCGAGCTCGATATCGCCGAAATATTCGTTGAAGTGGCGCACCAGCTCCGCGTCGTCGCTCAATGCCGGCACCGCGTCGACGAAGCGCAACGCCTGCAGGCGAAAACGGCTGTCGGTCATCAACTGATCGAACAGTCTGTCTATCCACCCCGGTTCGGTGGCTGACTGCTTCTGTTGCAGGGACGACCACAGCTCCCGCCCGATAACCTGTATGCGCTTCTCCTCCACCATCTCAGGTCCTTGTTCAGCAAGTGGGACGCTTCAACTACGCCGATTCACCCTGTGTCGTTTCAGCAGACAGCGACGACCTCAAGCCCAGGGAGGAACAGCCTTGACGTGCCCTTCTCGTCCGGCGTCATGAACCGTCGGGGCTCCACATAAGTCTAGTCGGCGAATTGCGTGACCGGGCCAAGCTCCGATAACAATCACATGGCGGAAGGCCATGGTCCTTCATCGGTTGGTTTATGCTTATGCCCTGGATACGTACACGTAGTCGGGATGGAGCGAAGCGCAATCCAGGGGGCCTGACGAATCGATTCCCTCCCGGATTCCGCTACGCTCCATCCGGGCTACTCAAACAGCATGATACGTGGCCATGGCTATGCACGCTGCGAAGCCCGGTATCGATCATGTCTCCAACAGCGGCTTGAGCGGGAAAACAAATCCGATTCTTAAGCTTCGATTAAATCAAGCGAATTTGCTCGCTTTTTTCCTCCTCTGCATCTTTCAAGCCCGGTATCATGGGTTATACTCGGCTGAAAAAATGCGTTACAGACGACCGCTCCCGACAGCCCGTCCCCCATTGGCGATTGGCTGGAAGCAGCGCGACGCCGCGCAGCACAAACCGATCGGCGAATCACCCCCTCGCCACTCATATCTTCACCAGGATGATGAAACACATGCAGCACTCGCCTCGGCCAAAGACCGGCACCCAGACCACGCAACTCGCACCCCTGCTCGCACTCCTGCTGCTGACCATGGCGGGTTGTGGTGGAGGCGGTGGCGGCGGAGGCGGTACTCCCCCACCACCGACGCCGACGACGCCGGTCGCCCGTTTCGCCTACGTGGCCAACTTTGGCGATGACACCGTTTCCGTGCTGATTGCCGACAACACCACGGGGCAGTTGAGGCATCATGGGTATGTGCAGACGGGTGATGGTGCCGTCGGCGATGGTCCGACCGATCTGGTTATCGATCCAAGCGGACAATTCGCCTACACACTCAACAACATCTCGCTCGACATCAGTCTGTTCCAGGTAGACAGTCTGTCGGGAAGCCTCACTCAAGCGAATTGCGACACCACGTCAGTCAACCTCACCTGCGGAACCGGGGGCGGCACACCGGTCGCCATGGCATTCGGCTCAACCGGCTCCTTTGCCTATGTAGCCAATCAAGGCACCGACACGATCACGGTACACCAAAAGGATCCCTCCACCGGCGCACTCAGCGGTATCAATGCCGTGCAGCCTCCCGTCGACGACAATTCAGGTGGCAGCACCCATCCCGTCAAGCTCAGCCTGCATCCAAGCGGCGATTTTCTCTATGCGGTGCATGACACCTCTAGCGATGTCACGTTCTACGCCATCGATCCGCTGGATGGCACCTTGGCGTCGGTCACCGGCTCTCCGGTCACATCCGGAGGCACGGGAGCGATCGATATCGCCATCACGCCGGACGGCGGTTTCGCCTATGTCGCCAACAGCACCTCGGGCGACATCGGCCTCTTCACCGTGGACGCCTCGGGTGCGTTGCTACCCAACACCACCAGCGCGTTGCTGACCACCGGCCTCGTACCGCAGGCATTGGCCATCGATCCCACGGGACAGTGGCTTTACATGATCAGTAAGGAAGCTTCCGGGAGTGTCTCCCTGTTCGCGATCCAGAGCGACGGTACCCTGTCCGCAGTCAACTGCACGACCACAGCAACCTGTGCAGCGGGCAACATGCCGGAGTCGATCGCCATCGATCCCAC
>JBNKYJ010000078.1:0-11047 GCA_050300835.1 Sedimenticolaceae bacterium
GCTTCATGCAGACCCTGATGGTGGAGGTGGAGCATCCCGACACCGATCCCCACGACGAGGAGTTGCTGGGACGCATCCTGCGCGGCGAGGAGACGCCCGAAGTGGAGATGGATGGCTTTGCCCTGGCGGAGGCGAAGAGCCAGTCGAGCAGCGAATGTCCGGCTGCGGGCGACAAACCCGGGCTCACCCGGCGGGAGTTTCTGCGCGGAGGTGAATCCTAACCTTTCTCAGAGAGGAGGGTGGGGCCCTACCCCACCAACCCACACCGGACAAGAGATGTTGCGGTGGGGCAGGGCCCCACCCTACCCTTCACCGAAAGTTGGCATTTAACAGAGAACCGCCACCAACCGGAGTATGCTTGTCAGGGTTGCCCGCTACACCTTGAACTGATTGACCATACGGTCGAGGTCGGCCGAGATCTTGGCCACCTCCTCGCTCTCGCGAAGGGTTTCGTTGGTGCCGTTCGCGGTCTGGTGGGAGACCTCGTTGATGGCGATGATGTTCTTGTTGATTTCGCTGACCACCGAGGTCTGCTCGGAAGCCGCCGTGGCGATCACCGAGTTCATTTCGCTGATCGATTCCACCGCATTGGCGATCTCGGTCAGGGCCTGTCCGGCACGGGTCGAGTCGCTGACGCTCTGGTCGGCCTCTTTCTTGCTGGTATCCATCACCTTCACCGCCTGATCCGAGGCATGGACCAACTGCTCGATGATCTCCTGGATCTGCTGCGTCGCCTCCTGGGTGCGCTGTGCCAGGTTGCGCACTTCGTCGGCCACCACGGCAAAGCCACGTCCCTGTTCACCGGCCCGCGCCGCCTCGATAGCGGCGTTGAGCGCCAGCAGGTTGGTCTGCTCGGCAATCGCCGTGATCGTCTCGGAGACCTGACCGATGTCCTGCGTGCCCTCGGCCAGCTGGCGCACCACCACCGCCGCGTCATCGACCCGCGATGCCAGCCGGGTGATGGAGTTGGCGACATCGGCCACGACACTGCTGCCGGCATCCGCGTTCGAGCGCGCCTCGATGGCCGCCTGCTCGGCGTTGGAGGCGTTTCGCGCCACCTCTTCCGCCGCCACCGAGAGCTCGCCGATGGCCACCGTCAACTGCCCGGTCTCGCGCTCCTGCTCCGCGACACCGTCCTGGGTCTTCTTGGTGACATCCGCCAGCTGCTTGGCCGAATTGGCCAATCCGTCCATGGTCTTCGCCAGATCCTTGATGGTCGGCTGGAACCTGTCCAGCATCTGGTTGACCGCCAGGCCGACCTGGCGAAACTCGTCGTTGGCGCCGAGAGCGACTCGCGGCCGCAGATCGGAATCGTTACCGATATGATTCATCGTCTCCTTCAGCCCTTTGAGCGGCTTGATCACCACCTTGCGCATGATGAAGTTGATGATGAAGAGCCCGATCAGCAGGACCACGAAATTGATCACACCGCTGATCAGCAGCTCCTGGTGGATCGCCTTGTCCCGCTCCTCCATGGAAAAGGTCAGGCGACCGGCGCCCAGGATGGTGCCTTCAGGTAACGCATGACAGGTCAGACAATTGGTGCCGTTACGATCGGAGACCGCGGCGAAGGGCTCGATCACCGTGACCATCCGTTTGCCATCGACCTGCTCCACCTGCACGATCTGCTCGCCATTCAGTGCCCGCCGGTCCAGGTCGTCCAGCGGTTTTTCATGATCGAAACCGGGACCGAACATCTTGTTCACCGCCTCGCCGCGCAGCATGCGCACCTCGACCACACCGTCGCGTTTCTCGATCTTCTGTTTCAACATCTCCCTGTTGCCCATGGTGCCGGTAAACATCATGGCGTTCATGCTGTCGAGATAGCCGTGCAGTACATCGAAGATCTGGTGTTCGCTCAGTCTCAACAGACGGTCTTTTTGCTGTTCTGCCGAATAGATGGTCACCACCGTCATGATGAGGACGAAAATCAATGCCATGGGAGTGAGAATCTTCCATTGTACTGAGATGTACTTGTTCATTCTTGCAACCCGATTCAAGCTTATAAACTGTTGCCGACAAACGGTTTATCGGCATCCGGTCACAACACTTGAATAAAATCCAAAATCCCAAAATCGCTAAAGAATCCCCGCCCACACCCGATAACCTGGATAACCGATTGGCCGAGCCGACCGTACGGTTATCGCCAATCTGGCTTTCGTTCTCACTCAGAGGCCTCGCCGGGCCGCCGGCGGGCCGGATCGGCGGAGTCTGTAAGATGGATAAGTTAATCGTTGTCGCCCTGCTGCTGCTCGCCTTGATCAGCGGCTCAGTCCAAGCCAATCAGATGCTGGCCATGCAATCGGGTTGTCTTGGCTGTCACAAGACTGACGCCAAGCTGGTCGGCCCGGCATTCAAGGATATTGCCGCCAAATATGCGGGAGATCCGGCCGAGATCGAGCGTTTGACCAGTAAAGTGAAAGCGGGCAGCACCCCCGGTGATCCGCTGGTCTGGGGCACGATCGCCATGCCACCGAACCAGGCCGCACCGGAAAAAATCAGGCAGGTCATCGAGTGGATCATGACCTTGAAATAGGTCTGGTTCACAACAGACTGGCGTCGATTGAGGATTTGCTGTCACCCCGCAACGGAGGTGACGAACTATTCGCCCGATAACCAAATAGATTGCGTTCAGGGCTTCAAGCCTGCGTTTGATCAAGGCGCACCCCAAGGGCACTTCCTGCTGGCGCGGCTCGCCGCTACGGATTGTTCCCTTGGCAAGCGCCACAACACCGGGCAAGGGCAGGCCTGAAGCCCCTAACAGGATGATTTGTAAAAAGACAGGGCGGCTGAACGCAATCTATTTTTTGTTACCGGGTTTTTAGACACCACTCACCACTACCTTGACGTGATCTAAAGGGTCTATGCTTGGAGCAGCAGCTCTGAGAGCAGCCCTCGGGAAATAATGACAAATCAAAGGAGCACATTCATGTTCATCAAGAGTACAGCAATCTTGGCTTCGGCACTCTCGGCCTTACTGCTGGCCGCTTGCAGCACCGGACCGGCCGCGGTCAGCTTCAAGAACGATGTCAAGCCGTTGCTGGACAAATATTGCAGCGAGTGCCACGTCAAGGGTGGAGACGGCGCCAACGCGAGCGGCTTTGTCACCGAGAGTTACGACAGCGTCATGAAAGGTACCAAGTTCGGCCCGGTGGTGGTGGCACAAGATCCGCTCTCAAGCTCGCTCTATCGACTGGTGGCGGGCAAGGTCGATCCCTCGATCCGCATGCCCCACGGCAAAGAGGCGTTGACCCAGGACGAGATCCAGAAAATCGAACAGTGGATCGAACAGGGCGCTAAAAACAACTGATATTACAAAAGCTGCCCGCCCTTTCCCCGTTCAACCCGGCCATTGCCGACGAAATGGCCGGGACGCAGATGCGATTTTCCGCGGATCCCTGAATTCCCGTACTGCAGCACTGGGGCATTGCCCACACCCCCCTTTTTATGCCCCTCCCTAACGGCTATGATGTGGCCTCTCGTGCGGCCATATCCGATTGAGGAAAGACCATGAAAAGAGACATGACAAGCGTGCTGTTCGCCCTGCTGCTGTTCGGCTTCTGCACCGGTATCGCCTGGGCGGAGAAGGTAAAGGTCGAGATGAAGACCTCTCTCGGCGCCATCACCCTGGAACTGGACAGGGATAAAGCGCCAAAATCCGTGGACAACTTTCTGCAATATGCACGTGACGGCTTCTACGATGGAACCATCTTCCACCGTGTGATCAAGGACTTCATGATTCAGGGCGGCGGCTTTACCCCCGACATGGTGAAAAAACAGGCCCGTGAACCGATCGAGAACGAAGCCAAGAACGGCCTCAAGAACAAACGCGGCACCATCGCCATGGCACGCACTTCAGCCCCGCATTCCGCCACGGCTCAATTTTTCATCAATCACAAGGACAACGATTTCCTCGATTATCCCAGCCGCGACGGTTGGGGTTACGCCGTCTTCGGCAAGGTCACGCAAGGCATGTCGGTAGTCGACGCCATTGCCGATCAAGCCACGGGAATCGTCGGCCACATGCGTGACGTACCGAAGCAGCCGGTCGTGATCGAATCCGTCAACGTCGTCGAGTGAAGCTCCTTCAACCGCTGAAAATCTCTACCAATACATAACAAGGAAATCTCATGATCACATTGACCACGAACCTGGGCCCCATCGTCATTGAACTGGACGAGCAGAACGCCCCCAAGACCTGTGAAAACTTCAAGCAATACGTCAAGGACGGCTTTTTCGACGGCACCATCTTTCATCGGGTGATCGACAACTTCATGATCCAGGGCGGCGGCTTCATGCCGGGCATGATCCAGAAGCAGACCCGTGAACCGATCGAGAACGAAGCCAAGAACAAGCTCTCCAATGAAATCGGCACCATCGCCATGGCGCGCACCATGGAGCCCCACTCCGCCACCGCGCAGTTCTTCATCAACGTGTCCAACAACAAGTTTCTCGACCATCCGGGACAGGACGGCTGGGGCTACTGTGTCTTCGGCAAGGTGATCAGCGGTATGGAGGTGGTCAACCAGATCAAGGGGGTCGATACCACCACGCGCGCCGGACACCAGGACGTGCCGGTGGAGGACATCGTCATCGAAAAGGCCGAAATCAGCGAAGACTGAACCCCTCAGCCACGTCTAACCTGAACAGCTTTGACATGACATCAGGCTCGGGCGTGCACCTTTTCATCTCCGATCTGCACCTCTCCGGCGAACGTCCGGAGACGGTGCGGATGTTTCTCGAATTCCTCCAGCAGCAGGCCACCAAAGCCACACACCTCTACATCCTCGGCGACCTCTTCGATGTCTGGATTGGTGACGACGACGAACAGCCGCCGATTCCGCAAGTCATCGCCGCCCTGCGCAGGCTTACCGACTCAGGAGTCTGGCTGGGAGTGATGCACGGTAACCGCGACTTCCTGCTCGGTGAACGATTCTGCCACGCCACCGGCGCCGAGCTGCTGAGCGACCCGACCCGCTGCATGCTGTCCGGCATTCCCACCCTGTTGATGCACGGCGACCTGCTCTGCACGGACGATACCGACTACCTGGCCTTTCGACGGCAGGTCCGGGAGCCCGCTTTTCAGCAGCAGTTTCTCAGTCTGCCGCTATCGGCGCGACGGCAGAAAGCCCTCGAATACCGGGCCATGAGCGGTGAAGCCAATGCGCTCAAAGCGGAGGCGATCATGGACGTCAATTCGCAGACCGTCATCGACACCCTGACGCAGTACGCTGCACAACGCCTGATCCATGGCCACACGCATCGACCCGGCGATCATAATCTGCGCATCGACGGCCGACAGGTCACACGGCACGTGTTGGGTGACTGGCATCCAGAGGGCGCTGAAATTCTCTGTCTGGACGAGGCCGGACTGCGGCGGGAGATTTACACTGTTTGAGGCGAACCGGCGACGGGTACGCTTGCTTTGAACGCGCTCCGAACCGCAGGGGAATCCCTGCCTTCAGAATCCGCTTCGCATCGGAACGCGCGAATAGCCGCTGGGTAGGCTGAAGGCACCCTCTTGGACGGCGAACGCCTCGCGGAAATCGATCAGCGACTCCCGGTAGTCTCCTCCACCCCAGATATCCAGGGGCAATCCCTTCTTCAGCAGTGCATCCGCGGCGAACACGTGCAGCGCATTGTCGCAGGGGTCCTGATACTCGGCCGGAATGGCGGAGAGGGCCTGGGCCTGCTGTCGCGAGAGCACCCGCAGATACTCGCCATAGGCCGCCACGGCACGCGGCATCATCCCCGGCAGCACGAAGGCCTCCCTGCAGGATGCATCCGCCACCAGCAACCGCCAATGCTGAGGTTTGACCCCGCCCACCTCGGGTGCCTCGGCCGGGGTCACCTGCCGCAGAGCGATCGCCGGGGCCTTGGCGTCGAAATCCGCCGGCAGCGCGGGCGGATCGATCACCAGAATCGACTGGTCGTCGTGATTGACGCTGTAGATGATCTGTTCCCGGCGATCGAACAGGATATAACCGCGATCCTCTCCTCCACCGTCCAGGCGGAGGAAATCCGGACTCACCAAAAGTCGGTTGAAAGCGGGTACTTCGTTCGCGGACTGCACACGATAGAGCAGCAGTTCGACCTCTTCGTCGGCGCTGAATGCCGGCCATGGCGTCAGGCCAAAGCTCAGTGCGGACAGTACCAGGGAATAGCTTGCAATCAGTGTTGAGCGCACAGGGCCTCCAGTCGTTCCAGTTCGGCTTCGCTGAACCCTGCCTGTCTGCGCGCCTGCCGATGCAGGGGACAGCGGATCTCGCCTTCCACGAAGCGTTGCAGCAGTTCGAAATAGGTCGCTTCCGGCTCCAGCCCCCGTTGCGCGCAGAGGTGGTTGAACCAGCGGCTGCCGAACTGCACGTGCCCCACCTCCTCGTCGAGGATCACCTGCAGGGCCGCCACCGTCTCCCGGTCGCCGATCTCCTCGAAGCGACGCATGATGCCAGGGGTCACGTCGAGCCCCCGCGCCTCCAGCATGCGTGGCACCAGGGCCATGCGCACCAGCGGATCGTGTGCCGTGCGCAGGGCCATCTCCCAGAGACCGTTGTGGGCGGGAAAATCTCCGTAATCGACCCCGCCGGCGCGCAATCGTTCCCGCACCAGCCGAAAGTGGTGGGCCTCCTCCTGTGCCACCTGGATCCAGTCGCGGTAAAACTCGGGCGGCAGTCCCGCGAAGCGCTGTACCGCGTCCCAGGCCAGGTTGATGGCGTTGAACTCGATATGGGCGATGGCGTGGATCAGGGCCAGGCGACCCTGTTCGCTGCCGAGACGGCGTCGCGGAAGGCGCTGCGGATGGACCAGCTCGGGCCGTGCCGGTCTGCCGGGCTCGGTGATCGCATCGGCCCCGCTCCAGCCTTCGAGCCTCAGCGCGCCCGCCCGCCAGGCCGCCGCGGTCCGATCCGTGAGGCTCAGCTTGGTCTCCAGGTCCGCTTCCAGGAGGCAGGCCCGGGCGGCCGGATAGAGGCATCCCGACACTTCAGCTTCCATCGTCATGAGATCTTGAGCCCGATCACCAGGTCCATCACGTTGGTACCGGTCGGGCCGGTGGTGACCAGGTCCCCGCTCGCCTCCAGGAAACGACCCGCGTCGGCGGCGGCCAGGGCCCGTTCGGCATCCTGCCCCTCCAGCTCTCCCCGGCTCAGGGTCTGACCGTCGACCAGGGCGCCGGCGTCATCGGTGGGGCCATCCGTGCCGTCGGTACCCGCCGCCAGCAGGTAGCAGTGGTCGTTGCCCGCGAGCACGCTGGCGGCGGCCAGGGCCAGGTGCTGGTTGCGCCCCCCCTGTCCCGGCTGCGGCGGCAGCTCGACCGTGGTCTCGCCACCCCAGATCGAGACCCCGGGTGGCCCATCCAGCAACTCCCGGGCCAGTCGTCGTCCCGCCTCGGCGGCATCCCCCTCGAGGAATTCGTCATGCAGACGGACCCTGAAACCCAGTTCGCGCGCCCGGGCGGCGGCGGCCTGCCGGGCCAGTTCCAGATTGGCCACGATCTGCACGGTCGGCGGATGCGGCGGCGGAGCCTGGCGCTGCTCAAGGCCTTCGCGCACCCGCTCACGCAGCCACTCCGGCAGTGCCATCTCGGCAAGCTGCCGCGCCAGTTCGGGCTCGGGCACCAGCAGACCGGAACCGATGGCCGCGGGGCGGTCACCCGGCACGTCCGAAATGGCCAGGGCGTGCACCTCCCGCCCGGCCAGGTGGGCCAGCAGGCCACCCCCCTTGATGCGGGAGAGCCCCTTGCGGATCAGATTCATCTGCACGATATCGAGCCCGCTGGCCAGCAACCAGCGGTTGCAGCGGGCGATGAAGTCGAGATCGACCCCGGCCACCGGGGCCTCCACCAGGCTGGAGGCGCCGCCGGAGAGGAGAAACAGCAAGGGGCGCTCATCAGGCTCGGCCAGAAATGCCAGCAGGCGCTCACCGGCATACAGGCTGTTGGCGTCGGGTACCGGATGGGCGGCTTCGATAGACTGCCAACCACGCCGGTCACAGAGCGCGCGGTCGAGATGGCCCTGTTTGCTGATGATCAAGCCCTGAACGATGCGATCGCCCAGCACCCGGGCCGCGCCGTCCGCCATCGATTGGGCCGCCTTGCCGATGGCCACCAGTCGCCGTTCCCCCTCGAGCGGATGCGCCCGCAGCCAGGCGGCGACCGCCGCCGCCCCCTCCACCCGGGCCAGGGCAGCCTGAAAAATCTCGGCCAGACCGGAGCGATGTTGTGCACTGTTGCTTTCTTGTTTCATTTGGGCTGAGTTACACTGTCAGCGTTTTATACCGTTTCTAAATTGGCTATATACCGTCTATCGCCCCAGGAGCACAGCGTTGGGAAGCATACAGCTACGCCGCAATTTCAGCCGCAACGTGCTGATCCGGATGATCGTCCTCTCCGCCATCATCGCCGTGCTGATGGTCTGGAAGTTCGAATTCATCAACCAGGTCTACTTCCGCGATCAGCTGACCTCCACGGGACTGATCATCAACGGCACCATCGTCGGCCTGTTCGCCATCGGCATCCTACGCATGATCACCATCTTTCTCCACTACGCCCAGGAGGAGAACGCGCTGATCCGCTTCCTGCGCAACCTGCGCGAGGGGGAGCAGGATCCCCTGAACCGGATCCACAAAAAGGCCATCATCGCCAACCGTTATCGCACCATGCAAGGGCTCTACAAGGCCAACTGCCCGATCAACCACGGCTCGCTGGCCTCCACCCTGGTGGCCAACGAGAGCACCCGCAACAGTCTGCCTAAGTTCATCAACAACATCCTCATCCTGACCGGCGTCTTCGGCACCATCGTGTCGCTCTCCATCGCCCTCATCGGCGCCTCGGACCTGCTCTCCACCTCGGTCAACGTGGGCGGCATGGGCATGGTGGTGCACGGTATGTCGACCGCGCTCTCCACCACCATCACCGCTATCGTCTGCTTCATCTTTTTCGGCTACTTCAACCTCAAGCTGAGCGATGTACAGACCAACCTGATCAGCGCCGTCGAGCAGGTCACCGTCAACGAACTGCTGCCCCGCTTCCAGGTGCAGACCGACAGCGCGCTGTACGAATTCACCGGCCTGGTACGCTCGCTGCAGGGCCTGGTGAGCCAGATGAAAACCTCCCACGAGGGTCTGGAGGCGGTCGAGCAGCGGGTTCAGGAGACCCTGCAGAGCTACCAGGAACAGAGCGAAGCGATGCATGAGGACATGGCCGAGATCAAGCATATCCTCAAGGTCGGCTTCCGCCTGCACGAGGACGATTGATGGACGGCGGCTTCATCGATCTGCGGCTCAATCAGCGGGACGGTCCGGGGGAGGACAGCTTCTGGCCCTCCTTCACCGACATCATGACCGTGATCGTGATGATCTTCCTGCTCGCCATGGTGATCCTGCTGCTGCGCAACATGGAGCTGCTGAACCAGCTGCGCGCCACCATGGAGGCGGAGCAGCAGGCGGCGGAGCTGGCGCGCACCACCGGCGAGGAGAACGCCACCCTGGAAGAGAAGCTGATCGCCCGGGAGTATGAGCTCTCCATGCTGCGCATGCAGCTGATGCGCATGGAGGAGAACGCAGAACAGCAGGAGGCGGCCATCGCCAGCCAGCGCCATCAGATCACCAGTCTCAACCGCGAAAAGGATACACTGAACACACAGATCAGCAGTCTCAACCGTGAGAAGGATGCGCTGGACACCCAGATCACCCGCCTCACCCGGGAGAGCGAACAGCTGACCACCCAACTGGCCCTCGCCAACCGCAATGTCGAACGCCTGAGCGGCGATCTCGACCAGGCCCGACAGCAGCAGGCGATGACCCAGTCCGACCTGGAGGCCCTGCGCAGCTCCTTCAGCGAACAGGAGGCGGCCCTGATCGCGGCCCTGGCCGACAGCGAGGCCACCTCCATGGAGCTGGCGGAACTGAAGACCGATTTCTCCAACCTGAAGATCAAGTACGACAAACTGGTGCGCCCGGCCCGCACACCCAAGGGCAAGACGCTGGTGGAGGTGCGCTACGCCAAGGTCGGGGGCAACTACCGCATCGACTACAAAGGGCCGGGCGACAGCGCGTTTCAACGCATTTCGCGCCAGAATCTCGACCGCAAGCTGACGGCGCTGAAGAAACAGGATAACAATCTCTACATCAAGGTTATTCTGCCCAAGGATAGCGGCCTCTCCTACAGCGAAGCCTGGTCGTTCACCAACCACCTGCACAAGAATTACGACTATTATTTCCAGGAGGAGGCGCAAAAAGAGCGCATCATCCGCTAGCCGTATCTACTCCCCATTACGGGGAATTTATACGGCATTGTCGGGTCGAAGGGAGTGCTCGCTCTCAGAAGAGCGGGCATCCTCATGGAGCAGGTGGCAGACGACATGAACAAATCCTACACCTTTTGGAATACGCTCGTATCGTTGCTGGCGCTGGTGTTGGCCGGTTGCGCCTCCAATGTCCCCGAGCTGATTCGCACCGCTCCCGCCGGTGATGTGCGGGTGGAAGAGGTGCAACAGCAGAGTGAATCGAAATTCGCCGGCAGCGAGGTCCGCTGGGGCGGAAACATCATCTCGGTCCGAAACGAGACGGAGCAGACCCTCATCGAGGTCCTCTCGCGGGAGCTGGGCAAAGACGGCAAACCGAACGTGGACAGCAAGAGTCGCGGACGCTTCATCGCGCGCATTCCGGGCTTCCTGGAACCCGAGGAGTATCCGAAGGACCGCCTCTTGACCGTGACCGGCACCCTCAGGGAAGTCGTTGAACAGCCGGTGGGCAGCTACCCTTACCCCTACCCGGTGGTCGACGTGAAAGCCTACCACCTCTGGCCCGAGGTCAAGAGCTATCCCCCCCACTACTACTACGATCCCTTTTACGATCCCTTTTTCTACCCCTATCCCTACTGGCGTAGGTATCCCTACTATTGGTGATTCGCGATGCGACGACTGATTGCGCTGACTGCCGCTCTGGTGCCACTGCTTCTGATCGGATGCGCCACCTCACCCAAGGTCGCCGAAAACGCGGAGCGCGCCATCACCCCGACCCAGGCCGCCTCGACCGAGGTAACGACCCA
>JBNKYJ010000079.1:0-12407 GCA_050300835.1 Sedimenticolaceae bacterium
CGTAGCGGGTCATGCCGTGGTAGCGGGCCCACTCCAGGTAGCCCTGGTTCCAGTTGCGCATGTACTGGTAGGACTTGGGCAGCTCGTAGTGGTAGACGCAGCCGTTCTCCTTGTACATCTCCCACTGGCGCGGGTTGGGCTCGCCCTTGAGGAATTTCTCGCCCCCCTTGCCGCGCCAGCCGGCGAGAAAGCCGATGCCGGAGCCCGGCGAGGTCTCGTAGTTGGTGACGAAGTCGGGGTAGTTGCGGAACTTGCGGCTGCCGTCCTCTTTCACGAACGCCGGCAGACCGAGCCGACTGCCCATTTCGATCAGCACCTCCTGGAAGGGCTTGCAGTCACCGCGCGGTTCGACCACCGGGATACGCACCGAATCGACCGGACCGTCGAACTCGGAGATCGGCCGGTCGAGCATTGACATGGCGTCGTGGCGCTCCAGGTAGGTGGTGTCGGGCAACACCAGGTCGGCGAAGGCCACCGTCTCCGACTGGAAGGCGTCGGCGACGATGAGGAAGGGGATCTTGTACTCCCCGTTCTCGTCCTTGTCCCGCAGCATGTCGCGCACGTTCTCCGTGTTCATCGACGAGTTCCAGGCCATGTTGGCCATGAACAGGAGCAGGGTGTCGATGCGGTAGGGGTCGCCGCGCCAGGCGTTGGTAATGACGTTGTGCATCAGGCCATGTACCGAGAGCGGATACTCCCAGGAGAAGGCCTTGTCGAGGCGCACCGCCTCGCCCTTCTCGTCGACGAACAGGTCGTCCGGCTTGGCCGGCCAACCCAGGGGCATGCCGTCGAGCGGGGTGTTGGGCTTCACGCCTTCCGGCCCCTTGGGCGGTTTCGGGCAGGGCGGGATCGGACGCGGGAACGGCGCCTTGTGGCGGAAGCCGCCGGGGCGGTCGATGGTACCCAGGATGGTCATCAGGATACCCAGGGCGCGGATGGTCTGAAAACCGTTGGAGTGGGCCGCCAGGCCGCGCATGGCGTGGAAGGAGACCGGGTTGCCGGTGACGCTGTCGTGCTCGTTGCCCCAGGAATCGGTCCACTGGATCGGCAGCTCGATCTTCTGGTCACGGGCCACCACGCCCATCTCGTGGGCCAGGCGGCGGATGGTGTCGGCGGGGATGCCGGTGATGTCCTCGGCCCACTCGCAGGTGTACTCCTCGACCCGCTCCTTGAGCAGCTGCATGGCGGGCTTCACCGGGGTACCGTCGTCCAGGGTGAAGCTGCCCAGCAGGCGGGGATCGGTGCCGGGGGTGTGGGTGGAGATCTCCCGGTCGAGTTCCCGGTCCCACCAGAGCTTGTTCTCCGGGTCGAAACAGCCCTCCTCGACATGGGTCTCGAAACGGCGGAACAGGCCGTGGTCGTCCCGCTTCGGATCGTCCACCACCAGCTCGGCGGCGTTGGTGTACTTGATCAGGAACTCCCGATCGTAGAGACCGGTGTGGATCAGCTCGCGGATGATCGCCAGCAGCAGGGCGCCGTCGGTGCCCGGCTTGATCGGCACCCACTCGTCGGCGATGGCCGAGTAGCCGGTGCGGATCGGGTTGATGGAGATGAAACGGCCGCCGCGCCGCTTGAAGTCGGAGAGCGCGATCTTCATCGGATTGGAGTGGTGGTCCTCGGCGGTGCCGATCATGATGAAGAGCTTGGAGCGCTCCAGGTCGGGACCGCCGAACTCCCAGAAGGAGCCACCGATGGTGTAGATCAGCCCGGCCGCCATATTGACCGAGCAGAAGCCGCCATGGGCCGCGTAGTTGGGGGTGCCGAACTGCTTGGCGAACATGCCGGTGAGGGCCTGCATCTGGTCGCGGCCGGTGAACAGGGCGAACTGCTTCGGGTCCTCGGCGCGGATGCGCCCAAGGCGTTCCTGCATGATCTCGAAGGCCTTGTCCCAGGAGATCTCCTCGAAATCTGACTCGCCCCGCTCCGCCCCCGGCTTGCGCAGCAGCGGTTTGGTCAGGCGCGCCGGCGAATACTGTTTCATGATGCCCGAGGAACCCTTGGCGCAGATCACGCCCTTGTTCAACGGGTGGTCGGGGTTGCCTTCGATATAGCGCACCTCGCCGTCACGCAGGGTGACGCGGATGCCGCAGCGGCAGGCGCACATGTAGCACGTGGTCTCCTTGACCTCGATGCGTCCCATGTCGCTGTCTGAGTGGGTAGTGGGATCCTGCATGAAAAATAACCCTTATAAAACTGAGCGTTACAAAAATCGCTCGATAATCTGGTTATATTAGACTTTTCTGAATTTCCATGCCATACCTGGGGCTATCACAATCCTTTGGGGGTGGAACACCTGGGTTAATGGAATACAGACAGAATCGATCTGAATCGCGACGAACGCCAGTTCGGGGCTAATCCGGGCGTCGACCGGGGCTGGTGGTACTCCAGGTCTGCGTCAGGTCGTCTGAAAGTGGAGCATATCGAGCGGAAAGCAGCCTTCAGGCGGGACTCAATCCGGATTCCCAGCCTCCAGCCAGGTGACGGCCTGTGCCTCGTCATAAAACAGCCGAACCGAGTAGCCGGCATTCTTGAACAGTGTTTCCATGAAATCGTGAGACTTGTCATCCGGTGCGGCGAGCAGCGCCGAACGTGAATCCCTGGGAAAACCGAGTGATTCGAGCCCTTCGTAGGCGAACTGATAATTCACCGTGACGGACTGCACATTGGATGACATGCGGGAATCGAACAGAAAATGGTTGAGGTTATGGCGTTTCGCCAATTCCGTGGCGGCCACTCCACAACGACGCCCCACATCGCTGTCCATCGGCGCATAGACCTTCACCTCGATATAGGTACCGCCGGGCGACACGGAAACCTCGAAATCCTGCTTATCCCTCATAGCCAGCCTCCCCTTCATACTGGGTTTCTACAAGCCGAGGACAAGCATCCCGAGTGCCCCTGTGTATTGTATGGAAAGTCTAAAGAGTGAGCTAAATGCGTGTCAATGCATGAAGGGAAGGTTGTCTGCTGGCGAGTCAAATCCAGAGTTCACGGTGTGGCGTACACACCGGCATGTGATTTGGGAATGCTCCGATTATATGCCCAAATGTCGCGAATGGATTTCAATCTGTGATGGTTGCAAGCCGGAGCAACACAAGAGGCGATCACAGTTATACGGATCACAGGATGAGCAGAAGCAGCAGAGCAAACAATGTAATTGCGCCATACAGCATGCCTTTGCCCACACTCAGGCGAAACCGTCTTCGCTCATCGAGCAGCCGCCTCAGGGCCACGTCCGACAAACTCTCGCAATGCGGACAGACAGCCTCACTTTTTGCATACAGCAGTCCGCAACGATCGCACAGCATCTGTTCGCTGCGGCGGAGCAGTATCTGTTCCAGGGATCTATACAACGGGATCATTTGATGTCACTCCCATCCAGTGCAGTGCCATCGCATCATGGAAGGCTCTCCGTACAACGTAAGCTCATTTCACTGAAACGCTGCCGACCACCTTTGGCAATCCGTCTCGGTCTATTCGAAACTCAACGACTCAGGTCCCTTGGCGTTCTATTTGCGGCACCGGACATGGCCCATTGGTGACACACCGTCGCCTCAAGAATTGAATCGACTCGGTGCTGGTGAGAGAGCGCGCTTATCCCCTTGCTCATCCCGCTATCGGTCACACAGTCAATTGGCGATGAGTCTCTCGACTCTTTTCGCCACAGCCTCGCCCAAGACCCGATGTTCGCCTTTGTCGAGATGGATACCGTCGACCTGGCTCGAATGAATGACCTCATTCGAATCGAAATAGTGAACACCCTGTTGCGCGCACACATTCAACAATGCTTGAGGCAGACCGACATTGCGCTTCTCCGCATTCATGAACTTATCGGCCATTGCTCCCCTGGGCTGTGTGATCGATGGCGGACAGACAACCAAGATGTCTGCCACAGGCATGCCCGGTTCGATAGGAGCCGATTTGATGATATCAATCAATTTCGATGTACCCTGCGCGGACATCCAGGCACTGTTGTCATGCGTTGCTTGAAAATCGTTCGTACCCAGCATCAGAATGACCAGATCCAGGGGAGCGTTCATTTCGACAACCTGAGACAAGTCTTTTGAGGCGTCTCTCCCCTGCTTGAACGGATCCGACCAAACCGTGCGCCTGCCATTGAGGCAATTCTCGATGACTCTGACCTTCATATCGCGCGCATTCAAGACACACTCCATCACCCCCGGCCATCGGTCCTCGAAACTCAACCGCTTGCGGGTATCCGGAATGATCCCCCAACTTAAACTGTCGGCATAGATCAGGACGTTTTTCATGTATTTGTCTACTCTTGGCGAGGCACGCATGCGAGAAGCGGGGCGTACAGCGGCAACTGGCGGCAAGCCACCTTCACACGCATCCCTTCGTGTTTAAGAAACGGGTATCAACCGCGTTGGCGATGAGACATGCACGGCTCGCATCGATATTGCGATCACTGATTTGAAAAAGCAAACTCGAGACATCGGTCTGGCGAAATTCATCAAACGTTTCCTTCACTTTTGTATTTGTCCCGCACCGATATTTTCACGTTCATTGCGAATGCCATGAAAGCCTGTCAAAAAAATGAAGCCTCAAGCTCTATATTTCCAAATGACTTCGACAACCGGATCTGATTGAAGAGATCTGAATAGAGTATTTCCCGTATCGAAATTAAAAAAATCCGGCTTCGGCATTATTCAGCTTTCAAAATGACATCATCACCGCAGGGCCACCGCCTGATCGATATAGTTCTTGATGGCCGCCTGGCCCTCGTCGTCGATGCGGGTGAACTCCATGCGGCAGAGCCAGCCGTCCCGCTCCTTTTTCGCGCCCAGTACCTTGGCATAGATATACCTGCTCTGCTGGCTCATTAGCGAAGTCGAAAGCGTGATGCGTATATCCGACAGCGTTCGCAGTTTCATGGGCAGATAGGCGTACAGGCCATAGTAGCTCAGGTCCACTGCCCGGCCCTGGTGCCGTGTGCGCATTACGGCCTTGTCCCTCAGTGTCTGGAAGCTGATCGGAAAGTCGACCGGCACGCGCGGACTGCGACGCGCCTCCACCCTCGGCACCTCCATGTAGCGGGGTCTGTGGGTCGCGTAGAGCTCATAGAGGTTCATCGGTTTCTCCTTGCCCTTGAGTTCGACCTGATTGGGCGGCCCGCAATCGATATAGCTCTCCGCCAGGTGATGCGAATGGTCGCTCAGCAGGACCTGTCCGCGCAGGCTGTACGCCTCGATACGAAACGCGAGGTTCACCTCGTCACCGATGATGGTGTATTCATGGTGCAGATCGGAACCCAGACGACCGACCACCACCTCCCCCGTGTTGATGCCCACACCCATGTAGAGTCGCGGATAGCCCTGCTCGCTCATCTGCTCATTGAGCTCCAGCATGGCGCGTTGCATCTCCACAGCGCAGGCTATGGCCCGCTCCAGATCGTCCAGCCGGTACTCGGGCAGCCCGAAGACCACCATGATGGCGTCACCCATGAACTTGTCGACAAGTCCGCCGTGCTGGAACACGATCTCGCACATACGGGTGAAGTACTGGTTGAGCACGGAGACCACCAGGTTGGGCGGATACTGCTCCGCCACGGCGGTGAAGCCGCGCAGGTCAGTGAGCAGTATGCTGACCTGCCGGGTCTGCGGCTGTTCGGGATTGTCGGAGGTCGGATCCAGGGACTTGAACAGCACCTGCTGCAGCCGGTATCTCTGTCTTGCGGTGAGATCAGTGCCGATTTTGCTGCCCAAGCTGTCGATGATCCATTTGATCAGCTCATCTCTATCGTGACTGTTCATAAGACGCCATTCTCTAATGTTGGCTCTATGGATATCTCAAAGTGTAGATGCTCATCCACGGGAGCAGGCGCGCTTGGATGACTTGATTTCACAGGAAATAAAGTAAATCGTTAAAGCCTGGCGGAAGCGTTGTTCTGATATCGAACAGCTCGCGCTGAAGCGGGTCGAAACGCCTATGGACAGAAATCGGCCTGGTGCGCTCGATTCAGGCTCCAAACCGGATTCAACGGACCCGGCTCAATTGCCCGCCTGGAAAGATTCGAGGGTCTCCCAGCGTGCATAGGCCTGCTCCAGTTCGGTCTGCAGGCGGGCGGTCTCCTGTTGCAACTGGGCCACCAGCTCACCCTGGCTACGATAGAGCTCGGGATCGCTCAGGCGGGTCTGCAGGCTGTCGAGTTCAGCCTCCAAATTCTCGATACGCTGCGGCAGGCTGTCGAGCTCCCGCTGATCCTTGTAGCTCAGCTTTCCTGTCTTCTTCTTCGGCTTCTCGGAGGCGGTCTTGGCCTTCGGCTCGGCAGGGGCGGTTGTGGCCACGGTGTGTTGGCGCTTCTTTGTGGCTTCCCAATCGCTGTATCCACCGATGTATTCGGCCACCCGGCCCTCGCCCTCGAACACCAGACAGCTGGTCACCGCGTTGTCGAGGAACTCCCGGTCGTGGCTGACCAGCAGCAGGGTGCCGTCGTAATCGACCAGCAGCTCTTCGAGCAGTTCCAGGGTCTCCACGTCGAGGTCGTTGGTCGGCTCGTCGAGCACCAGTACGTTGGCCGGCTTGGTAAAGAGCTTGGCCAGCAGCAGTCGATTGCGCTCACCACCGGAGAGCGCCTTCACCGGAGTACGCGCCCGCTCCGGGGTAAAGAGAAAGTCCTGCAGGTAGCCGATGATATGTTTGCTCTTCCCACCGACCTCCACCTTGTCGCTGCCGCCACCCACGTTGTCCTGGACCGAGCGCTCCTCGTCGAGCTGACCGCGCAGTTGGTCGAAATAGGCGACCTGCAGGTTGGTGCCGAGCTTGACCCGGCCGCCGTCGGGCTCGAGACGGCCCAGCAGCAGGTTGAGCAGGGTGGTTTTGCCGGAGCCGTTGGGACCGATGATACCGACCCGGTCGCCGCGAAGGATGGTGGTGGAGAGATCGCGAATGATCGGTTTGTCGTCCCAGGCGTAGCTGATGTTCTCCACCTCCACCACCAGTTTGCCGGAGCGCTCGCCGGAGCTGAGCTGCATCTGCGCCTTGCCGGTCTGTTCGCGTCGCTGCAGGCGCTCCTCGCGCAGCGCCTTCAGCGCCCGCACCCGGCCCTCGTTGCGGGTGCGCCGCGCTTTTATACCCTGGCGGATCCAGACCTCCTCCTGGGCCAGCTTCTTGTCGAAGCGCTCGTTGGCCAGCGCTTCGGCATTGAGCCGTTCAGCCTTGCGGCGCAGGAAATTGTCGTAGTCCCCCGGCCAGTCGGTGAGGCCGCCGCGGTCGAGTTCCAGGATGCGCGTGGCCAGTCGGCGCAGAAAGGCGCGGTCGTGGGTGACGAAGAGTATCGCGCCGGGGTAGGCGAGCAGGAACTCCTCCATCCAGGCGATGGCCTCGATATCCAGATGGTTGGTGGGCTCGTCGAGCAACAGCAGGTCGGGCTCGGTGACCAGGGCCCGGGCCAGCAGCACCCGCCGTTTCAGACCGCCTGAGAGTTCGCCGAACTCGGCATCCGCGTCGAGCTGCAGACGGGAGATCACCGTCTCCACCCGCTGCTCCAGCGCCCAACCGTCGGCCGCCTCGAGTTCATGCTGAGCCCTGGCCAGTTTGTCCAGCAGTGCCTCGTCGCCGCTCTCGGCCAGCCGGTGGCTGAGATGGTGGTAGGCCTTGAGCTTGTCGGCGAGCTCGCCGATGCCCTCCGCCACCACGTCGAAGACACTGCCGGCCATGCCCACCGGCACCTCCTGGATCAAGCGTGCCAGCCTCACCCCGCCGGCGACCACCCGCTCGCCGTCGTCCGGCGTCAGTTCACCCAGGATGACCTTCATCAGGGTCGACTTACCGGCGCCGTTGCGCCCCAGCAGGCAGATGCGCTCGCCCTTGTCGATGACCAGGTCGACGCCGTCGAGCAGGGGCGCCGAGCCGTAGCTGAGCTGGATGTTCTTGAGGCTGATCAGCGGCACGTCCGCTCCCGCTTGATGGTGTTCATATGCTGGTTCGATCCGCACCGGCTTGCGTGGCAATCATCGGCGCAATGTGTGACTATTTCTTAGGGCCTGATAACAAGAATCCAATGGGCCCCAGGTCAGGGAAGGCTATCACAACATCAAACAAAATACGGACCGAACCGAAGGAGAATCGACCGCATGAAGACCAAGATCCTGCTCAATGAGTCTGAGCTGCCGACCCATTGGTACAACGTGGTGGCGGATATGCCCAACCCGCCGGCGCCGATCCTGGCGCCCGACGGCAATCCGGTCAGCCCCGACGCACTGGCGGCCATCTTCCCGCCGGCGATCATCGAGCAGGAGGTGAGCAGTGAACGCTGGATACCCATTCCCGAGGCCGTGCGCGAGGTGCTGAGGCTGTGGCGCCCCTCCCCGCTGTACCGGGCCGAACGCCTGGAAAAGGCCCTCGGCACCCCGGCCAGGATCTACTTCAAGAACGAGGCGGTCAGCCCGGCCGGTTCCCACAAACCCAACACGGCGGTGGCCCAGGCCTACTACAACAAGATCCACGGTATCACACGCCTCACCACCGAGACCGGGGCCGGCCAGTGGGGCTGCTCCCTGGCCCTGGCGGGTCAGCTCTTCGGGCTGGAGGTGCGGGTCTACATGGTCAGGGTCAGCTACGAGCAGAAGCCCTACCGCCGCTCCATGATGCAGACCTGGGGCGCCGAGGTCTTCCCCAGCCCCACCGACATGACGAACTCGGGCCGCCACATCCTGGCCCAGCATCCCGACTCCCCCGGTTCCCTGGGCATCGCCATCTCCGAGGCGGTGGAAGAGGCGGCGGGTCGCGCCGACACCAACTACTCCCTCGGCTCGGTGCTCAACCACGTACTGCTGCACCAGACCATCATCGGCGAGGAGGCGAAGAAGCAGATGGCCCTGGTCGGCGACTACCCCGATATGATTTTCGCCCCCTGCGGCGGCGGCTCCAACTTCGGCGGCATCGCCTTCCCCTTCTTCGCCGACAAGGCGGGCGGTACCGAAGTGGAGCTGGTGGCGGTGGAACCCAGCTCCTGCCCCAGCCTGACCAAGGGGGTCTACGCCTACGACTATGGCGATACCGAGGGTCTGACCCCGCTGACCAAGATGTACACCCTGGGTCACGACTTCATGCCCCCCGGCATCCACGCCGGCGGCTTGCGCTACCACGGGGACTCGGCCCTGGTCAGTCAGCTCTACGACGAGGGGCTGGTGAGCGCGGTGGCAATTCCGCAACTGGAGACGTTCGAGGCCGGAGTACTCTTTTCCAAGACCCAGGGCATCATTCCGGCGCCCGAGTCGTGCCATGCGATAGCGGCCACCATCCGCGAGGCGAAGCGCTGCAACGAGACCGGCGAGGCCAAGACCCTGCTGTTCAACCTCTCGGGCCACGGCCATTTCGACATGTCGGCCTACGACCGCTACTTCAAGGGTGAACTGGAGGATTTCGACTATCCGGAGGAGGCGATCAGGGAGTCGCTGGCCCACCTGCCGAAGGTGGGATAACCACTCAAACCCTGCCAGTGACTGTCAATACAGCGCCAGAAGCGCCCTAGGAAGCCCCGCGCTCAGCCACCCGGGGTCGGGCCTGGGACTCCCAGACGCTGCGCAAGTGGGTCAGATGCGAGGTGGCGTGTTCCTGATCGATCGGCATGGTCGGGTCCTGCAGACTCTCGATCAACTGGTCCAGCCCCTTCATGAGGGTGTGCAGATTGGCGTGGTGCTGCTGCAGATTGGCTGCCTCCACCGCCGCCACGCAGTCGTTGACCACACCCACCAGCAGATTGACGTTCTCTTTCCAGCGCCGGTATCGCACCGCGTCGTGGACCGGCATGTTGCGCACCAGCACCGAGACGTGGTCGGCATTGACCAGAGTGCGATGACCGAAATCGATGAGACGGCCCTTGTCGTACATGGCTTCCATCATCTCCCGGTCCAGCGCACCGACCTCCCCGGCATGGGAGAAGTAGTGACCGTTGCCGATCATGCGCACGATCACGCGCAGCCCGAACCGATCGAAGGTCTCCAGCAACTTGTCGCCCAGTGAACGCAGATTGTTGCACTCGAAGGCGTTTTCGGCGAACTGGCGCAGGGCGTCGAGCTCATTGCAGGCGGAGAGGGAGTCGGCCACGTCGCCGTGCATCCGCTGGGTGCGCTCCTTGGCGGCCTCCAGGTCGTGCCGGTTGTTGAGGGCGATGCGGATCTTCGCCAGCAGTTCGTCCACATCGTAGGGTTTGGCTACGTAGTCATCGGCCCCGGCCCGGTAGCCGGAGAGTCGCTCTTCCAGGCGCGAGAGGGCGGAGACAAAAATAATCGGAATCATGGAAGTGCTGGGATCGGCCTTCAGTTTGCGGCAGACGGTGAGGCCATCCATGACCGGCATATCCACGTCGAGCAGGATCAGATCGGGGTGCAGCCGATAGGTCTTTTCGATGCCGATCACCCCGTTCTCAGCCGTTGAAACGCGGTAGCTGCGGCCCAGGATCTGCTCCAGGCTGGTGAGATTGGCGGGCTGATCATCAACCACCAGTATGTGTGCTGACGACTCCCCCTTTTCCCTTAGATTCATCGTGTTACCCTTTCGTATAGCGTCTTTGGCCGCAGTCGACAACGATGCTTCTTCTGACCACTGAGATCCACATTACACCGCATTTCAACGTCGATCCAGGGTGTTTTCGGGAAAAAATAGGGTATTCTGCTAGGGTATTTATCTGTTATCGTTTCGTGTGTTTGAGTTCGGCTACGGCCTGACTTGCATTCTGACTCATTCATGCAGGACTGTCATACCCGCCCACCATGGTAAAGCACGTATCGTTCAAGGAGGCCAAAGACGGCATAGCCGATTGCCGCATCTGTTCCATTCGCGAGTCGGTGCTCTTCTCCGGAGTGGAAGACAGTGCCTTCGAAAAGCTGCACGACCCGATCGATCAGTACACGCTGCCTGTGGGCGCCACCCTCTATCACGCGGGTGACCATGGCGAGCGCCTCTACACCATCCGTTCGGGCATCCTGAAACTGGTGCAGTATCTGCCGGACGGCAGCCAGCGCATCGTGCGTCTGATTCGCACCACCGACGTGACCGGCCTGGAAATCCTGGTCGGCGAACCCTATCAGCACGATGCCGTGGTGTTGCAGGAGACCGAGGTCTGCGCCCTGCCGGTCAGGGTGGTGGACAACCTCAGCAAGGAGAATCCGGGCCTTCACCGGGAACTGCTCAACCGCTGGCAGCGGGCCCTCAACGAGGCCGACGCCTGGCTCACCGAACTCTCCACCGGTTCCGCCAAGCAACGCATCGCACGTTTGCTGCTGCGGCTGGTGATGCACAAGGCGGAGAGCAGTTGCAGTCTCTTCGCCCGCGAGGACATGGGAGCCATGCTCGGCATCACCACCGAAACGGCCAGCCGTACCATTGCCGAATTCAAGCGCCAGAGCCTGCTCATCGAAACCGCCCCCAACCAGTTTCTGCTCGACCTCCCCAACCTCAAGCGCCTGGCCGAGGATTGATCATTTTCAATGCCCGACGGCTTGTGCGGGCAGTATTCTGAGCGCCGTTTCCACGATAACGCCAAACTCGTACAGAGTTAGGGAGAGCGCCCTTGAAACAGGCCGTTGCGCAGATTGAGTATCCCGTTTTCACCCTCCAGCTGAATGCCTCGGAATGCCGCTTCGACTCAGCGGACGAGATCGCCGATTACTTTAAACAGCAGATCGAATCCCAGAAGGCGGCCTGCTTCATTGCCACCTTCGACCACATGAAGCACACCAGGCACCTGCCGGAAGGCCAGGTCGCCGAGGGGATCGACGCGGCGATCAACGTGGTCTTCTGCTTCGGCTTCACACTGCAGGACCCGTCCCAGCTGGCAAACCGTCCCCGCTCCATCGGCATCTGCCAGAGCGATGAAGGGTTCACCATCTCATTCGTGGAGGCCCCGATGCCCCTGGTCAACGCCTTGATGGAGGAGTGGGCGATGAGCCTGAGGCGGTGAACCTCCGCCTGCCCCCGGACCCTAAGCATACGAATCACAGTCGCGGGCTGCTCCCGCCGAGGTTTTACTCGATGAAAATTGCTGTCACCAGCCAGAATTTCCGCACCATCACCCAGCACGCAGGCAAAACACGCCGGTTCCTGATTTTCGAACCGGAACCGAGCAGTGGCGAGGCCAAGGAGATCGCCCGCCTCGATCTGCCGAAAGAGATGTCGATGCACGAGTTTCGCGGCAGCGAGCACCCGATTTTTGAAATGGACTACCTGATCACCGGCAGTGGCGGCCAGGGCTTCATGCGCAGATTGGCGAACGAAGGAGTGGAAGTGATCGTGACCGGCGAACAGGATCCGCTGACCGCCGTACAGGCAGTGATCGAGGGCAAACCGCTGGCGCCGCCGGTCCCACACGACCACGGGCACCATACTCCCCCCGTCATGCCACGCCTTTGAAGCATTACGGTGGGGCAGGGCCCCACCCTACT
>JBNKYJ010000080.1:0-8653 GCA_050300835.1 Sedimenticolaceae bacterium
TGAACTGTAGGGTGCGGCTTGCCGCACCGTGTTCGTGCCATCGGCATTGTGGTGGGGCAGGGCCCCACCGAGTTCTGTCGGAAATCCTCGTAACAACTCGCTCAAGCCCCACTCCCCTAAGCCGTCTGCGGCAGGTTCTTCTGAATCAGGTGTTTGATCTCCGACAGGCAGGAACCGCAATTGGTACCCGCCTTCAGGGCGGCACCGATCGCCTCTGGGGTGTGCAGCCCCTGCTCCCGGATGCCATGAATCAAAGTGTTGATGCCGACACCGAAACAGGCGCAGACGGTCTTGCCCGCATCCTCCTGGGCGCTGCCCGGCGCGCCGGCCAGCAGCCGCAACCGCTCCTGCCGCGTCAATTCGGGGCGGGCGAACAGCTGCACCAACCAGTCGCGCTTCGGCAGCCGGTGATCCGGGCCGATGAAGAGGCAGCTCTGCAACCGCCCCCCGGACAAGCTGACGCCCCGGTAGTGGCCGCCGGCACTGTCCATCATCTCCGCCCACTGGGCGGCGTCGCTGGCGGAGCTGAGCAGATCACGGGCCACCGTCGACCAGTCCTCGGCCGCCGCCTCCCCGGCCAGTTCGTAGTGCCAGAGACCGTCGCGCTTGGCCTTGGCCCAGTAGGTGGCCTGTGCCAGCGTGACCCGTTCGCGGGTCAGCAGAAATCCGTGCCAGGCGGGCCGGTAGGGGTGGATGGAAACCGGGGTGTGCTTGAACTCCGGCTGTCCCGAGACCGGATCGAGCACCGGGTTGACCAGGCTGTCCACCGTGGCGCTGCTGGCGAACTGATCGTTCCAGTGCATGGGCACGAAGATCTGGCCCCTGGCCTGACGTTCGGTCAGCCGCGCGCGAACGATGACCTCGCCCCAGCGGCTGGTGACGTTGACCAGCTCGCCCTCCTCCACATCGTAGCTTCGGGCATCCTCGGGATGGATCTCGGCGAACGGCTCGTTGTCATGGCCGAACAGACGGCCCGACTTGCCGGTGCGGGTCATGGTGTGCCACTGATCGCGTACCCGGCCGGTGTTGAGCACCAGCGGATAGGCATCCGACACCGCGTTGCCCGGCGGCCTCGGCGCCACCGCCAGAAACCGGGCACGACCGGAAGGGGTGTAGAAGCGGCCGTCGGCAAACAGCCGTGCCGTGCCTTCGGGGCGTCCCGCAGGCACCGGCCACTGCACCGGTTGCCGACGGTCGTAGTCGCCCAGGCTGAGGTCGGCCAGGGCGGAGATGTCGAAATCCCGTTGCCCGTCATTCTCGTAACCGGAAAGCGCGGCGTACTCGCTGAAGATCTGATGCGGTCCGGCATAGCCGAATCCCGGGTAGCCCATGCGCTGCGCCACCTGACTGAGAATCCACCAGTCGGGGCGGCTCTCCCCGGCCGGATCCAGGAAGGGGGACTGACGGCTGATGCTGCGCTCCGAGCTGGTCACCGTGCCCGACTTCTCGCCCCAGCCCTGGGCCGGCAACAGCACATCCGCATAGGCGCTGGTGTCGGTGTCGCGCACGCTGTCGGAGACGACCAGGAACTCGCACTGCGCCAACGCCCGCCGTACCTGGTTGGCGTCGGGCAGGCTGACCGCCGGATTGGTGGCCATCACCCAGAGCGCCTTCACCTGGCCGGACTCCACCGCCCGGAACAGATCGACCGCCTTGAGGCCGACGCGATCGGTCAGCCGCTCACTCTGCCAGAAGCGGCGCACCAGCGAGCGGTGGTCAGGATTTTCGATAGTCATGTGGCAGGCAAGCTGATTGGCGAGCGCCCCCACCTCGCGTCCCCCCATGGCGTTGGGCTGGCCGGTGATGGAGAAGGGTCCCATCCCCGGGCGGCCGATGCGCCCGGTGAACAGATGGCAGTTGATGATGGCGTTGACCTTGTCGGTGCCGCTGGAGGTCTGGTTGATGCCCTGGGAGTAGAGGGTCACCGTGCGCTCGGTCATCAGGAACCAGCGGTAGAGGGTCAGCAGATCCTCCAACGGCAGGCCGCAATGCTCGGCCACGGCGGTGACCGACGGCGCGTACCAGCGCGCCGCCTGCAGGGCCGCCTCCAGTCCCTCCGTGTGCTCCGCCACGAAGGTCCGGTCCATCACCCGGTTGTCATCGAGGAAGCTGAGCAGCCCGTTGAACAGGATGCTGTCACTGCCGGGTCGCAGCGGCAGATGCAGATCGGCGATCTCGCAGGTGGCGGTCTCCCGGGGATCGATCACCACCACCCGCAGGGCCGGATTGCGCTCTTTTGCCTTGACGATCCGCCGGTAGAGCACCGGGTGGCACCAGGCGGTATTGGAGCCGGTGAGCAGGATCAGTTCGGCCTGCTCGAAATCCTCATAGCAGCCCGGCACGCTGTCGCAACCGAAGGCCCGTACGTGGCCAGCCACCGAGGAGGACATGCAGAGCCTGGAGTTGGTGTCGATGTTGCCCGAGCCGATGAAGCCCTTCATCAGCTTGTTGGCCACGTAATAGTCTTCGGTCAGCAACTGGCCGGAGACATAGAAGGCCACGGCGTCGGGACCGTGCAGGTCGATGATCTCGCGGAAGCGGTTCGCCACCCGCTCGAGCGCAGGTTCCCAGTCCGTCGCTTCACCATCGACCACGGGCGTCAACAGACGGCCATCATGATCGAGCGTCTCGCTGAGCGCCGTGCCCTTGGAACAGAGCCTGCCCTGGTTGGAGGGGTGTGCCGGGTCGCCCTTGATCAGCCACTCGCCGTCGGCACCCCGTTGCACCAGCAGACCGCAGCCGACACCGCAGTAGGGGCAGGTGCTCTTGATCGGTTCGTGCATGGGGACAGCCTGATTCATCGAAGACATGGTTCGTTTTGTGGTTTCACTTTCACTGACGTCTCGTATCGAGACAACCTCCAGTCAGCAGGGTTATCGGTGCGGCGAGCCGCACCCTACGCGTTGATTGAACCGTGTTGCGATCATATGCGGACATCTCGTAGGGTGCGGCTTGCCGCACCATGTTGGTCTCATTGTGCTTCTCGGTGGGGTGAGCCCCACCCTACCGTTCAGTCCGTCTGATTGGACTTTTCGGTGGGGAAGGCCCCACCCTACCGTTCAGTTCGTCTGATTGGGCTTTTCGGTGGGGCCCTGCCCCACCAATCCCCCCATCTCCCATGATCGATTCAGGCCGCCGACTCCAGCGAGGCGAGGCTGAGGTAGACCACCCCCTCCTCCACCTTGACGCCGTAGGTGTGAACACACCCCTCGTCCGGTCCCTGCACCTGGCCGCTCTCGAGGTCGATCTTCCAGTTGTGCAGCGGACAGCTCACGGCCTGACCATGGACGATGCCCTGGGACAGCGGTCCGCCGCGATGGGGGCAGCGGTCGCGCAGGGCGAAGACCTGGTCGTTGCCGGTACGGAAGACGGCGATGTCCAGGCGCTCGGTCTGCAGCTTGCGCGCGCCGAGTTTCGGGATGTCGTCGAGTTTTGCGATAGCGATCCAGTCGGTCATGATGCCGCCCTCATTCGGTCGATGCTCAAAGGTGTGAATTCATGGGATTCGGCCCCGTCGGCACGCTCGCGCCAGGGATCGACCTGGGCGTACTGCTGGCTCTGCTTGAAGCGTGCGTAGAGCGTCTGGCGGCCGGCCCCGTCATCGACGATGCGCTGTTTCACATAGCCCAGGCTGACCCGCTCCACCCAGGGCGCGGTGCGCTCCAGGTAGTGGCCCTCCTCGCGGTAGAGCTGGATGAAGGCGCCGGCGTATTCCAACACCTCCGCCTCGGTAGAGACCTTGCACAACAGGTCGGTGACCCGCACCTTGATGCCGCCGTTGCCGCCGATGTGCAGCTCGTAGCCGGAATCGACACAGACCACGCCGAAGTCCTTGATCGTCGCCTCGGCGCAGTTGCGCGGGCAGCCAGAGACCGCCAGCTTGAACTTGTGCGGCATCCAGGAACCCCAGGTGAGTTCCTCCAGCTGCACGCCGAGGCCGGTGGAGTCCTGGGTGCCGAAACGGCACCAGTTCTTGCCGGCGCAGGTCTTCACCGTGCGCAGCGCCTTGCCGTAGGCATGGCCGGAGACGAAACCGGCCGCCGAGAGATCCCTCCACACCGCCGGCAGCTGCTCCTTCTTCACCCCGAACAGGTCGATACGCTGGCCGCCGGTGACCTTGATCTCCGGCACCCGGTACTTGTCGGCCACGTCGGCGATGGCGCGCAGGTCGTTGGCGCTGCAGAGACCGCCGAACATGCGCGGCACCACCGAGTAGGTGCCGTCCTTCTGGATGTTGCCGTGGGCCCGCTCGTTGATGAAGCGGGACTGGGCGTCGTCTTCGTACTCGCCCGGCCAGGCGGCCAGCAGGTAGTAGTTGAGTGCCGGGCGGCAGCTGGAGCAGCCGTCCGGCGTCTTCCAGTTGAGGGTGTCGAAGACCGCGCGCATCGACTTCAGCGCCTCGTCGCGGATCGCCTTTCTGACTTCGTCGTGGCTGTGCTCGGTGCAGCCGCACAGCGCCTTTTTGCTCGGTGCGGCGGCATAGCCCTCGCCCACGGTGGAGGCCAGCAGCGACTCCACCAGACCGGTGCAGGAGCCGCAGGAGGCCGAGGCCTTGGTGTGCGTCCGCACCTCGTCCAGGGTGAACAGCCCCTTGCTGCTGATGGCCTTGACGATGTCGCCCTTGCAGACGCCGTTGCAGCCGCAGATCTCGGCGTCGTCGGCGAGCTTGGCCACCCGCGTCTCCTCGCCGTGGCCGGCGTCGCCCAGGTCGTGCTGGCCGAACAGGATGGTGTTGCGGAAGCTGGAGATGTCGGTGCCCTCGCGCAGCAGCTGGAAGTACCAGGTGCCGTCCATCGTGTCGCCGTACATCACCGCGCCCTTGATGCGGTTGTCTCGGATCACCAGCTTCTTGTAGACCCCCTGGGCCGGGTCCTGCAGCACCAGGGTCTCGTCGCCCTCGCCCTCGTTGAACTCGCCGGCGGAGAAGAGATCGATGCCGGTGACCTTCAGCTTGGTGGAGGTGACCGAGCCCTCGTAACGGCCGAAGCCGAGATGGGCCAGGTGGTTGGCGCAGACCTTGGCCTGATCGAACAGGGGCGCCACCAGGCCGTAGCAGTTGTTGCGATGCTGCACGCACTCGCCCACCGCGTAGATGCGTGGATCGAAGGTCTGCAGGGTGTCGTTGACCACGATGCCCCGTTCGCAGTGCAGACCGGCCTCCTTGGCCAGTGCCATGTTGGGACGGATGCCCACCGCCATCACCACCAGGTCGGCCGCGATCTCGCTGCCGTCCTTGAAGCGCACGCCGGTGACACGCTGTTCGCCGAGGATCGCCTCGGTCTGGGCCTCCATCAGAAACTCCAGGCCGCTCTCCTCCAGCGAGGCCTTGAGCAGGTTGGCGGCCGGCTTGTCGAGCTGGCGCTCCATCAGGATGTCCATGAGGTGGACCACGGTCACGTCCATGCCGTTCTTCTTCAGGCCATTGGCCGCCTCGAGGCCGAGCAGGCCGCCGCCGATCACCACCGCCTTTTTGTAGCGGCGGGCGCTCTCAAGCATGATCTCCACGTCGCGGATATCGCGAAAGCCGATCACCCCTTCCAGGTCGTGCCCCGGCACCGGGATGATGAAGGGGTTGGAACCGGTGGCCAGCAGCAGCCGATCGTAATCCGCCGTCATGCCGGAGGCGGTCCTCACCTGGCGCGCCTTGCGGTCGATCGCCACCACCGGGTCGCCGGTGTGCAGGGTGATGCCGTGCCCGGCGTACCACTCGCGGCTGTTGAGCACGATGTCGTCCACCGTCTTCTCGCCGGCCAGCACCGGGGACAGCATGATGCGGTTGTAGTTGGGATGGGGCTCGGCGCCGAAAACGGTGATGTCGTACATCGCCGGCTCCAGCTTCAGCAGCTCCTCGATTGTCCGCACCCCGGCCATGCCGTTGCCGACCAGGATCAGTTTCTGTTTGTTCATTGGCTTGCCTCTTCGGTCAGGCGGGCTTTCTCCGGCGCTGCCGGTAGCGCCTCGGTGGTCAAGGGATTGGCTTCGCGCAATGCGTTCAGGGTGAAAGAGAGACTGTTCACCGGCTGTTGTGCCAGGTAGTCGATTGGATCATCGGGATCGAAGGCGGCGCCGTCGAAAAAGCGGTCCGCGCCCAGCGTCAGCTCGCCCTGCCGCCCCTTCAGTGTCCAGACCCCGGCATGCGCGCCTTCCGCTTTCATCTCCGTGACCGGCAGATCGATACCCAATGCCTCTGCTGCCTTGCGGAACAGCTCGGGGCGATAGACCTGGCGGGCGATCTTTTTCAGATCGACCGGTTCGCGCAGCTGGCCCCAGCGCGCCATCTGGGTGAGGAACCAGAGGGCGTGGGAGTGCCAGGGGAAATTGGCGCTGTAGCGGCTGAAGACGTTGAAGTCGGCCCGCTCGACGGCAGCGGCGTCGCGGGAGAACTGGAAGGTGCCGAGCATCGACTTCTGCAGGATCTCCTTCGGCGCGTTGACGTAGCGGCCCTGGCTCAGCAGCTCGCACACCTCCTCCCGGTTCTCGGGGCGGTCGATCCACTCGCAGGCCTTGATCAGGGCGGTGAGCACCGCCTGGTGGGTGTTGGGATTGGCCGCCGCCCAGCTGCCGGCCACGCCGAAGACCTTCTCCGGATGGTTGTTCCAGATGTCGTAACTGGCGGCCAGGGTGTGGCCCAGGCCGTTGCAGACCGCCAGCGTGTTCCAGGGCTCGCCGACGCAGAAGCCGGAGATCACCCCCGCCTGCAGGTAGTTGACCATCTGCGGCGGCGGCACCACCGAGAGCTGGATGTCGGTGTCGGGATCGATGCCCGAGGCCGCCAGCCAGTAGCGCAGCAGGTAGTTGTGGGACGAGTAGGGAAACACGGTGGCGAACATCAGCGGTTTCTCCCCCGCCGCCTTGTTCGCTTCGATGACCCTCTTCAGCGCGCGGCCGCTGCCGGCCGGCGAATCGAGATCGGTCTCGCCGGTCGCCACCATCTGCTCGTAGATCTCCTTTGAAACCGTGATGCCGTTGCCGTTCAGGTCCAGGCTCATGGCCGTGATCATCGGCACCGAGCCACTTGCACCCACGGCGCTGGCCAGCGGCATTGCCGCAAGCATCTGCGCACCGTCGAGCATGCCGATGGAGACCTTGTCGCGGATGTTGGCCCAGGAGTTCTCGCGCGACAGTTCCACGTTCAGGCCCTGCTGATGGAAGAAGCCCTTCTCCTTGGCCACCACCAGTGGCGCGCAATCGGTCAGGGGGATGAAGCCGAGGTTGAGCTGGGTCTTCTCCAGGGTCTTGCCGCTGCCGGACTGGGCCGACTTGAGCCAGGCCGAGAGGTCGACCACGGTGTCGCTCTCGGACTCCGACGGTTTCCCGGGCTGTTGGTCTTCCGGCTGCTGATGGCGTTCGTGAAGAAAGCGCACCACCTCGGCCCGGTAGTGGTTGTAGACCGGGTTCTCGGCCAGCGCCAGCCGGTTGCGCGGCTTGGGCAGGTCGATGTTGAGGATCTCGCCGACCGTGGCCGAGGGGCCGTTGGTCATCATGATGATGCGATCCGACAGCAGCACCGCCTCGTCCACGTCGTGGGTGATCATGATCACCGTGTTGTTGAGCCGCGCCTGGATCTCCATCAGGGAGTCCTGCATGTGGGTGCGGGTCAGGGAGTCCAGCGCGCCGAAGGGTTCGTCCATCAGCAGCACCTTGGGCTCCATGGCCAGGGCGCGGGCGATGCCGACACGCTGTTTCATGCCGCCGGAGATCTCGTCCGGCTTGCGGTCCAGGGCGTGGGACATGTGCACCAGCTCCAGGTTGTGCAGGGTCCAGCGGTGACGCTCCTCCTTGCTCTTGGTCTTCTTGAACACCTGGTCCACCGCCAGGCGCACGTTGTCGTAGACGCTCAGCCAGGGCAGCAGGGAGTGGTTCTGGAACACCACCGCCCGGTCGGGTCCCGGTTCGGTGACCTCTTTCTCCTCCAGGATCACCCCGCCCTCGCTGGCGTTGAGCAGACCGGCGACGATGTTGAGCACCGTCGACTTGCCGCAACCCGAGTGGCCGATGAGGGAGATGAACTCGCCCTGGGCGACTTTCAGATCCACGTCCTTGAGCACGTTCAGCGGACCGTTGTCGGTCGGGAAGGTGATGCTGACGTGGTCGATGTTGAGGTAACTGTTCATTGTATTTCACCTAACTTGATTCGGTGCGTTCGGACACACCCAAGTATCTTTCGATAAGTTTTGAGTGATGAGTTTTAAGCTTTGAGTTTTGGTCTTCGCTTCGCTCACGGGTTTGATTCCCCCTCTCCCTGGCCCTCACCCGCGAGGGGAGAGGGGACGTTCTGTTCGAGTACAGAGAGAACTGCCTGGCCCGTTGTGCAAACAAAGCATCCGGTTACCGCCCCTCTGCATCCGTGATTTCCCTCTCCCCTCGCGGGAGAGGGCCAGGGAGAGGGGGTAAACAAAACAATCTGAGCGCAGCGAACTCATCAACTCAAAACTCATCACTTAAAACTCAAAACTCGAAGCGCAACGCGCTAGCGCAGCACCGCGTTCTTGTCCCAGCTGAAGGCCCGCTGCAGCATCAGCATGCCGCGGTCGAGCAGGAAGCCAATGAAGCCGATCACCAACACCGCCACCATGATGCGCGCCAGGGAGTCGGAGCTGCCGTTCTGGAACTCGTCCCAGACGAACTTGCCGAGGCCCGGGTTCTGCGCCAG
>JBNKYJ010000081.1:0-18992 GCA_050300835.1 Sedimenticolaceae bacterium
CAGCGCCTTCTACGAACCGAGCACCCGCACCCGGCTCTCCTTCGAGAGCGCCTGGCACCGGCTCGGCGGCGACATCATGTCGATCACCGATCCCGCCTCCACCGGCATCGCCAAGGGCGAGTCGCTCTACGACGTGGGCGAAATGCTCAACCACTACGGCGACATGGTGGTGCTGCGCGACAGCAACAAGGATGCGGTCTACGAGATGTTGGAGGGGCTGCGCATCCCTATCATCAATGCCGGCAACGGACTCGACGAGCACCCCACCCAGGCCATGGCCGACATCTACGCCCTGCTCAAGTGGCAGCCGGAGCTGATGGCCGAGGAGCCCGGCTGCCGGGTGCGCATCGGCATCATCGGCGTACCCAGCCGCATGCGCACGGTGCGCAGTCTGCTCATCTATCTGGCCCAGTTCGCCGAGGGCATCGACGAGATAATGATCATCGCCGAAGACAACAACGACAACACCGTGTTCGATCCCGGACAACGGGAGGAGCTGGAAGCGGTGGGACTCAAGCTCAGCGTCACCCCCGACATGGAGAGCGTGCTGCCGAGTCTCGACGTGGTCTACATCAACGCCATCGCCTGGACCGGCGACGGCTACGAATCCCACGGCAGCCGCTACGCCCTGAACGCCGACTCCAACCTCAAGCCGGGCGCTATCGTGCTGCACCCCCTGGCGCGCGGCGCCGAGCTCGATCGCAGCCTCGACGACACCACCCACAACTGGTACTTCGCCCAGGCGCGCGGCGCCGTCTATATCCGTATGGCCCTTTTGTCCGCCATGCTCAAAACATTCAGTTAATCCCCAGGTTAGAAACTATGTGCGGTATCGCAGGCATCTTCCACGCCGACCGGGACAAACCGGTCAATCCCGAAACCCTGGTCGCCATGGCGGCCATCCAGTACCACCGCGGGCCCGACGGCTTCGGCTGGCAGGCGATGCAGGGCATCGGCTTCAGCCATGCCCGCCTCTCCATCATCGACCTGGACGAGAACCGGGGCCGCCAGCCCTTCGTCACCGCCGACAAGCAGCTGATGCTGACCAAGAACGGCGAGCTCTACGACTACAAGCGCATCCGCGCCGACCTCACCGCCCGTGGCGCCCGCTTCCAGACCAAGAGCGACTCGGAGATCATCCTCCACCTCTATCCGCGTCACGGCCTGGAGGGCACCCTGCCCCATCTGCGTGGCGAGTTCGCCTTCGCCCTTTACGACAAACAGGCAGACACCCTGCACCTGGTGCGCGACCGTTTCGGCATCAAGCCCCTCTACTGGACCCGGGTCGGCGATACCGTCGTCTTCGGTTCCGAGCTGAAGGTGCTGTTCGCCCATCCCGAGGTGCCACGGCGCTTCGATCCCCAGGGCCTCTACCACCAGCTGATGCAGACCATCGTCCCCGGCTCCACCGCCTTCGAGGGGATTCATCAGGTCAAGCCCGGTCATGTGGTGAGCATCCGCCGGCGCAACGGCAGCTTCGATATTCGTGACGCACGCTACTGGGACATGCCTTTCCCCGAGGACGGCGTGCATGCCGACATCTCCGAAGAAGAGGCCATCGAAGGGGTAAGGGCGAAACTGCTGGAGGCGGTCAACCATCGCCTGGAGGCCGACGTGCCGGTGGGCTGCTATCTCTCCGGCGGCATCGACTCCTGCTCCATCCTGGGGCTGGCCTCCGCCGCCCAACAGTCGCCGGTCAAGGCCTTCACCATCGGTTTCGACAGCGACAAGTACGACGAGACCCCCATCGCCACCGAGATGGCCCAGGCCACCGGCGCCGACCAGGATGTGCTGCGGTTGAATGCCGATCATCTCTACGACAATTTCGAGGAGACCCTCTGGCACACCGAACGCACCATCTACAACACCCTGGCGGTGGCCAAGTTCCTCATGAGCCGCCATGTGCGCGAGGCCAAGTACAAGGTGGTGGTCACCGGCGAGGGCTCCGACGAACTCTTCGCCGGCTACCCCGCCTTCCGTAACGACCTCTTCCTGCACGGCCTCGACCACCTGCCCGAAGCGGAGCAACAGGAGTGGCGCCGGCTGCTGCACGAGAACAACAAGCTGTTCAAGGGCGCCATGCTGTCGGAGAACGAAATCGACGACCCGGCACTCAGCGCCAAGATCGGCTTCACCCCCGCCTGCCTGCAGCCCTGGCTCTCCAGCGCCGCTTTCGTTCCCGGCATCCTCAATCCCGAGATGGCCAAGGCGCTCGAAGGCTACCGTCCCGGTCACGCCATCGCCGAGGCGCTCGACGCCGACCAGCTGGCCGGCCGCCACCCACTGGATCGCGCCCAGTACGTCTGGATCAAGACCATGCTGGAAGGCCAGATCCTCACCTGGGGCGGCGACCGGGTCGACATGGCCAACTCCATGGAGGCCCGCCCCGCCTTCCTCGACCACCATCTGGCCGAGTTCGCCGCCACCCTGCCGCCCACGGTGCGCATCAAGGGCAAAAAGGAGAAGTGGGTGTTGCGCGAAGCGATGAAAGGCCTGCTGCCGAAGGTCCTCTACGAACGCGAGAAGTTCGCCTTCATGGCCCCGCCCGCCCACACCGACCCCGAGAAGTGGCGGGCGATGCAGGCATTGGCCGACAAGTACCTCAATCCGCAGGCCGTCGAAGCCGCCGGTCTGCTCAGCCGCGCCGGCGTCGAAGCCCTGTTCAAGCAACACGACGATCCGAGCACCACGGACGCCACCCGCAACACCATGGACGCGGTATTCAACCACATGCTGGGCGTGCAGGTGCTGCATGAGCAGTTCGTCGCCACCGACGTGCCGGCACAAGCGCTGGCCAGGGCCGAAGAGCTGGGCTGGTCTCACCAGGCGGCCGTCACCTCGGCCTGAAGCCAAAGGCGCCTCCCGCCGCACCAGCAGCGGGAGGTCGCCTTTCTCCACCCATCCCCATGTTCGAGCCGGCGGCAATCCTGGCCGAGCATATCCTGATCCGCTTTGCGCCCAGCATCATCATGGAATCAGTCAGCTGTGCAGAGAAGACGCGCACCCACCCAATCACGAGCATTCAGACTTTAGGCCTGTGTGTGAGCCACCGTTTACTGAGTCAGATATACAAATCATTTAGGCCGTACAATCCCGACCACGTGGAATTTATTATTGAGCAATCATGAAGTTAAGGAAGCACAACTTGGATTTAGACTACAATACAGCTTGTTGTAACACGACTTTTAGGCCATCTATTTATAGTGTAAGTGTAATGTAATGGACAGCGTATATATAAAACTGGCTTGCTGCGTAAGTGGAATAAGCTTTGTTCCGCTTGCTTTGCTTCAATTTTTACCACCACGCTATACAGTATCAAACGGGACCCTAGCAAATATAAAAACATGGAGGCCTATCATCTGGAGCATATCAAGTCATATGCTAAGCAATTTCGGTAAAACTCTGAGAATGACAACATATACGCTTTGGGTTTTTGCCGCTGTATTAATAGTTTTAGCATTAATTTAATCAATTTAAGGCGGGAGCATTGGTAAGAACATCAACACTTAACCAGGCCTTCCATCGGACGCAGTCGCTAACGCGCCTGCTCCGCTGAAGACAGCTTTAGGCATCAGTAGAGAATCTTATCGTGACAATAACTGGTTCGTGCTTTTGCGGCACAATTAAATACAAAATTAACGGAAAGCTGAAAGATGCGCGCTCTTGCCACTGCTCCATGTGTCGCAAGGCATTCAATGCTCAAGCCTCTGCATATGCCTTGGTGGTATCAAATGAATTCTTCTGGGTTAGCGGCGAGGAATTACTAACCAAATATGAATCAAAGAATGGTGCAGGGTTACTTTTTTGCAGCATCTGCGGCTCGACACTTTGCGGAACGTATAACGGCTTGGTTCATGGAGTTACTTTGGGGTGTGTCGATGGAGATCCAGAAGTAAAGATCGAGAGACACATTTTTGTTGGATCTAAGGCTTCATGGGAAACTATTCCTGAAGGAGTGCCGCAATATGAAGAATGGCCACCAAAAGATGCCTGACACAGCACTCCAGGTAACCCGCTGCCCCGTCGCTCCTTACGTCGCTGTGTGGCAGCTGTCACCTGAGTTTAGGCATCAGATTGCAAAAGATGCTTAGGGGAGTTTTATATTTAGGGATTGCGGCATGTTTGTATGGCCTGTACCTGCAGATAGGTTACTTGTGGTATTTCTTAGAATTTCCAAATAATCCCGTACGAGGTGAGAATCTTGAAGGCATGTTCCTTGTTGGGTTGTTTTGGGGAGTGGCCTGGATCGGGATTATTAGTTTGGCAAATATATACAAATCGCATTTCTCAAAAGCCGAAAGAATAATTGCTGATTTATCAGGTGGCTCAGTGGTTGTTGGGTTGGCTCTATCAATGGTGTTAGAGTTTGCATTCTAATAAGAAAATCAAGGTCGCCCTTTCGGTACTGGGACCTGCTACCATTCAGCCCCTTATCTAAGTCGTCAGATGCAAATCAATTGAGAGCTCGGTAATGCATATTACAAGGAAGAAATTGGGTGATGCTGTAGAAGAGAAAATCATCACAAACGAACAAGCCGATGCGCTTTTTGAGTTCTTCAAAGCTCAATCTCTCGACGTCCCACGATTTACTTTCACTCACGTGCTTTATTACTTGGGCGGGCTAATAGCCATTGGCGCGATGACTCTGTTCATGAATCTTGGATGGGAATCCTTTGGTGGTGCAGGAATTGTTATGATTTCGCTTATTTATGCCGTCATAGGCATAAAAATAACGAATACGTTTTCGGCGAAGAATTTAACTATCCCTGCAGGTATTTCTGCAACGTTCGTTGTGTGTTTGGCTCCTTTGGCAATTTATGGTCTTCAACAGTGGATGGGTGTTTGGCCAGATGAGAGCGTATATCGAGATTATCACAGATACATAAAGTGGCATTGGCTGTATATGGAGCTCGGCACCCTGGCCATTGGTGCTATCGTAGCCTGGAAGTACAAGTACCCATTCTTGATCATGCCGATAGCCCTAACCCTCTGGTATATGACCATGGATATTACAGCCATGATATCTGGTGGCGACATCACATGGGAGTTAAGAAAATTAGTCTCACTCTATTCTGGGCTGTTAATGATTGGCCTTGCCTTTTGGGTAGATATGAGGTCTCGACGAATAGCTGACTATTCTTTCTGGATTTATATTTTTGGCGTTATGGCTTTCTGGGGTGGTCTCTCGTCTCTTGATTCGGAAAGTGAGCTTTCGAAATTCTTCTATTTATGCATCAATCTTCTAATGATTGGTATCGGAGTGTTGTTAATTCGCAGAGTGTTTGTGGTTTTCGGTGCATTAGGTAGCTGCGGTTATCTTGCACACTTGGCGGCTGATGTCTTCGAAGATAGCTGGCTATTTCCGATTTCTTTGACTTTAATCGGCCTGGGGTTCGTTTATCTAGGTGTCCTTTGGCAGAAGCATGAGAAAGCCATCACCGAAAAGTCAAGACGAATACTTCCCGCTTCGCTAAGAGAAATATTGGAGGCCAGGTCTTGACACAACATTCAGCAAATGATGTCACCAAGGATGCTCGCGCCCATACGACAGCCGTCATGTCCCACAGATAGGTAAGTACTCATGACAATATTTTCTGACGTGGCAGTCTCTTTGGTGGCATTGCTTCATGGCTATTTTCTAGTACTTGAAATGTTTCTTTGGGATAAACCGACCGGATTGCACGCGTTTGGTCATACCAAGGAGCATGCCCGCGCTACCAAGGTGTTAGCTGCCAACCAGGGACTCTATAACGGATTTATCGCTGCAGGGCTCTTGTGGGGCTTGCTCCAAGGAGCAGCAGGCTACGATTTTAAGGTTTTCTTCCTACTATGCGTCATAACCGCAGGGATTTATGGTGCCATCACGGCGAGCCGAAAGATTTTATTTTTCCAAGCCATTCCAGGCCTTGTGGGGTTGCTATTGGTTGTTATCGATAAATAATCAGTTGCGACTGCTCGCTATTTGTCATTGGGAGACTGTCATTTTGCGAGCGGTCAGGGTGGAGTCTACCGAAATATGGGAAGTCCGGAGCACCATAGGCCCCGGATACTGTTGCCCTCCATTCGGGCACATTGCTCAACCCCATTCACCGTCAGGCCATCAGCATCATCAGCAGTTCGTACACAAAGTCCTGCATTGGGTAACCCCGTTGCGAAATATCCTCAATTCCCCGGCCTCCATCACAGTCCAGGACTCATTGTCGGTCAACGGCTGCGTGGCGATCACGGTCACCACGTCATCGGGCTTGGTCTCCTTGCTGAAATCCACCTTGAAATCGAGATCGATCAGTTGGGCTTTTCCAAAGGGAGCCTTGCGGGTGATCCAATTCAGTTTTGTGGCGCAGAACGCATAAAGATTTTGTGAGTCGCACAACAACATGTTGAATATACCGAGAGCGTAGAGTTCACGGCAAAACTCACCAATACGTTTCCATACCGGCTTCATGTTGCGCGGCATCTCAGGAAACTCGTTGCGGATCTGGTCCATCAGCCAGCAAAATGCATGTTCGCTGTCGGTACTGCCAACCGGACGATAGTATGCCAATGGATACTTCTTTATCCCCTTGAGCTCACCGTTATGGGCAAAGGTCCAGTTACGCCCCCAGAGTTCACGCGAAAACGGGTGGGTATTCTCCAGGCAGATCTTGCCGCGGTTGGCACGTCGGATATGGCTGATCACATTGCAACTGCGGATGGGGTAGTGTCGGATCAGTTTTGCAATTTCCGAATCGGCGCTGGCCTGAGGATCGTGAAAAGTTCGACATCCCTTGCCCTCGTAGAAGGCGATTCCCCAGCCGTCCTGGTGCGGGCCGGTACGTCCGCCGCGTTCCACCAATCCCGAAAAGCTGAAACAGATATCTGTCGGCACATTGGCACTCATACCGAGCAGCTCGCACATCACGATACCCCCCTTTGAATTCAACCCGTTGGTTTACTGGCTCTTTTGCGTTTCCGATCCGCAATAAACATCAACACCCGATCATCACAACGCCCCGACGATTCTCTTGAGTATAGAAAGCAAACACAACTCTTACGTGATTCTCACGAGCGTTTAGCAGCAAACACATATGGTCGATATCCTCTCAGGCCCCATAACACGACGGTCCGTCATGGTGCACAGGGGCTACTGCTTCCATCATCCGCGGACTCGGTATGGCCCAATCTTCAATTACAGGAACCCAGAAGACACTTATCCGTCCAACTCCCGTTCACTTGCCGACCCACGCCTATCGGATCACTCTGCTTCACTTGTTTGAAGTAAACATGCTCCGTTGCATGAGCCGTGGAGGCTCTTTGCACCACACCAACCGCTCACATATACTCCCACACGCGCCGTAGTCGCCACAGCCTTGATATTGTGGAATTTTCGAGTACCACGGACGAGAATCTATATACAAAATACCTTCATGGGATTCCGCATCCTGTCGAATGCCGTTTATGCACAAAGCGGCTACTTCGGCTTTGGCGTCGGTACGGCGAACCACTCAGAGGACCATTTCGATGAGTCGGATACCGGCCTCAATATTTACGGCGGTTTACTCGCCAACGAAACTCTCGGACTCGAGATCTCTTAAACGGACTTCGGCAAAGAGGAAGGTAAATATCTCGGATATGACGCCAGCGTGGAGGTTACCGGTTTGGGCTTTTCCGCAGTCGGTTTTCTCCCGTTGGGCAATGACTTCAGCCTTTTCGGCAAAGTCGGACTCATGGCATGGGACGCCGACATCGGACTCGGCTCCTTTTCCGACACTACTGATGGCTCGGATCTGCTGTTCGGTTTCGGCGCCACCTACCACATCAGCGATCAGTTTTCTCTCCACGGAGCTTGGGAGTTCGTCGACCTGGACGAAGGTGAACTCGATATGCTGAGCATCAACACCCAGATCAATTTCTGATCCGGCCATTCCCGTTCATCCCTCATGGACGAGGGATTGACACAGCAACCCTTTGCACATCCCCCATCCACGCTTTAGATCCGTCTTTCAGCAGGCCGACAACCACACCATGACGAAGATCGATCTGAATCATGACCGCTGCAGCTGCGGGGCGAATGTCGAGTCGTCCGGTTACTGGTAATCCAACCCACGGCCAGAGCCCGAGCGCACTTCGGGGGGGTCCCTCAACCCTGAATGACTGAACACATAGGCTCACCCCTTGTGACGACCGGTGCGGGGGCACGGCACTGGACCAGTTCCGGCTTCACCGACCGGTCAGGCTGAGCTTGCCCGCTCATGCATTGAAAAATCCCTCAAGATGATCGAACACCGCGTGCTCCGGCGGGTGGCGCCGCACCTCGTGCACGTCGTACAGTTTTCGCAACTGGTTCTCGACCTGCGCCAGTCGCTCACCCTCGCGCACCCGCAACCAGATCCGGCTGGTGTCGGTGTTCGGCAACGGCATACACAGAATCCCGTCCACATTGAAGGCACGGCGGGAGAAGAGTCCACAGACATGGGACATCACGCCGGGGTGGTTGTTGACGGTCAGTTCCAGCACCGCCTGCTGCGGGTCGATCCGCTCACTGCTGTTCATGGTCCGCTCCTGTCAGCATCTGATGATTGGGGGCGCCCGGGGGCACCATGGGATAGACCCGCTCCGCGCCGTCGATGGGCACATGGATGAACTGGGGACCCGGCCTGTCGAGGGTTTCCGCCAAGGTCTCCATGTCATAACCGGTCTCCGCCATATCGACGGTGGACCAGCCGAAACCACGGGCGATGGCGCAGAAGTCGGGGCTGACGCCCAGGTCGGAGGCGAAACGGTTGCCACCGTAGAAGAGATCCTGCTGCTGACGCACCAAGCCGAGCGCACCGTTGTTCAACAGGATCAGCTTGATGTTCAGCCCCTGCTCCGCCGCGGTAGCCAGCTCCTGCAGATTCATCAGGATGCTGCCGTCGCCGCTGATGCAGACGACCGGGCGTTGCGGCTGCGCCAGGGCCGCGCCTATGGCCGCCGGCAGGCCGAAGCCCATGGTGCCGAGACCACCCGAGGTGAGCCATTGGCGGGGGCGGCTGAAGGGGTAGACCTGAGCCGTCCACATCTGGTGCTGGCCCACATCTGTCGCCACGATGGCGTCCGCACCCAGCAGGTGGCCGACGCTGCGTATCAGATCCTGTGGCCGTTCGATCGTCTCTCCCCAGGGAGGCGAGGGATGCGACCGTCGCAACTGCATGATCTCTGCCTGCCATTCGTCACGTCGTTGAGGCGAGACCTGCAGCAGCAACTGCCCCAGGGTCTGCCCCACATCCCCACGCAGGGCGATATCCGCACGCCGCACCTTGTGGATCTCGCTGGCATCGATGTCGAGATGGATGACCCTGGCCCGGGGACAGAACTCCGCCAGCCGGCCGGTGGCCCGGTCGTCGAAACGGGCCCCGACGGCGATCAGCAGGTCGCTGCGATGCAAGGCGTGATTGGTGGCGGCCGCCCCGTGCATGCCGAGCATGCCGAGGGAGAGCGGATGGTCGTCCGGCATCGCGCCCAGCGCCATCAGTGTCATCACCGTCGGCAGCTCGCTGCGCTCTGCCAGCGACCGCGCCAGCTCGGCCGCGCCGGCATGGATCACACCACCGCCCAGATAGAGGATCGGACGCTCGGCCGCCTCGATGGCCGCCACCGCCGCCTCGACGGATTCGGGCGGCGCAGCCGCTGGATCCGCACGTCGCCCGGGCGGTGGCCAGTCGTCGAACACGGCCTCGGCCAGCTGCACGTCTTTCGGGATGTCGACCAGCACCGGCCCCGGCCGCCCCGATGCGGCGATGCGGAAGGCTTCCGGTATCACCTCCAGCAGCTCGTCGACGGAGCGAACCAGAAAATTGTGCTTGGTCACCGGCAGGCTCATGCCGTAGATGTCGACCTCCTGAAAGGCGTCGGAACCGATCAGCGGCAGCGGCACCTGGCCGGTGACACAGATCACCGGAATCGAGTCGAGATGGGCGTCGGCCAGGGCGGTGAGCACATTGGTCGCGCCCGGCCCCGAGGTGGCGAAGCAGACCGCCGGCTCTCCCGTCGCCCGCGCCATGCCCTGGGCGATGAAACCGGCGCCCTGCTCGTGACGGGCCAGCACATGTCGGATGGGGCTGCGGCTGAGGGCGTCATAGAGGGGCAGGTTGGCACCCCCGGGGATACCGGCGATGTGCGTGACGCCCTGGCGCTGCAACAGGTCGATGGTGAGCGCTGCTCCCGTTCGTTTGATCATCGGATCGATCTCCTTGACTGCGATCGTCCGGTGGAAACAGCGGGGCCGAAATGAAGAAACCCCCGCCGGTTCGCACCGGACGGGGGTTGTTGAATGCTTTCAGCTCCTGCCCGTTACGGTGCGAACACGCGTACACCTACCACCACTACGGGCCGTACCACGGCGTTGAGCAGGAGGTTGGCGGGTTGGTTCATGGCATACCTTCGGGTGAACTGAGCCATGAAAATATCGGCTCGAGCCGTATGCTGTCAAGGCCGGGTGATGTGCATTCCCACGGTTTCAGCCCCAGACCTATTCCGGATATTATCGATCTAGAGGGGACACGGGCGTCATCAGAGCCCCCTCGAGCGGGTTACAGTAACTCACCACCTGTGATGGCAAGGGATCGACGCTCTGCGACAAGCCTCATCCCATAGCGATCACATCGAGACCGGGAGATCAGGAGATGACAGACAAGCGCGTGACCGGAAGCTGCCTCTGCCAACGGGTCGCCTACGCCATCCGTGGCAACCTGGGTATCTTCCAGTACTGCAACTGCTCCCGCTGCCGCAAGTTCACCGGCAGCGCCTTCGCAGCCAACCTGCTGGTCTCGCCAGACGACTTCGAGTGGCTGCGGGGCGAGGAGCATGTGGGACGCTACGCGCTGCAGGAGGCCAAGCACTTCGCCACCGCTTTCTGCACCCACTGCGGCTCTTCCCTGCCCTGGCTGGCGCAGACCGGCAGGGCGGTGGTCGTGCCCGCCGGCACCCTGGATGACGATCCCGCGATCCGCCCCTCGCAAAGCATCTTCTGCGCTTCACGGGCGGTCTGGTACAGCGACCCGTCCGGCCTGCCCGCTTACGATGAACTCCCGCACACATCCGACAAGGGGTAGGATGGCCCCATCATGAGCCATCACCAGAGGACACTGACCGCATGACCGGAGGAGATCCGAACCGCGCCATGGTGATGTTCGACATCGACGGTACCCTGGTCGCCTCCTACGACTTCGACGCCGACTGTTTTCAGGCGGCCGTGTACGAGGTGATGAACCTCGACATAGACACCGACTGGCGCCACTACCGGCACGTCAGCGACAGCGGCATACTGAATCAGATCATCGAGGAACAGGGACTGCAGAATGACCGGGCAGCCCTCATCGACGCCGTCAGGGAGGCGTTTACACGGCGCGTCGCCGACTACCTCTCGAGCCACCCGATCTCGCCGGTACCCGGCGCGCAGGATTTTTTCGACCGGCTGCGCCGGCGTGACGACCTGGACCTGGCCATGGCTACCGGCGGCTGGTGCGAAACCGCCCGACTCAAACTGCAGGCGGCCGGCTTCGAGACCGACGGTATCCCTCTCGCCTCCTCTTGCGACCACTTCGACCGTATCGAAATCATGAAGCTGGCCGAGCGGAGATGCGGTTACAGCGGCAAAGGCAGAATAACCTATTTCGGGGATGGCCCCTGGGACCGCATGGCGGCGACCGCATTGGGTTACAACTTCGTACTCGTCGGCGACCGGTTCGAACATGACCAGGCCATTGCTGACTTTCAGGACAGCGAACGGGCCCTGGCCTATATCGACTTCTAGGGCCTGTCAGCACCCATCCAACAGACCCTGGCATGGCGACGCCATGCCGGACGGCGTCATAGCCCTTCGCTCAGGTACCGATCGCCAACCAGCTGACGTCCACGCCATAGACACGGGTATGCCGCCAGGTCTCGATCACCAGCATGAAACCGTTGACCGTGACACGCTCGGCCTTGACCCTGAGCCGGGCCGTGTCCCGATTGTCGATATCGAAGCCGGCGACGGCGACCTGTATCAGCGGTACGTTGGAGAAGGGCGAATCGAAGCCGATCCAGCGCTCATAGGTTTTGGGCACCGGGTCCGGCTCGCCCTCGAAGCGGGACAGCGTCCAGTCCTCCACAAACTGATCGAGGGATAGCGTGGAGGAACACATCTTGAACGGGACCAGTCCATTGGAAGGGGTATTCGTGTACATAGTCGGCTCAATCTGTGCGAATGCCGGAACCGTTTCCAGCCCGTCACACAGCTGTCGGGATGATCCATGGATAGTGCGTCAAACCGAACAAATTATAAACCCGATGGATTGTCCTTTATTGCCTCGTGCGGACTGCGGAGCGCCGACATCACGCCAGAGAACAGCCGCGACTCAGCTCCACGGGCCTGAACTGCGCTCCAATGCACCTTGCTCCATGTTGTGAATGAACAGCCGCTTGTCGGCATCCCTCAGGCGCCGGCAGACTTCACGCCCCAGGTTCATCATGATCAGGGTGTACTGCTCCGGCTCCTGGGCGTAGAGCGCGCCCAGCTGTGCGGCGGAAATCTGAATCAGGCTGCAATCCGTATCCGCGTAGACCGTGGCGCTGCGCGGCTTGAAATCCATCAGCGCCATCTCGCCGAAACAGTCTCCCTTGCCCAGATCCCTCAGCTTGTAGCTCTCGCCTTGCCACTGACGATGCACCGATACCCGGCCCTGCTCGATCACATAGACCGCGGTATCGAGCTCCCCTTCCTGGAACACCGTGTCGCCTCGCGTCAGCTCGCGTATCGAGGCGCCGTGCAACAGCGCCTCGATGGTCGACTCCCGGATACCGCCAAAGATGGGCATCTCCTGCAGCATCTGAATTCTGGTGTGTATCATCGTTCTGAACCGGCTGTTTTGTTGATGCCTTTATCTCATAGCGTAGCACCATTGTGACACCGCCAAGCGTGAGCCGGACAGTTCGATCATCGAACATGTGCACCCTTTCACCACAGCGTCATCCAGCCACCGCATGTCGACGCTCTGGCTTTTTCTTTTATGCTCAGAACCGGATAAAAGGGCAGCGGAAAACGCAAAGGCAATGAAGTGGAATCCGGTGAAGCGATACGCCCGGTCCCTGGATTGCGCTGCGCTCCATCCAGGCTACGGAACTGTGCTCCATACAGGCCAGAGAACTCAGGTCAGGGTTCCACCAGGCGGGACAGACCGGCTGCATCGACGATAGTCACCCGTCCCCGGCCGGTGGCGACCAGGCCTTGGGTCACGAAGCCCTGCATCAAACGGGCAATCACCTCGCGCGTAGTGCCGAGATGTCCGGCCAATGCCTGCTGGGTGGTCAGCAGCACCCCTTCGTCCGAAGCGTTACTGAGCAGGAAGTTGGCCAGCCTCTGATCCAGATTACAGGCGTGAATCTGCTCCAGCTCGTCCATCAGGCGAAAGACCAGGGTGGAGAGTGCCTTCACTGTCAGATTCTGCACCGCGGGTTCGCGCATGAAGAGTTGCCGATAGAGCGCGCCGGGGATGATCTCCACCCGGGTGTCGGGGGTGCTCTCCACCCAGGCGGGATAGCGCAGGTCGTTGAACAGGCAGTTCAACGCCAGCACGCAGGTCTCGCCGGGACGGATGAAGTAGAGGGTCGCCTCGCTGCCCTGCGGGGTGTAGGTGAAGACGCGCAGCTGACCATGGGTGACCAGGTAAGCGCCGGAGACCGGCTGGCCCTTGTGGATGACCGCCGTCGACTTGTCGAATGCCCTCTCTATCCTGCCGGCCATCAGCAACGCTCTGCCTTGCGGCGAGAGATCGGCTAGCGGGTTGAGCGCCTCGGGCCTGGCCATGGTGAACTCCTCCACCTTGAGAAAACCGGCTTCGCTATGCATGCGGCAGCTTAACATGTCATTCACCGGTTTGACCCGCCTCCAGCGCAACCAGCCTGTCACTGCTCAAGGCCTGCAGAAAGGCCACCAGATCCGCCACTGTCGCCTCGTCGATGACCAACCGGTCCAGCGCCACCATCGCCTTGTTGGCATCGGACCAGACCAGATAACGTCCCGTATAGCCGAGCTGCACACTCGCCATGATGCGCACCGCCTCGGCCAGGTCGTCCACCGAACCGTTGTGGAACCAGGGGCCGGTCAGGGCCACATTGCGTAGCGAGGGAACCCGCCAGCTGCCCCGCCCGCTGCCCGCTTCCGCCGCGCCGCTGTCCCGGGTCAGGCCATACTTCGCTTCGTAGGGGGTCGGATAGACCGGAAAGATGCGCAGCGGCGCCCGGTTGTCGAAAAGACTGGCGCCGCTGAAATTGGGTCCGAAGTGGCACTGCACGCAACCCAGGCGCTGGAACCGGTGCATACCCCGTAACTGGGCCGGGCTGAGCGCATCCAGGTCGCCGCGCACGAAGCGGTCATAGGGCGTATCGGCCGTGATCAGGGTGCGCTCATAGGCGGCGATCGCCTCGGCGATGCGGTCGATAGTGATCGATGTTCCCTGGCCGAAGGCGGCCTCGAAAGCGGATTGATAGTCACCCGTCGCGATCACCCGCTTCGCCACCAATTCCAGCGACGGCATGCCCATCTCCAGCGGATTGACCAGCGGGCCCTTGGCCTGCGCCTCCAGGGAGTCGGCCCGGCCGTCCCAGAAGAGCAGCGACTGAAAGGCCGCGTTCCAGACCGTGGGTGCGTTACGGCTTCCAAGCTGCCCGTCGATGCCGAGGGAGGTGGCGCGGCCGTCGTCGCCACTGCCCCTGACATCGTGACAGGAGGCGCAGGCCAGCGTGCGGTCGTAGGAGAGCGCCTTGTCGAAGAAAAGCCGTTCCCCCAGTGCGGCCTTGGCCGGGGTCAACGGATTGTCCGCCGGACTCGGGGCCTGCGCGGGCAAGGCCTGCCAAATGTAGGGCTCGCCAGCCGGTTCGGCGAGACGTTCCAGGTCGACGGCTGTCGCTTCCCCCGGCAGGGCCTCCCAGCGCAGCTCTCTGGTGGAGAGAAACCCCCACAGGGGATCGGAGGCGGCAGGCTGAATCACCGGCGCAGGCTTCTCGATCAGTGGGTCGATCGCCAGTTCCGGCAGTGTGAGGATAGTGGCGATGATCGCCAGCTTGAGGCCGAATGCCAGCACTCCCGTACCCAGCGCGGTCGCCAGCAGCCATTGACCACCCCGGGCCAGCCGGCTGGGCGGCCCCAGGTCGTAGCGCACCATCACGATCAGCACGCCTACCCCAACCAACAGCGCCACCAACGCCACCGGCCACAACTGGAAACTAGCGAGCGTCATCGCCATACCCCCTTGCCCTCAAAGAACGTCCCGATCGGTGTCGAATGTAATCGGCTCAGGCAGCGGAGCGCCGGAAGAAGGTATCGCCGGGTGTGGCGGTGGCGACTTCGGTGATGGCATCGAACGGCAGCCCGACGCGCTCGTGTGCGCGGCGTACGGCTTCGGCGTCGGGCGCCATGGTGAAGCAGAAGGCGCGGCCCTCCCCATAACCGACATGGACACGCAGGGGCACCACCTCTTCTGCGTAGCAGGCCGCCTCGTACTGGGCGTAGAAGGCCTCGAACTGTTCCGGCGTCAGCCCCGTTGGAAAGCTGCCATTGGCCTGGTCGTGGGTGTCGATAAAAAACTTCATCGCTTGCATGACGATCTCCCATGAAGTTGAAACGTGAATCGTGGGAGTCAGAATAAGCCGGCCGTCGGTAGGGTTCTGTAACATAAGTTACGCAGCCATTCCGCTAGCAGCGGATTTTTGTTGGTGCGGCAAGCCGCACCCTACACATCGATTGGTTGGTTGCAGGTAGCCCGGATGCAACGCAGTGGAATCCGGGGAATCGATGCGCCCTATCTCCTGGATTGCGCTTCGCTCCATCCAGGCTACACGACGCTATCCCATTCACTCACCGTGCTGGTGATCACCGTGCTCCGGCCGATGGTCAGCGTGGGCGTGCCTCGTTTCCAGATCCTCCCTGGCATGCACATGCAGGTGGGAGTGGGTGTGGCTGTGGGGATGGGTGTGCAGCACCGCCTCGTGCAGGCTGCCGTCACGCAGCAGCACCGCACGCCGTGCCAGGCGCTCGACGAAACGCCGGTCGTGGGAGATGAAGAGCATCGCCTGGGGCAACGCCTCCAGATGCTCGACCAGACGCCGCTCGGTGGCTTCATCGAGACCGTTGGTGGGTTCGTCGAGCAGCAGCACTTCCGGGCGCATGGCCAGTACACTGGCCAGCGAGACCAGCCGTTTCTCGCCCCCCGAAAGCTTGTGGGTGACCCGATGACAGAGATCCACCAGCCCCAGGGTGGCGAGGGTTTCGTTGGCGACCTCCAGCGCCTGCTCTCGTGTATAGCCCTGATTCAGGGGACCGAAGGCCACGTCCTCCAGCACGGTAGGACAGAAGAGCTGGTCGTCCGCATCCTGGAACAACAACCCGGTGCGCAGGCGTACCTCGCGGAAGGCCTTCTCCGAAGCCCGCTCCTTGCCGAAGACGAGGATGCGACCGCTGGCGGGCCGCAACAGGCCGACCATGAGGTGGAGCAGGGTTGTCTTGCCGGCGCCGTTGGGGCCGACAAGGGCGACCCGATCGCCGCGTCGAAGCTCCAGCTCCACCTCCTGTAGAACGGGATGACCGGGATAACCGAATGTCACCTTGTCCATGATGAACACCGGCATGTTCATGGCCATCCGTCCAGCGCCAGCAGGCTCGCCAACAGGAGTATGCCCAGCAGGGCGAACCGGGTGTCGCCCGGTTGCCAGCGACGGCCATCCAACAGGTAGAAACGGCCGTTGAAGCCACGGCACTTCATTGCCTTGAGGATACGCTGTGAACGCTCCAGGCTGCGCACCAGCAACATGCCCAGGAGCCAGCCCAGGCTGCGCCAGGTATGGGCGTCGCTGCGCGCCACGAAGCCCCGGGTGCGCATCGCCTGGCGCAGCCGCTGGTATTCGTCGTGGAGCACCCCCAGATAACGCACCGTGAAGAGGAACAGATGCACCAGCTTGTCCGGTACCCGCAGCTTGGCCAGAGCGTGTCCCAGCACCACCGGATCGAGGGTACCGACCAGGGCCAGCAGCACCAGGACCACCGCATGGGCCCTGAGCACGATCGACACCGCCAGGCGAACCCCCTCGCGGCTGGCGCTGAAGCTGCCGAGCTGCAGCCAGCTCTCGCCGGGCACGCCGAAGGGCAGCAGCACCAGCAGGACCAGCATGAATCCCTCGAGCACGAGCAGGCGCATGGCGATCTGCTTCAAGGAGAGTCCGGCCACCTTCGCCAGCGTGACGGCCAGCAGCAGCACGCAAAGCTGCAGCGGCAGCCGGTCGAGACTCAGGATGACGCAGGCGAAAGCGCAGCTGATCACCACCCGAAGCCGCGGATCCCGAGAAGCGAGCCAGGCCGCGGGCGTTACACCGAGCGCCAGCAGTTCGCTCATCGTACGTCCTCACGCCGGCGGCTGCGCCACCAGAGTCCGAGACCGGCGATTCCGGCGATGTAACCCAAGCCGCCGAGAATGTCATGCAGCCGCACCCGGTCCGTGTAGGTCTCGAGCTCCTCCCGCAGCGGCCTGACCTGGCGCGCCACGGCCCGCTCCACCAGGGCAACCAGCCTGCCATCGTCAACGGCCGCCGCCGGCGCCGCTGCCGACGCCGGCGCTTGCCCCTCTGCGGCGGATTTTCCGGGCAACGGCCCAGCGCCATCCGGCGGCGGCAGATCGGCGGGCAGTTCGTCCGCCCGCACCGTCCAGCTGGCCTTGTGTCCATCACGGCTATCGGCGACGAACTCATGGTCCATGCGCTGTGTCGCGATATAACTGAAGGCACCATCCTCATCGGGCGTCACCTTGGCCAGCTCCCGACCCTGCGGATCGAGCACATTGATGCTGGCGCCGGCGGCCTTGGCGCCGCCGACGAAATAGGCGGTACCGTCGATACGCGCCCCCTCAGCGGTGGCGAACACCTTGAGCCGGTGCGCCTGCAGCGGCATGCACGTGAGCAGACCAATGACGCACAGTAGAATGAGGAGGTATCGGCGTTGCGGCTTCCGTCGCCTCATCCGGGGCATCGTTTCAGAGCGGTATTCAGCCATACCCTTGCTCCACGGCATACAGCATTTCAGGCGACACCCGGCGCACGAACGAGATGGCGGCACCGGTCACCGCCGCCTCGACGATCAGTAGCGGGATGTAGGTGAGCAGTATCACCTTGGCTGCCGGCATAAAGACGTCACTGCTCAAGGCGATCGAGAGGCTCACCATAAGCGCGGTCAGCAGTACACCCGTAGCGCCCGCGAGCGTGCCCAGCAGGAAGGGACGGCGGCAATCCACGGCCCTCAGACGTCTGCCGTAGAGCGCCGAGCAGATCAGCGCCGGTAGCGCCATGTTCATGCAATTCACCCCCAGCACCAGCAGCCCGCCAAAGCCGAAAAAAACCGCCTGCAGCACCAGCGCCACCAGAATGGCGGGCACCGCGGCCCAGCCGAGCACCACCCCCATAAGACCGTTGAGGATCAGATGCACGCTGCCGGGACCCACCGGAATGCTGATCAGCGAGACGACGAAAAAGGCCGCAGACAATACCGCCGCGTGGGGTATGCGCTCATAGTCGAGGCGTCTGAGCGCCACCGCCAGGGTGCTTGCCGAGAACAGTGCGCCACCGACCAATACGGGCGCGGACAACACTCCGTCGGGTATGTGGGCCATGGAGGCGATCTCCCGGCCGTCCGCCGGGGGAGCGGAACGGCAAGATTAGGTATGAAAAAAAATCTAAACTTATGAACTTCCGCCACTATAGTCGATTTCGACATCCGTGACAGCTATCGAAACCGGATTCGCGCCCTGGCACCACCACTCGATAGAAGGCCCGACCGGTTTTCACTGATCCGTCAGCAGGCTGGCGGCAGGAATCGTGACTCTCGCTAACTGTCTTCGCTGCCGGTTTTCTTGCATCGTTTGCACGCAGACCTTCATATTGGGGTTAGAACCGAATGGCACTTACTTACGGGTGCAGGGTTTGCCAAAGCATTGCGGTGGGGGGGGGCG
>JBNKYJ010000082.1:0-8264 GCA_050300835.1 Sedimenticolaceae bacterium
AAGCCGTAGGGTGCGGCTTGCCGCACCGAAACATAGCTTAAGTTAAGTGCCATTCGGCTCAGGGACTGCCGAAGCGGGACGACCGATAAACAGCGTTTCCACACGGATACGGATCTGTGTTCAGGCGACTCGGTTGCGGGACTCGCCGGATAGAAAGGCCCGGACGTTGGCCACGACCTCGTCGATCAGTCGTTGCCGCGCCTCCACACTGGCCCAGGCGATGTGGGGGGTGAGGATCAGGTTGGGTACCTCGGGATTCAGCAGCGGGTTGCCGCCGGCCGGCGGTTCCTTCGAGAGCACGTCCACTCCCGCACCACCCAGGCTGCCAGTGATCAGTGCTTCCGCCAGGGCACTCTCATCCACGATGCCGCCGCGGGCCGTGTTGATGAGCAGGGCATGCGGCTGCATCAGGGCCAGTTCCCGGGTGCCGATCAGGTTGCGGGTGTTTTCCGCCAACGGCAGGTGGAGGCTGAGGATGTCGACCTGTGGGAGCAGCGCCTCCAACGCAATTCGACCGGCCTGTGGCGGACCGCCCGGGCGCTGGCCCACCAGCACTTGCATGCCGAAGGCTTCGGCTACCCGGGCAACCGCCCTGCCCAGTTCGCCGTAACCCAGAATGCCGAGGTGCTTGCCGGTCAGCTCCCAGATCGGATAGTCCAGCAGGCAGAACTGGTTGGCGCGCTGCCAATCGCCGCGGGCGACCGCCTCCCGGTATTGCGGCTGCCGGGTGGCCAGCGAGAGGATCAGGGAGAACACATGCTGCACCACGGAAGGGGTGCCGTAACCGGTCACGTTGGTCACCGCGATGCCCAGCTCGGATGCTGCCTCCAGATCCACGTTGTTGGTGCCGGTCGCCGCAATGCAGATGAGCTTGAGTTGGGTAGAGGCCGCCATCAGCGGACGATCGACGACCACTTTGTTGCTGATCACCAGGTCGGCATCGCGGATGCGTTCCAATGTCTGCTCCGGGGCGGTCGCTTCATGCCACTCCGAGTGGTGGGCCAGAGCCTTCAGGGCCGACCACGAGATGTCGTCGCGGTCTACCGACTCCGCATCCAGGAATACCGCTTTGTTGAACAGGGTGGCCTCCGGTCTTTTTGATGCACGATGGGATTTACTTCAGGCGATTTCGGGTAGCTGTGGGCGCACCTGAAGTCGTCAAAGCATTGCATCACGATTGGCGGTAATTCTCCAGGGCGTTGTGCGAAGTGTCTGGGATCGGCCGGCAGAAAGGGCGAATTCGGTTTCCCGGTTGTGGAAGATCAATGCATGGGGGGCGGGGCGGTAGCGAGGGGGGATGCCCCCCTGGTGGTCGCTACCGACGCACCCACTTCCCGCTTTCACAAACGAAGGGACCGACGCGCTCTCCGTCCGTATAGGTGCGGCCACCCTGGGAGCAGGAGGCATTCGCCTGTGACGAAAACAGAACGATGGCGATCAGAAACGGGGTGACGAGGGTTTTCATTGCTGTTCTCCTTCAGAAGCCAGACGTTGTGATTTTTCGAGCAGGTAATCGAGCTGGTAGAGTTCGGCCCGGGTGTAGGTGATGTAGGCGGTCAGTTCGGAAAACGCCCTGTCGCTGAAATAGTGCCGAATCTCCGCGGAGTCGCTGGGATTGATCCATACGAACTGCTTGAGTTTTTTGTCGTTACAGGGCTTGCGGATGAGGACGAATGGCTCCGTGTTGCTGGTTCCCTCTCCCTCCACCAGCAGATAAGCCAGGTGCATGGCGTCATCCTGCGCATCGAAGCGGCAGATCTTCATCGTCAGTGGGGCCACCTCTCTGTCGGCCCGGACTTCGACGCGCAGATTGTCCGACATATGTGTGCTCGAGCCATGGAACACTTCCGACAGGTTGCTGACGATGTCCGCGCTGCTGCCCATGATTGCGGTGACGCTCATCGAGGCGCCCACCACGAGCGAGATCAGGGTTTTCGTCTCTTTGATCACGGAGGTGACGGTCTTGAGTGTATTGAGCAGGCGCTCGAGTGGGTTCACGCTGTCGGCGCCATTGATCGGTGAGCGCAGACTCGCGGCCTGTATCGGGTCCAGCTCAATCGCTTCGCTTGCGTTCGTTGACATCCGTTCCTGCCCTCCAGGTGATCGATGGTTTGTCGTGTTGGGACCATGAAGGGGCAGATCTCGTGCCAATAGCGCGGGATAAGACTGTAACTGTATGAAAATCAGTAAATAACTCTGGAGTTGGAAGTCCGGGTAGAGAGAGGCCGTACGCTAGATAAGTTCGCTCATGACAAACTGATTGGTTTGCTTCTGTTTCCTATATGGCAACAAAGCGTCGTCACTCAACCCGTCATGCAACGTGCAACCAGGGTTTCCGAACGCGACAGGCGCCGGGTTTTCTCCACCATGCGCAAGGTGGAGAGGTTGTTGTTGAAGCGCGGCACATGCGCCAGATCGACCCAGGCTATCGCGTTCGATTCATGGTTGCCGGGTATCTCCAGATGGTCGTCTATCTCGACCAGGAAGCGCATATCGTAGTGGCGATGTCTCGGTCCCCGATGACCGGCAGGAATGGTGTGGATGTCGACATCGAACAGGGCGCTGCTGACGAGGCGAATCCGTGCCGACGGCAGTCCGGTCTCTTCCTGGGTCTCGCGCAGAGCGACACGCAGGATGTCGTGATCACTGTCGGCGTGGCCCCCGGGCTGGAACCACTGGAAGTGCTTGCCGTGGTGCAGCAACAGCACCCGGTTACGCATCGGATTGACCACCCAAACCGAACCGGTGATATGGCCGGGCCACAGGTCACGGTCGAAGCAGTTGGGATGGTGCTCGACGAAACGCAGGGCGCGCGCGACATAACCGGCCTCGGTGTTGAACGGGGTGCGGTGCTGCCGCAGCAAGCCTATCAAGGTGGATCGATGCATGCTCAGGTCCCCGCCGGATTCTGGATCGCGGCGATGGCCGCCGCCGCGGCCTCGTCCACATCGCCTTCGCTGCCGGCCAGTGTGAGTCGCCCGTAGGCGCCCACCGCGCGCACGTCGATGAGGGTGATGTTGGCGGCCTTTTCAGCCTGGTTGGCGGCATAGACGATGTAGCCTGCGGGCTCGGTCTCGAGGATGAACATGCTCTGGCCGGGCAGAATCATCGAGCCGCGCCGATCCTGGCGGTTGATCAGCACGGTGTGGTCGGGGGTCATACCGCGGATGATCTCCTGCCAGGCGATGCGGCAGGGCTCGCGTTGCTCCTGGGTCGCACCCATGCGGTTGAGCAGGATGCGCCCGGCTTCGACCACGTCGCTCTGGTCGCGCTGGTGGATCACCATCGAACCATAGGCGCGTTCGACCACCTGTTGCGCCAGATGCACGCGGGTGGATTTGAGTGCGATATCGGTCAGACGGTGCACCGCCATACCGGGCGAGACCTCGACCCAAAGGCAGGCATCCCCGGGTACCGGCAGGAACCCCTGCGACACGGTCGCCATGTACTCGGCCAGCTGCGGCTGCAGCGAGTCGATGTAGACATAGGTGCGCAGTGAGATGTTGCCGATGTTGGCCAGCATGGCGGTCACCGCGCCCCCAGGCCGCTATGCGGCGGCGCTTGTTCCGTGTGGCGTTCGATCCGGCGGCCGGTCAGTGCGTCATTTGCGGTTGGTGTACGACGAAAGAGAAACGGCTGTGAAAGGTGTGATCTTCTATTTCCAACCGGATGTGGTGCCCGGCATGCGCTTGGCGACAACGATCGAGATCGTCGTAGAGGCGTTGCGGATCGCCGCCGTAATAGCGGGGTATGCCCCAGACTTGCCACTTGGTGTAGCGCGGTGAAATCTGCTGCGCATGCTGGATACAGATCACGCAACCCTTGCGCAGGCAATGGCCGATCTGCCATAGCACGCGATCCCGGTAGTCGTCCCCCGTGGAACGGGCGGCTTCCGCTGTCGGTTTCATAAGTGTGGCTCCTGCTGATCGTGGAGGTCAGGATGACAACGTTGATCGTGCAGATACGCTGCATCGTGATCGGCAGGTTAGCCATGTCATGGGGACAGGAACAATCGATAATGGCACCCGCGCCAGGGTGGCCTTGTCTATGCTCGATAGATGGACAACGACCCATAGACGGGTTCCTTGGCGGGTATGCCAACGGCAGTGCGTGCTTCATGCCGGTTGCCAGGGTCTGTTAAGTCGCGGCCCAGACAGGTGCAGTGCCGGGCCGTGTCTCGATCGATGTCGGATTGAATCGCTGCATGCAACTTCTCCACTGTTCTCTTGCGGCTAGTTATAAGCGCGTCCATGCTTAGTTAAAAACAGATAGTTTCGATCCAACCCATCGACGATCGTCGATCAATCACGCGGTTGAGGCGTCAATCTCACTCCCGCTCCCGCGCCATGCTCGGACTCGCCGTTACCACAGAAAGTGGATTGTTATGTGTTTGGTACGGCGAATGGGCAGATGCCGGCAGCGGGTACCTGCGCATACCTCATTACTGATTCGGAACAGCCTTCGGCATGTATCGACGAAAGACTATCGAAACAATCTAAATTATCGAATTGTTTTGTCACCACCCGCTGGCGAGACTTTGCCCATCAAAGTTTCGCAGGTGGATGGCGATGATCATGCAGAGCACGAACGCGGGCAATACTCGAGGCGGTAGCGCCGCTCATGGCATTCCTGCGCCCGGTGGAGTTTTGCGGGCTGGCCATTTCCAGGCGTGTCTTGGGTGGTTGCCGAAAACGGCAGGGGGCATCCGATGAGTGAGTCGGTTCTCTACCTGGTCCTGCTGCCGTTACTCGCCGCCACCGGCGGATGGCTCGCTTCCCTGCGCTCCCCGCGCACGGCCGTGCGCATCAGTATCGCCGGCACCGCAGTCACTTTCCTCGTGGCTTTGCTCGCGCTCGGTATGGCACTGGCCGGTACCTCGACAACGGCAGTGTCGCTCGGCTCGACCTGGGGCAGCTTGCTGTTCGATCCCTTGAGTACGCTGATGGCGGTGGTGATTTCCGGCATCAGCCTGATCGTGCACGTCTACTCCCGGCGCTACATGGCGGGTGAACGGGGCTATGCCCGCTTCTTCGTTCTGCTCGATCTCATGACCGCTGCGCTGCTGTTGATGGTGAGCGCCGGTGATCTGATCACGCTGCTGTTGGCCTGGCACCTGATCGGTGTTCTGCTCTATTTCCTGCTCGGCCAGGATATGACCGACCAGAGTGCGCACCGCTATGCATCCTGGACCTTTCTCACCTACCGCTTCGGTGACCTGCCGCTGGTGCTCGCCGCGGTGTTGCTGTTTCAGGCATTCGATACCTGGTCGTTGACGGCTGTTTTCGAGGCCATTGGCAAGGCCCCCGATACGCTGACGGTATTCGGTCTGCCGTTGGCGGAGACGGTTGCGAGCCTGATTGCCATCTCGGCGTTCGCCCGCTCGGCGCAGTTCCTGCTGCATACCTGGCTGCCCTACACCATGAGCGGACCGACGCCGGTATCGGCGTTGATGCATGCCGGCATCGTCAACGCCGGCGGTTTTCTGATCAACCGTTTCGCGCCGGTGTTTTTACACACGGATGGGGTGCTGCACTGGATCTTTCTGGTCGGCCTGGTGACCGCCGTGGTCGGTTCGGTGCTGATGTTGGCGCAGAACGACATCAAGAAGGCACTCGGTTATTCGACCATGGGGCAGATGGGATTCATGGTCATGGAGTGCGGCGTCGGCGCCTTCTCACTGGCGGTCTATCATCTGATCGCCCACGGCCTGTTCAAGGGCACACTGTTTCTCGGTGCCGGCGGTGTGATCCACCAGGCGCGTCAGGACGACGGTGTGCCGAAGGATGACCTCTACACCTTCGTGGTGGAGCGCCGTCCGGCCAGGCAGCGTCGCCCCTGGCTGCTGATGGCCGCGGTCACGCTGCTGGTGCCGGTGACCATCCTGGTGCTGGCGCACTGGCTGGTGGCCAACGACTTCTTCCAGCAACAGGGCGCAATCGTGTTGCTGTTCTTCGGCTGGGTCACGGGTGCGCAGCTGATCTTCGCCGCCCATCGCATGCGCACGGAGAATACCTGGCGCCTGATGGGACTGATCCTGTTCTCGTTCACCATCGTGGTCGTCGGCTACACCCTGATCGCCCACGCCTTCGATCTGTTCCTCTACCCGGACGAGGCCTTCCGCACTCAGATCTATGCCGCCGCCGGCATCGATATCTTCTGGTTCGACATCCTGGTGATCCTGGTCACTCTGGTGATCGTGTTCGGCTGGCTGGTCACTTACTACGCGCAGAACAATGGAGGCCGCCGCCGTCTGCAGGCGACTGCCCTGTGGCGCAGTTTCTACACCCTGGTGGCGCGTGAGTTCTTTGTCGGGGCCTTCTATCGCCGCCTCTCCGACAGCCTGCTCGGCGCGGCCGCCCGTCTCAACACGATGCTGAGGTGGTCCTGAAATGTCTTCGCTGAGCTTACTGCCGGTCGCCCTATTCCTTCCGCTGTTCCCCTTCAGCATGCTGTTCAACAGTCTGTTCGCCCGGGTAGACAATACCGTGTTGCGTATGGCGCTGATGATCGGCTGGCCTGCGGCGGGTATCGCGCTGCTCTCGGTTTTCGGTAATACGCCGCCCGATTGGATCGTGTATTGGAGTCTGGCGACAGCCTTGCTGTACGGCTTTCGCGCACTGGCGCTGCGCGACCTTGCGCTCTGGCTGGGTCACCTGGCCACCTCGATCTGGGCTTTGATGTGGCTGCCTGCGGTGTATGCGGACGCGGGCACTTCGCTGTTCATGACCCTCGCCGCCTTCAGCGCGCCGCTGGTGCTGCTCAGCTGGTTGACCGGGCATCTCGAAAAAACCTTCGGTGCCGCGTATGCCGGGCCGCTATGTGGACTGGCGACGAGCCTGCCACGCCTTTCCGTATTGCTGGTGCTGCTGGTGCTGGCGGTGATCGGCACGCCGCTGTTCCCCGGCTTTTTCGCCCTGCTGGGCATGGTCAACACGCTGTTGTCGACGATGCCGGCTGCCGCGTTGGGCGTGCTGGTCGTGTGGATGCTGTGGGCCTGGGCCGGCATGCGCATGCTGCAGGGGCTGATCGTCGGTCAGCCCGACAGGGCAATGCAGATCGACATCGGCCTGGCGCACACCGGTGTTCTCGGTGTGGCCGTGGCAAGCTTCGTGGTGAGTGGAATCTGGCTTTCGGGGAGTCTGGTATGAGCATTCCTATGGGTCAAAACCTGCGTATACGTTCCATGGTGTATGTGGCTGGGGAGCCGGTACCCTATTTCTGGCCGATGCGCAGCTTCATCCACCACAATCCGCTTCACGGGTTCGAGCAGTTGCCGTTCGAACAGGCGGTCGAAAAGGGCGCGAAGCTGTTCCATGCCCGCGGGTTTCTTCCGCGAAGCGCCTACCAGCGCTACCTGGCCGATGGCCAGGTCGATACGAAGACGCTGCAGGATCGGGTATGGCAGTTCGTCGAATCGCAGGGTCTGGCGATGCCGATCGACCTGGCCGCCTGGTTGATGACGGAGCTGACCCGGCAGAGCGATGCGGTGACCGAGCCGTTGACGATCGCCGACAGCAACATGGTGCACGCCGCGCTGCACGGGCTGGAGGCCGAGGTGCCGGAAGTGTCGGCGGAGCAACTCGCTACCGAGCTGGAACAACGCCTGCTGGAGGAGCGGCCACTGTACGAGGCCTTCGACGATCTGTTCGGCACCACGGTCGGCAGCGATCTCGACGAACAGGTGATCCGCGCCTGCCTCGACTTCTTCGACGAGGGGCAATCGGTATGGGGCATGCCGAACCGGGAGGAGGGTTTTTATCGGGCCTGGCTGGGCGTGGCTGGTGGCGCGGTGCAACGCACCCTGGCCGAGCTGGCGGGGGACGCGGTCGAGGCCGGACCGGTAGCGCCCGAGCGGGTGATCGCGTTGGTGCTCGAACGGTTGCAGGTGCCGGAGGAGGACTGGGTGGGTTACATCACGCGGGAACTGACCCGTCTGCACGGCTGGGCCGGGTTCATTCGCTGGCGCTCGAACGCGACCAACTATCACTGGCAGAGGCGTTATCCAGGTGACCTGGTCGATTACCTGGCGGTGCGTCTACTGCTTGCCTTGACGCTTTTGCAACAGCAAAGCGGGCGTCGCCGCCCCTACAGCGTGCGGGCACTGCGTGACGCCATCGCCGCCAATCCCTACGAGCTCTACCTGAGACTGGAGCTCAATCGTAAGGGCGGCCTGTTGACGCTGGCACGCCAGATCGAGCAGGCCTTGCAGCGTGGCAAGCGACAGCAGGTCGAGCGGCTGTTCTTCGCATACCGCGCGCGCAAGG
>JBNKYJ010000083.1:0-9777 GCA_050300835.1 Sedimenticolaceae bacterium
TCGGCCACGCTGCGCTCCCCCACCGGGGGTTGAAAGGCCGGATCGGAGCGACCGTTGATGACCTGAATCCAGGTGGAGCTGCCCCGTTTCCTGACATCGATGGCCGGTAACAGGGGTGTGGGATGGGCCAGATGGTCCGGCGCGATGCGCTTGGTGCCATTGGTGGCCTCGACCCAGACGCAGCGCATCTCCGGCTTGACCTCGCAGTGGCCGTCGTCACGTACGCCGCCGCAGGGACCGTTGCGCATCTCCTTGGCGCAGTTCATCGGACAGGCCATGCCAGTGGCTGAGAGCACACACTGGCCGCACTCGCGGCAGTCGAACATCAACCCCTTGGTTCGTCGCTCCAGCGGGTGCAGAAACGTCAGTACGGTTTTGGCACCGAGCAGACGCACCACCGGAGCGAACAGCGGCGCCAGACGCGAAAAGAGCTCATACAGGCGGCGTAAACCGCGAGCATGGCGAACCGACCAGAGGCGAAGTGTATACATGGGGTATTTGTATACAATTTGCAGGGTAATTGGTCAATGGAGAGGGGGACAGATATACCTAATATATTCAGGTACGTCCTACTTTAGTATGACACGAAGGGGCAGACAGGCCGATTACCAACCCGCCTTCAACAGATACTCAGTGATCAATTGTATACAATTTAGCTAAATATCCCATTCCAGGTGGATTCGGCACCCATCCCCTGCCGACATCGCCTCAGCCCCCCACACCAATGCAACAGGCAGGATCTCCCCGGTGGTGGAAATTGCCCCAAACGGTGGCGATGCACTCCGAATCGAGGGCACAACGAAACGGACAGGCGCGGGCGGTCCGTGCCGAATAAGCGGGCCACTGCCGGCCCCTTCAGCACCGACGAACCACAGAAACACGAACGAATCAGCTTCTCCTCAGGCGCGACCGAACAACTCCACGTTGAGCAATGCCTTGCGGGCATGCTCGCGCATCAGGGCATCGACGCGCGCGCCCTGACGCTTTCGCAGCGCGGTGACGATCTGCTGATGGTCCGACTGCGCCAGCCTCACCACCTCATGGTGCTGCTTGGTGACACGGGCCGTATGATCATCGCTGCCCAACACCGCCTGTGCGGAGGCAAAGGGAAGCTTGTCATTCAACGCCAGCGCCCCCTGAAGTGCGCGATTGCCGCAGGCCTCGACAATCGCGCGATGAAAACGGCCGTTCATCTCCGCCCAGCGTATATCCTCAGCGACCCCGTAGCGCCTGCCGCCGACGATCTCCGCCCCTTCGGCGAGACAGGCCTCGAGGCTTCGCAGTAGTTCGGCCTCGGGACCGGCCTCGGCCACCAGTCGGGCGGCGGTGCCTTCGAGGATCCCGCGCAGATCCACCGCATCCTCGATCTCCTTGGCGCCGAATTCGACCACCCGGTAGCCGCGTTTGCCGGCGATCTCCAGCAGCCCCTCCTGGGCCAGCACGGTCAACGCCTCACGTACCGGGGTGCGGGAGACGCCCAGCCGCTCGGCAATGGGGATTTCGGCCACCCGCTGGCCGCCCGGCAGCTCGCCACGCAGAATCATCTCACGCACTCTCAGGACCACTTGGTCGGTCAGTTTCGCTTCACTGTTCAGCATGGGGTCTTATGGCCTGTTATTACTCATCCAAACCCTAGTTAGCGGGAAAGTGAAAACCATTTCAAGCGTCATGTTTTCAAGCGGAATTTCGAATTCATCTCCACACATGCTTGCCTCAAGACTCAAATACCGAGAGAAATCTCAAAACGGACCCAAACCTACCGGATTACGGTAAAAATGAGTCGATTCAAAACACGGTTCTGCGGGAGAACACCAGATCATCGACCGACGGAACAATCCCCAGGATCGGTTCGTCGAACCCATGCCCGAGAATGGTGGGCAACAGGTTTTTTTCTATACTCAAGTTGAAGAATGATACGGCGCCATTCACTGGTCAGGACATGCGTCACCTTGGGTTGGGCCACTGCGCATTGCCATCCGGACACATGTCCTGAGATGTCCATCAGCGCAAGCAAAGTGATGAGCATCGGGGAAGTCGCCGTATGGGAGAAAATGGTTGGCGAGAGGCGGGGTTCCGTGAAAGGAAGATATTGGCAGAATCGAACCAGTCTGCTTCGCATTCTCGACTGTACGGTCCATTGATAAGAAAAGCTTATGCCCGATGATGCGCAAACAGCAGCAATTTCATAAGTAAGCCCTATATTCGAAGCGCGAAGACCGGGTCGCCGCACTGAGTATTGCTACTGCGCAGCAGTCGTACCGCGGTATAGACAGAGAGTGAGTGAGATGATGCTTCGATTTATTATGCTGTTCATCGCCCTGCTCGGGCCGGCGGCGATCGCTCACGCGCAGACTTACAGCGTACTGCTCATCCACTCCTATCACAGCGGTATGCCCTGGACCGACGCCCAACAGCAGGGATTCTCCGACCGCCTGCACAACAGCGGGCTGGACATCGATCTCTACATCGAATACCTCGACTCGTTGCGCTATCGCGAGCAAAAGCCGGCCATGCGCGAAAACCTGCGTCGCACCCTGCTGAGCAAATTCAAGGATCGCCGCCTGGATGTCATTGCGGTAACGGACAACAACGCCTTGGATTTCATCCTGGATGAACGTCCGCAGCTGGCCCCTGGCGTACCTGTGGTCTTCTGCGGAATCAATGGGCTCGACGCCGACATTCGCAAGCGCTACAGCAACATCACCGGTGTCGCCGAGGAGGCCTCGTTCAAGGAGACACTCGAGGTCATGGATCGGCTGCTTCCAGGACGGCGCGTCCTGGTGCTCGGGGAAAGCTCACCGACCTTCCGCGGCAACTTCGCCAGTCTACGCAAAGCCAATGAGCAGCGACCCAGGCCATCCACACTCGAACTTTTCGATGATCCGGTGCTTTCCCACATCGAGGCAAGGGTTCGACGCGTCGGACCGGATACGTCGATTTTCCTGCTGAACCGGCCGGTCGATGACGATGGCGAAACCGTCAACAGCGCGACCGCCGTGAGCGCCATCAGCGCCGCCAGCACACAACCGGTGTTTTCCGTCTGGGACTATATGTTCGGCCATGGGATCGTCGGAGGAAAACTGACCTCGGGAGAAGCCCACGGGGAAATCGCGGCCCGCAAGGTCATCCGCATCCTCAACGGCGAAGCGGCGGATTCCATCCCGATCGAATGGGAGAGCGCGAATCGCTTTCTTTTCGATTACACGCAACTGCACCGTTTCGGCCTGCAGGACATACCCCTCCCCGAGGGGTCCGTCGTCATCAATCGGCCGGTGAGTTTCTATGACCTCCACCGTGACAAGGTCATCATGGTCACAGGCGTCTTCCTGCTGCTGCTGCTGTTTGGCATACGCCTGCTGCTCCTCAACAAATCCCTGAAAGAGAGCAGAAACCTTCTCGACAGCATCATCGACAATATTCCGGTGATGGTGTTTCTGAAACGCGCCTCGGATCTCAGCTTCGCCCTCTTCAACCGCGCCGGAGAGACACTGCTGGGACATCATCGTGACGAGTTACTGGGACACAACGATTACGATTTGTTCCCCAAGGAACAGGCCGATTCCTTTGTCGGCAAGGACCGGGAAGTGCTGCAACAGAGGGGCGTCGTGGACATCCCGGAGGAACCCATCGAAACGCCGAACGGAAGTCGTATTCTTCACACCAAGAAACTGGCCTTGCGCAACATACAGGATGAAGCCATCTACTTGCTGGGAATATCCGAAGATATCACAGAGCATAAGCAGGTCGAGGAAGCGCTTAAAAAAAGCGAAGCCTTGCTGAGGGCCTCGCAACACCTGGCCAAGGTCGGCGGCTGGGAGTTCGACATCAAGACGGGCAAGTCGGTGTGGAGCGACGAACTGTATCGCATCCACGAACTACCCAAAGAATCCGGGATAGACCACGTAGAGGAGAGTCTGAAGTGTTATCGCCCGCAGGACAGGGCGATCGTGGCGGAGGCCTTCAAGAACGTTTGTGAAAAGGGACAATCCTACGACCTCGAATTCCCCTTCACCACATTCAAAGGAAGCCATTTGTGGATTCGCACCGCCGCACAACCCGTCTATGAGGACGGCAGGATTGTGCGAGTCATCGGAAACATCATCGACATCACCGAGCGCAAGCGGGCGGAAGAGGAGCTTGTGCGTTACAAGGAGCATCTCGAGGAGACGGTGCTTCAACGCACCAACGAGCTGCGCCTGGCACGCGACGCGGCCGAGGCGGCCAACAAGGCCAAGAGCGTCTTCCTCGCCAACATGAGCCACGAATTGCGCACCCCCCTCAATGCCATTCTCGGCCTCTCCCAGCTGATGCGCCGGGACACCACACTCAGCAGCAGCCAGCTTGAAACCCTGGAGATCATCAATCACAGCGGTGAGCATCTGCTCAAACTGATCAATGACGTGCTGGAAATCGCCAAGATCGAGGCGGGCAAGCTGCAACTGGAGATCGCCACCTTCGATCTGCAGGCCATGGCGCGCGACATGGCCGACATGATGCGATTGCGTGCACAGGAGAAGGGATTGCGACTGGAACTCGATCAGTCCTCCCTATTCCCGCGCTACATCAAGGGCGACGAAGCGCACCTGCGCCAGATTCTGGTCAACCTGCTGGGTAACGCGGTGAAATTCACCACCGAAGGCAGCATCACGTTGCGTCTGGGCGTCAAGCAGAACGACCCGCTGTGCCTGGTAATCGAGGTCGAGGATACCGGCCCGGGCATCTCACAAGCGGACCAACAGTCGCTGTTCAAACCCTTCGTTCAACTGACCGAGGGTACGCTCCAGGGCGGCACCGGCCTGGGACTGGCCATCGTACGGCAGTTCGTAGAGTTGATGAAAGGCCGGGTATCACTCGAAAGCACACCTGGGAAAGGCTCGCTGTTTCGCGTCGAGCTGCCCTTCGAAGCGGCTGCCGAAGCCGAGATCACCCATGTTATCAATGCGAGTCCCGCCGAGGTCTCCGGTCTGGCACCGGGCTACCCCTCCTATCGCATCCTGATCGCCGAAGACCAACGCGACAATCAGCTGTTGCTTTCAAAACTGATGACCGATATCGGACAGGAGGTCAGGATCGCCGATAACGGCGAGCAGTGCGTACAGCACTTTAAGAGCTGGCGGCCGGACCTGATCTGGATGGATTGGCGTATGCCGGTGATGGATGGCGTGCAGGCCACACGGGCCATCCGTCATCTGGAAGGGGGAGACAAGGTAAAGATCATCGCCGTCACCGCCTCCGCATTCAAAGAGGAGCTCAACGAGCTACAGGCGACCGGGATGAACGACTACGTCAGCAAACCCTTCCGCATCAGCGAAATCTATGAGTGTATGGCCCGGCAGCTGACTATTGAGTACACCTACCGTGAAGCAAAGCCGGATACGGCAAGCACTGGTGAGTCGTTGACACCCCAACGCCTGGAAGACGTGCCCAAGGAACTCCGTGAGCAACTTCATGCCGCCCTGGAATCTCTCGATTCCGAGAGAATCGGCACCGTCATCGAAGCGATCGGCAAGCTCGATGACGAATTGGCTTTGCTGCTCAAACGCGTGACAGACAGGTTCGACTACCCGGCGATATTGGCGGCACTGGATTCGATGGCCCGGGAGTAGCCGCCAGGCAAGCGGACCTGTTCGCTAGCCGAGTTCTATCCCAGGTCGCTCACCCCACCGGCGATGCAGCCGGTGTCAGGAACATTTGCGAGAGCCCGGTCCGGTTGAGGGACATGTTTAAAGCCCATAACCGAACCGACCCATACGCCGCGGCATGAATGGCCGGGGGGTGCGATGAAGCCGCACCCCCGTCGACCCTTCGCATCACACAGGATAGTGACGCGGCGTGTTCTGCAGTGTGATCCAGCGCAGGTCGGTGAACTCGTTGATGGCCGACCTGCCGCCGAAACGGCCGTAGCCGCTGCCCTTGACGCCGCCGAAGGGCATCTGCGCCTCGTCCGCCACGGTGGAGGAGTTGATATGGCAGATACCCGACTGGATCCGCTTGGCCACCGCCATGGCACGCGGGATGTCGCGGCTGAAGACTGCTGCCGACAGGCCGTAATCGCTGTCGTTGGCCAGGCGTATCGCCTCCTCGTCGCTGTCGACCCGCAGCACTGTCACCACCGGGCCGAAGGACTCCTCCTGGTAGAGCAGCATCTCCGGCCTGACCCTGTCGATGACGGCGGGCTGCATGATCGAACCCTCGACGCTGGTCTCGCCGGTGGTCACCAGGGCCCCCTTGTCGATGGCGTCCTGCACCATGCCGGCGACCCGTTCCGCCGCCTGGGCGTCGACCATGGCGGCCAGCGCCGCGCCCTCCTCGCCCGGCTTGCCGGCACGCAGGGTACGGGCCTTTTCGGTCAGCCTGGCGACGAACTCGTCGGCGATCTCCTCACGCACGATGATGCGATCGGTGGACATGCAGATCTGGCCCTGGTTGAAGAAGGAGCCGAAGGCCGCGGCCTGCACCGCCTCGTCCAGGTCGGCGTCATCGAGCACCACCAGGGGATTCTTGCCACCCAGTTCCAGCAGCGCCGGCTTGAGATGCTTGGCCGCCTGTTGGGCGATGATACGACCGACATGGGTGGAGCCGGTGAAGTTGACCCGTCTGACCGCCGGATGGGAGATCAGCCGCTCGACTACCGCCGGCGCATCCTTGGGCGCGTTGCTGATCACATTGACCACGCCCGCCGGGAGTCCCGCATCCTGCAGCACGGTTCCGATCAGGCGATGCAACGCCGGGCAGTTCTCCGAAGACTTGAGCACTACCGTGTTGCCGCAGGCCAGCGGCATGGCGATGGCCCGCACGCCGAGAATGATCGGCGCGTTCCAGGGCGCGATGCCGAGCACCACGCCCGCCGGCTGGCGCACACCCATGGCCATGAGACCGGGCACATCGGACGGGATCACTTCACCCGCCACCTGGGTCGTCATGGATGCGGCCTCCCGTAGCATGCCCGCAGCCAGCATGACATTGAAGCCGTACCACATGGGCGCGCTGCCGACCTCGGCGACACCGCAGCCGATGAACTCGGGTGCACGCTCATCGAGCAGATCGGCTGCCCTGAGCAGCAACTTGCGGCGTTCGTTTGGCCCCATCTCCGCCCAGGCGGGAAAGGCCGCGGCGGCGGCATCACAGGCGGCATCGGCATCGGCCAGCGTGGCCGCGGCCGCGCGCGAGGCCACCTCACCGGTCACCGGATTGAGCCGCTTGAACGTCGCCTCATCGCTGGCATCACGGTCTTCACCGCCAATCAGCAGTTTGACATCTTGCATGAGATCTCTCCCGGCGTTCGCTCAGCGCTTGTAGCTCTGCAGACCCGGCTTCAGGGTCTTGTCGTCGAGAAACTGCTTCATGCCCTTGGCACGGCCCTTCTCCGGATCGCGGCCGACACACTGGTCGATCTTGGCGTAGAGGTAGTCTTCGTTCTGATCCCAGGTCAGCTCGCGGCAGCGCTTGAAGCCGTGTTTGGCGTAGCGCAGTACCACCGGGTTCTTCTCCAGCAGCTTGTCGGCCAGGATCTTGGTCTCTTCCTTCAGCTGGGCCAGGGGCACGCTCTTGTTGACCAGCCCCATCTCCGCCGCCTTGACACCGTTGAAGGGCTCGCCGGTCATGATGTAGTAGAGCGATTCACGATGACCCATGGTATCGGCCACCGCCTTGCTCACCAGGTTGCCCGGAGGGATGCCCCAGTTGACTTCGGAAAGACCGAAGGTCGCCTCGTCGGCGGCGATCGCCAGGTCGCAGGCCACCAGCGGCGAGAATGCACCACCGAAGCACCAGCCGTTGACCATGGCGATGGTCGGCTTGTTGTAGAAGCGCAGCAGCTGCCACTGCCAGCGGCAGGAATCGCGGCGGATGCGCTCCTGGAAGATCTCGGACTGGCCGTCGACCTCGCGGAAGTACTCCTTCAGATCCATGCCGGCGGTCCAGGACTCGCCCGCGCCGGTCAGCACCAGCACCCCGGCCTCGTCGTCGAGTTCCAGGGTCTCCAGCACATCGATCATCTCCCGGTTCAGGGTCGGGCTCATGGCGTTGCGCTTTTCCGGACGGTTGAGCGTCACCCAGGCAATGCCCTCTTCGACAGTGACGTCCACCGTCTCCCAACGCCCTTGATAGTTACTCATGCTTGTCTCCTGTGGTTATTCGGGTAGTATCAAGTTACTTGATATTCAGGTAGTATAGTGAGTGATTTTTTTGGTTGCAAGGAGATGTCGAAAATGCCAAAAGAAGCCGCCTCCGCATCACCTTCGGGCATATCCTATTTGGTGGGACATCTTGATCGCCTGGTACGCCGAAGACTGAGCGAAGCGCTGTCGCCACTGGGGCTGACGATCCAGCAATACACCGCGCTGTCGGTACTCGGCGCACGCGGCCAGCTCTCCAATGCCCAGCTGGCGGAACGCTCCCTGGTAACCCCCCAGAGCGCCAACGAGCTGGTCAAGGGCATGGTGAAGCGGGGCTGGATAGAGCGCGCGGCAGCCCCCAGACACGGACGCATCATCCACCTGTCCCTGACTGCCGCGGGACATGAGGTATTGAATCAGGCACATTCCGCGGCAGCCCGGTTCGAGCACGCCATGCTCGAAGGCTTGTCGAGACAGGAACAACAGCGCTACCGGGAATATCTCGGCGCCAGTGTGCGCGCACTCAGTCAGGTCTCGGTCGACCCCGCGACCTCATGACCGGCGCACCTTCGTAAACGACAGAAAAAACAGAGGTTCGAAAACCATGCAAACGATCTACCTGCTTTGTGGCCTGCTTTGCGATGAAACCGTATGGGAGGAGCAGACGCCGGCACTGCGGGATCAGGGTTATGATGTGCGGCCGCTGAGTTTTCAGGGCTTTGACTCCATCGAGGGCATGGCCGGGCACCTGCTCGCGCAGGCACCTCAGGAATTCGCTTTGGCGGGACATTCGATGGGTGGCCGGGTCGCTTTGGAGGCCTATCGGCAGGCGCCACAACGCATCCAACGGCTCGCTCTGCTCGACACCGGCTACGGACCGGCGGCAGCGCAGGAGACGGAGAGCCGCGGCGTGCTCGTGCGCAAGGCCCTGGCGGAAGGCATCGACGCCATCGCCGAAACCTGGGCCCGCCCGATGCTCGCCCCGTCGCGCCAGCAGGACAGCGATCTGCTCGATCGCATCCTGCAGATGGTGGGGCGGATGTCGGGCGAGATCTATGCCGGGCAGACCCAGGCCCTGCTGAGCCGTCCGGATGCCACACCGGTGCTGGCCGAGATTCACTGTCCAACCCTGGTCCTGTGTGGCAGACAGGATGGCTGGAGCCCACCCGAACGCCATCAGCACATGGCTGAAATCATTCCCGACAGCGAACTCTGCCTGATCGACGACTGCGGCCACATGTCGACGATGGAGCGGCCCGACGAAGTGCTATATGCACTGGAAGGCTGGATGCGGCATGGAAGCTGAAGTGATCGCTTTGGCGCTGGCGAATTCAAGCGTCCAGTCTTATAGCGATGAAGTCTGGATGGAGCCACGCGGATCCAGGAATTAACAGGGAGGCCCGAATACAGCGAGGGTGTGGCTTGTCGCATCGGCACATGGTCCAGGTTAGTGCAAAGACCCTCTGCCGGTGTTTATCTACGGGCTTGGTGGGGCGGGGCCCCACCCTACCGCTCCATGCAGAGTGTAGGGCGGGGCCCTGCCCCACCAGATGCGGTTTAAGTAAGCGCCATTCGGGTTAGAGTAAACTAACCCTGACCTCGCAATGTTGAAGATCGGTTGACCTCCAGCAAACTGACTCAGCACCTTTCGAGGATCAGA
>JBNKYJ010000084.1:0-28364 GCA_050300835.1 Sedimenticolaceae bacterium
TATTTCAATCGGTTTTGGTGTGGCAGGACCCCACCCTACAGCTCGATCCAGGTTGGGGGGGTGGGGCCCTGCCCCACCAAGAAATAGCTTAAGTAAGTGCCATTCCGGTCTGATCCCTATACGCCAGTTCACTTGAAATACCCCCACTAAGCAGATGTTTTTTCAAGAGCCGTATACTCAAGCAACTACTTTAGATAAAAGCGTTATGTTATTAATAGATTGAGGATTTCAAAAATATTCGCCATATATTCCGCCTAAGCGAAACCCAAATTCTAAAAATGCTGTCTATACTTTCTACAATACTGAGTATTTTGCTGGGTTATGGTTATGCGCAGGTTGGGACAGCATTTCATGCAGTGGGTCGCGGACTGGCTCACCAAGGAGGAACCTCCCCCTCAGTCTCCGTTTTGCGACTTTAAACGCATCTGTTATGAGTTGAAGCCGGGCGATGTGCTGCTGGTGGAGGGCCGCAGCCGGGTCAGCAATGTCATCAAGCAGATCACCCAGAGCTCCTGGACCCATTCCGCCCTCTTCATCGGTCGGATCTACGACATCCGCGATCCCCAGTTGCAGCAGCGGGTACGCATGGCCTATCAGGGCGACCTCAACGAGCCGCTGCTGGTGGAGGCGCTGCTGGGCCAGGGCACCATCCTGGTGCCGGTGTCCAAATACCGCCGGGACCATCTGCGCATCTGCCGTCCGACCGGACTCGAACCGGAAGACGCGCAGCAGGTGGTGGCGCATGCCATCCATCATCTCGGTACCGATTACGACATGCGCCATCTGCTGGACCTGGCGCGTTTCTTCTTTCCCTGGGCCATCCTGCCGAGGCGCTGGCGCTCCAGCCTCTTCGAACACAATGCAGGCATACCCACGCGCGCCGTCTGCTCCTCGTTGATCGCCTCGGCCTTCAACAGTGTGAACTTTCCCATCCTGCCTTTCATCGACCGCGACGATGACGGCAGCCTGCGCTTCTTCAAGCGCAACCCGAGACTGTTCACACCCAAGGATTTCGACTACTCCCCCTACTTCGACATCATCAAATACCCCTTCCTGGGACTGAACGAACTCAGCGTCTACCGGCGCCTGCCCTGGTCCGAAGAGGAGATCCTCTATAACGACGACGTGCGCGGTTTCGCCGTCAGCCGTGGTCAGATCGCGCAGCCGCCCGCCCCCCGCAAGGTATTCCGTATCTTTCCGAGAAAAGGCAAGAAGACGATTCCGGAGGATCAGGCGCAGGAGGCTCAAAAAGAGTACTCAATCACCGATGCACCCGGTGGTGCAGGAGGCTGACCCATGAGCACGCTCGGCATCATTCTCATCCTTGTCACCTTGTGGGGACTGGCCTACGGCTCCGCCCGCGCCATCGTCTGGATCCTGGTGCCCCCGATATTGATGCTCAGCCTGCAGCTGGCCGGTCTGCTGAGCCTTCCCGTGGCAGCTCCGCTGTGGCTGATCTACGCCGTCGCCCTGCTCCTCTACAGCCGCCCCGAACTGCGCCGACAGCAGATCACCCGCCCTCTGCTGATGACCTTCCGCAAGGTGATGCCGGCCATGTCGGAGACCGAAAAGGCGGCCCTCAACGCGGGCAACGTCTGGTGGGACGGCGAGCTCTTCTCCGGCCAACCCGAATGGCAGCATCTGCTGTCGCAGCCCGCCTGTCGCCTCAGCGAGCGGGAACGCGCGTTTCTCGAGGGACCGGTGCAGGAGCTCTGTGACCGGCTCGACGACTGGCATATCACCCACAAGGCACAGGATCTGTCGCCGGAGATCTGGAGCTTCATCAAGCAAAACGGCTTCTTCGGCATGATCATCCCGACCAGTGAGGGAGGGCTTGGTTTCTCCGCCTACGCCCACTCCCAGGTGGTGATGAAGATCGCCAGCCGCAGCATCACCGCCGCGGTGACGGTGATGGTGCCCAACTCACTCGGGCCGGCCAAACTGCTGCTCGAGTATGGCACCGAGGAACAGAAGGCCCGCTATCTGAAGCGCCTCGCCAGCGGCGAAGAGATTCCCTGCTTCGCCCTCACCGGTCCACAGGCCGGCAGCGATGCGGGCTCGATACCCGATCTCGGTGTGGTCACCTACGGCGAACACGAGGGCGAGGAGACCCTGGGCATCCGCCTCGATTTCGACAAGCGCTATATCACCCTGGCCCCGGTGGCGACGCTGATCGGCCTCGCCTTCAAGCTCGAAGATCCGGAGCAGCTGCTCGGCGACGATCCCGAGCCCGGCATCACCGTGGCCCTGATTCCCAGGCAGACACCCGGCATCACCATCGGCCAGCGCCACATGCCGTTGAACATCCCGTTCCAGAACGGCCCCGTCTCCGGTCGTGACGTCTTCATCCCCCTCGACTGGGTGATCGGCGGACAGGCCGGCGTGGGACAGGGATGGCGCATGCTGGTCGAGTGCCTCTCCGAGGGTCGCGGCATCTCCCTGCCCGCCCTCTCCACCGGCGCCGGCATGGTCGCCAGCCGCTACACCGGCGCCTACGCCGCGGTCCGCAAGCAGTTCAACCGGGCCATCGGCGAGTTCGAAGGGGTCGAGGAGGCGCTGGCACGCATCGGCGGTCTCACCTACCAGATGGACGCCGCCCGCCGCCTCACCCTGAGTGCCCTGGACAGCGGCGAGACACCTTCTGTCATCTCCGCCATCGTCAAATACCATCTCACCGAGCGCTACCGCCAGGTGATCGGCGACGCCATGGATGTTCAGGGCGGCAGCGGCATCTGCCTCGGACCCGACAACCTGATCGGCCGGGCCTACCAGAGCGTGCCCATCGCCATAACGGTGGAAGGGGCCAATATCCTGACCCGCAGTATGATCATCTTCGGACAGGGGGCGATCCGCTGTCACCCCTATGTGTTGAAGGAGTTCCAGGCCGTGGAGCAGGCGGACAGCGCCTCCGCCTTGAGGGCCTTCGACGAGGCGCTGTTCAGCCATATCGGCTTCGTCATGACCAACTTTGCCCGCACCTTCTGGTTCGGCATCACCCATGGCCGTCTCTCGCGAAGTCCGCTGGAGGGACCGACCAGACGCTACTTCCAACGCCTCAACTGGATGTCCGCCGCCTTTGCCCTCAGCGCCGACATCGCGCTGATGACCCTGGGTGGCGCCCTGAAACGCAAGGAGCGCCTGTCGGCGCGCCTCGGCGACATGTTGAGCGAACTCTATATCGCCAGCGCCACGCTCAAACGCTTCCATGAAGAGGGGCAGCAGGAGAAGGATCTGCCCCTGATGCAGTGGGCCATGGACGACTCGCTCTACCGCATCCAGCACGCCCTGCGCGCCTTGCTGCGCAACCTGCCGGTACGCCCGCTGGCCTGGCTGCTGCGCCTGGTGATCTTCCCCACAGGACTGCCCTTCTACAGACCGACCGACGCCCTCGACCATCGGGTATCAAGACTCCTGTTGCGTCCGGGTGAGACACGCGACCGACTCACCGACGGTGTCTATACCACGCAGAATCCGCAGTTGCGCTTCGGCCAGCTGGAGCTGGCCCTGCAGGCGGCGGCGGAAGCGGCGCCGATCGAAAAGACACTGCGTCAGGCCAGGCGCGCCGGTCAGCTCAGAGCCAGCGATGAGCGCGGTCTCATCGAGGAGGCCATCAACCTCGGCATCCTCGGCGAAGCGGACCGGGAGATCCTGGAAAGGGCCGACACACTGCGCAATATGATCATCCAGGTCAACGCCTTCTACCGCCTGAGTGAACAGGAACCGGATAAAGACAAGCGTGGTGACGGCGCTTCCATGCTGAACCGGCTGGGTGTCGCTTAGAACGCATAAACCACCTGCTTGGAGGAGCTTGCCATGCCTAGGCAGTCCGACGCTGCCCGCCCGGTCTATGTGGTGGACGGCAGCCGCAGCCCTTTTCTGAAAGCGCTGGGACCTCCCGGTCCTTTTCGCGCCTCCGACCTGGCGCTGGCGGCCGGAAGACCGCTGCTGCTCAGGCAGCCCTTCCCGCCCGAACAGCTGGACGAGGTGATCCTCGGCTGTATCGCCCCGGGTCCGGACGAAGCCAACATCGCCCGCGTGGTGGCGCTGCGGCTCGGCTGCGGAGACAGGGTGCCGGCCTGGACAGTGCAGCGCAACTGCGCCTCGGGCATGCAGGCGGTGGACAGCGCCGCGCTCGACATCGCCAGCGGTCGCGCCGAACTGGTGCTCGCCGGCGGCACCGAAGCCATGTCCCATCACCCGGTGCTGCTGAACCAGCGTATGGTCGCCTGGCTGGCCGACTGGAACAGGGCCCGCGGGGCCCTGGCCAAGGGACGCCAGCTGGCCTTACTGCGTCCACACCACTTCCAGATCATCATCGCCCTGCTGCGGGGTCTCAGCGACCCCCTGGTGGGGCTCTCCATGGGCCAGACGGCGGAGAAGCTGGCCTGGCGTTTCGGCATCGACCGCGAAGCCATGGACCGCTTCGCCCTGCGCAGCCACCAGCGGCTCGCCGACGCCCTCGACAGCGGCCGGCTGAGCGAGATCGAACCCCTGTTCGACAATGACGGCAACCTCTATCCGGCCGACGACGGCTTGCGCCGCGAAAGCAGCCTGGAAAAACTGGCCAAGCTGAAACCGGCCTTCGACAAGCCGGTGGGCCGTGTCACCGCCGGCAACAGCGCCCAGATCACCGATGGCGCCGCGATGCTCCTGCTCGCCTCGGAGCAGGCGGTCGAACGTCATGGTCTGCCCATACTCGGCCGCGTGGTCGCCAGCCAGTGGTCGGCCCTCGATCCCAGCCAGATGGGATTGGGCCCGGTGCACGCCATGGGCCAACTGCTGCAACGGCTGAAGCTCAAAAGCGAAGCGATCGACCTGTGGGAGATCAACGAGGCCTTCGCCGCCCAGGTGCTGGCTTGTCAGGCGGCCTGGCAGGATACCGCCTATATGCGGGACGAGGTGGGCCTGAAGCCGCTGCCCGCCCCCATTCCCGAGGACAGGCTCAATGTGGACGGGGGGGCCGTCAGTATCGGTCATCCGGTGGGTGCCAGCGGCGCCCGGCTGGTGCTGCATCTGTTGAAGACCCTGCAGCAACAGGAAGCGAAACGCGGCATCGCCAGTCTCTGCATCGGGGGTGGACAGGGCGGCGCCATGTTGCTGGAGGCCGCGCCATGAACAGACACCTGCATCGGGTCTCCGATCCACAGGGCATCGCCTGGCTGCATGTCGATCATGCGGACAGCGCGGTCAACGTCCTCTCACTGGAGCTGCTGCAGGAGCTCGACAGTGTGCTCGACGAGCTGGAGGCGACCCGGCCCAAAGGCCTCATCATCCTCTCCGACAAGGCCAACGGCTTCATCGCGGGCGCCGACGTGGCCAGCTTCAAGAGCGGCATGCACCAGCACGAGGCGGAAGATCACATCCGTCAGGTGCACGCGCTGTTCGGGCGGCTCGCCAGACTGCCGCTGCCGACCCTGGCCCTGATCCACGGCTTCTGCCTCGGCGGCGGCCTGGAACTGGCGCTCTGCTGCGACTACCGGGTGGCGCGGGACGATCCCGGCACCCGGCTCGGTTTCCCCGAAGTGAGACTCGGCATCTTCCCCGGCTACGGCGGGTCCCTGCGCAGTATCGAGCGCATCGGCGCCCTGCCGGCCATGAAGCTGATGCTCAGCGGCCGCAGTCTGAACGGCAGGCAGGCCCGCAAGCTCGGCCTGGTCGACCGGGCGGTGCCCGACCGCCAGCTGCAGGCGAATGCCCTCGACATGATCCGGCGCCGACCCGTGCCGCGCGAAGCGCCCTGGCCACAGCGCCTGCTCAATAGCCTGCCCGCGCGCCACCTGATCGCCCCCCTGCTGGCGCGGGAGACGGCCAAACACGCCAAGCGGGAACACTACCCGGCGCCCTATGCCCTGATCGGACACTGGAAGGCCCATGGCGGCGACGCCGAAGCCATGCTCGAAAGCGAAGCCCGGGAGGTGAGCCGTCTGCTCACCGGCGAGACGGCACAGAATCTGATCCGGGTCTTCTTTCTGCAGGAGCAGATGAAATCGCTCGGCGCAAAGAGCGACTTCAAGCCGCATCACCTGCATGTGGTGGGCGGCGGCACCATGGGGGGCGACATCGCCGCCTGGTGCGCTCTCAAAGGCATGCGCGTCACCCTGCAGGATCGGGAAGCCGGATTCCTGTCGCAGGCGGTGGCGCGGGCGCATCAGCTGTTCGAACGCAAGTTGCGCTCGCAACGACTGGTCAGGGCCGCCATGGACAGGCTCATACCCGACCCGCATGGTTACGGCATCAAGCAGGCCGATGTCGCCATCGAAGCGATCTTCGAGGACCTGGAGGCCAAACAGGCGCTGTTCCGTGATCTGGAGCGGCAGCTCCGAGCCGACGCCATCATGGCCAGCAACACCTCCAGTATTCCGTTGGAACAGATCGCTCAGGTGCTGGAGAGTCCACAGCGGCTGATCGGCCTGCATTTCTTCAATCCCGTGGCCAAGATGCAACTGGTGGAAGTGGTGAGGGGTACAGCCACCGATCCCTCGCTGATCGACCGGGGCGCCGCCTTCGTGCGCCATATCGATCACCTGCCGCTTCCGGTGCGCAGCAGCCCGGGCTTCCTGGTCAACCGTATCCTGATGCCCTATCTGCTCGAAGCCATGAGCCTGTTCGATGAAGGGGTACCGGCTCCGGCCATCGACCGCGCGGCGGTCGACTTCGGCATGCCCATGGGACCGATCGAGTTGGCCGATGCCGTGGGCCTCGATATCTGCCTTGCGGTGGCCAGGGAGCTGGCTCCCCTGTTCGACCTGACCATTCCGGATCCACTGCGCGCGATGGTGGTTGAGCAGAAAAACCTGGGCCGCAAGACAGGCCGTGGTTTCTATCGCTACGAGAAGGGAAAACTGCAGCGGGAGAAGGTGCCCCGCAGCTACCGGCCACCGGCCGATCTCGCCGATCGCATGATCTTCCGCCTGCTGAACGAAGCCGTCGCCTGCCTGCGCGAAGGCGTGGTGGAGAGCGCGGATCTGCTCGACGCCGGGGTCATCTTCGGCACCGGTTATGCCCCCTTCCGCGGCGGCCCCATGCATACCATCCATAGCGGTGGCCTGGAACAGCAGCGCCATCGCCTCGAAGCCCTGGAACAGCGACACGGCGGCAAGTTCCATCCGGACGCAGGCTGGACCCATCCGGGCGAGGTATGACATGTTACTATTCGATCAATTTGGTCGTAGACCGGAAGATGGCGAGACCGGAAACATGAAAAACGAACACAACAACAAACAAGCCACGAGCAACGTGAAAACCGACTACATCCAACTGAAGCATGCCGATACGCTGGCGGGCGTCTTTCTGGAACGGGTTGCCCGCTCACCCGATCAACCGGCCTACCTGGAATATGACGAGGAGTCGCAAAGCTGGCAGGAGGTCAGCTGGTCCGAGATGGCCCGGCGGGTCGCCCGCTGGCAGGCGGCCTTTCAGACCGAAGAGCTCAAGCCCGGCGACCGGATCGCGCTGATGGTGCGTAACAGCATCGATTGGGTCACCTTCGATATCGCGGCCCAGGGACTGGGGCTGGTCACGGTACCGCTCTACACCAACGACCGCGCCGAGAATATCGGTTACATCCTGCAGGATGCCGGTGTCAAACTGCTGTTGCTGGAGAACGACGAACAGTGGCAGAGCCTGCAGCGCATCCGCAACCAACTGGCGGGACTCAATCGCATCATCACGCTGGAAGAGGTCGACCCGCACGGACTGCAACCCCGCCTGGTGCCGATCGACAAATGGCTGCCCGCGAAGTACGCGCACGAGCCCAAAGCCATCGAGGTGCCGAGCGAAAGCCTGGCCACCATCGTCTACACATCCGGCACCACCGGCCGCTCCAAGGGCGTGATGCTCAGCCATCGCAACATCCTGTGGGATATCGAGAGCGGCCTGAAGATCATCGACGTCTATCCGAGCGACCGCTTCCTCTCCTTCCTGCCCCTCTCCCACACCCTGGAGCGCACCGTCGGTTTCGTGTTGGCCATGGTGGCCGGATCGAGCGTCGCCTTCGCCCGCTCCATCCCTCAGCTGGCGGAGGACCTACAGACCATCAGACCGACCATGCTGATCTCCGTACCGCGCATCTTCGAGCGGGTCTATGCCAAGATTCAGGAGAAGCTGCAACAGGACTCCCCGATCGCCCGCGCCATCTTCCAGGCCGCCGTCGACACGGGCTGGCACCGTTTCGAGCATGCCCAGGGTCGTTGTGGCTGGTCGCCGAAACTGGCGCTCTGGCCGCTCCTCGACAAGCTGGTCGCCAGCAAGATACGGGAAAAACTGGGAGGACGGCTGCGTATCGCCGTCTCCGGCGGTGCCCCGCTCGCGCCCGACATCGCCAGGGTCTTCATCGGACTGGGAGTGCCTATCCTGCAGGGCTACGGCCTGACCGAAACCAGCCCCATCATCACCGCCAACACCCATGAGAACAATATCCCGGCCAGTGTCGGCGTTCCCTTCCCCGGCATCGAGATCAAGATCAGCGAGGCGGAGGAGCTGCTGGTGCGGGCGCCCAACGTGATGCTCGGTTACTGGAACAACCGCAAGGCCACCGCCGAGGTCATCGACTCGGAGGGCTGGCTGCATACCGGCGACAAGGTCAAATTGGAAGATGACCATATCTTCATCACCGGCCGGCTGAAAGAGATCATCGTCATGGCCAACGGCGAGAAGGTGCCACCGGCCGACATGGAGATGTGCATCACCATGGACAGCCTGTTCGAGCAGGCGTTGATCATCGGCGAAGGCAAGCCCTATCTGAGTGCCCTGGTGGTGCTCGACGCGGAGGGCGCCAAAGCCGAAGGCATCGATCCCGGCAAGGTGAGCGAGGAGCAGGAGCAGTTTCTGCTGCAGCGTATCAACCAGCAGCTCGACAACTTTCCGGGCTACGCCAAGGTGGTGCGGCTGACCGTGGCCAAAGAGCCATGGAGTATCGAGAACGGCCTGGTGACCCCGACCATGAAACTCAAGCGCAAATCGATACTGGATCGCTATATGGCGGAGTTGGATCGGCTGTACGATGGGCATTAGCGCCTGTCGCGAATGGCGCTGGTATACTAACCAGATCATCAGTATTCCGGCTCAGGCCGGGATTCACGAGGTGTTCGCTGCACTCACGTTTTTTTATCCCCCTCTCCCTGGCCCTATCCCGCGAGGGGAGAGGGGACGCTCTGCTCGAGTGCATCGTAAACGTCCAGTCAGGATGTAGAGACAAGTTGTCCGGTTACATCCGTTTCTGATCCGTGCATTCCCTCTCCCCTCGCGGGAGAGGGCCAGGGAGAGGGGGGCACAAAACGCGAGAGCACAGCGGACAACTCTCAGGTTCGTTCCGCCAGTCGGGACCTGAGCAGCTGCGCCAGATGCATCGAGTCACGCTGCGCCGTCTCCCTGATCTGGTAACGGCAGGAGAAGCCGTTGGCGACCACTTCCGCCTCGGGCTGGGCCTGGATTGTCGGCAACAGCGCCTGCGCCGCCATCTCGCGGGCGGTATCCACATGCTCCGCCTCGAAACCGAAACTGCCGGCCATGCCGCAGCAGGAGGCTTCGATCATCTCGAAACGCACGCCCGGAATCTGTTTCAGCAGCTTGCGCATCGATTTCATGGCACCGACCGCTTTCTGGTGGCAGTGACCGTGGACAAGGACTTTGGGTGCCTGCTCGTCAGCTGGCCTCCAGGCAATCTGCAACCGCCCTGCCGCCGACTCGCGCGCCAGAAACTCTTCCAGCAGCAACGCCTGGTCGGCCAGGAGATCGACGCCCTCCCCCAGGCCCAGGGCCTTGTATTCGTCGCGCAAGGTCAACAGGCATGAGGGCTCGAGCCCGATGATGGGCAGACCCGCTTCGGCATGCGGCAACAGCGCATCCAGCACCCGCCGCGCTTCCCGGCGCGCCTCATCGACCCGTCCCTGGGAGAGGTAGGTGCGTCCGCAGCAGAGCGGTCGTCCCTCTTCGTCCCCCTGGTGGGTATCGGCGAGGTTGACGGCATATCCGGCCGCTTCGAGCACCTCGATGGCGGCCTGCGCGACTTGCGGCGAATAGTGGCGACTGAAGGTGTCCACGAACAGCACCACAGGTCGCTTGTCAGCCCCCGCTTGCGCCGACAGTGACAACGGTTGCCGGACCACCTCCGGCAGTTTCGAGCGCGCGCTGATGCCCAGCACGCGCTCCCCCAGTTGCGCCAGCACGCCATGACGGTTGCGCCAGGAAATCAGACTCGCCAGCCAGCCCGGCTTCCGCAGCCACCTGGGCAGTTCCGAAAACAGGCGCGCCCGCAGCGAGAGCCCCGTCCTGGCATTGAGTTGGGCCAGGTACTCGATCTTGATGCGCGCCATGTCCACATTGCTTTCGCACTCGCGCTTGCAGCCTTTACAGCTGACGCAGAGATCCATCGCCTGGACGAGCTGCGGGTCGAGCAGGTCCGCGTGACCCAACGTACCGTTGAGCGCGGCTTTCAGCAGTCGCACTCGCGCCCCGGTCGAAAGCTGTTCGTCCTCATGCAGTCGATAGCTCGGGCACATGACCCCCTTGTTGAGGGTCTCGCACTGTCGGCTGTTGATACAGACCGCCACCGCCTTGGCGAAATCGCCGCCGTGCTTCGGGATATCGGCGTAGGTGTCGCCCATGCCTGCATCCGCATAGTCGGACCAGTCGAGATAGGTCTTCATGTCGTTCACTTGGTAGCGCTGTGAAAACAACCTTTAAGCAAAAGCGATACCAGCGATGACCTTGCGAACCATCCCCTTATAATCAATAGGTTGGATTTAAAAGACTTGTCGCTTTTGCGACAACGGGAAATAGATCGTTAGCAAGTCTGCAAACAGTGGGCGGAAACGATGGCTTGACTGACGGCAATGGGACCGCAGGTCACTCAGATGGTCTGCGCATAACCACCCTGGAGCATCAGGTCACCAATGTCGTAGTAGGAGATCATGCCCTCGAGTCTGCCGGTTTCCCGATCGACCACGGGAAGATTCTGCTCATGGTGGTACATGGTCAGGAGGGTTTCGATCAATGAGGTCTCCGGGGCGACCGTCACCACGTCTTTATCGATCAACGGCGCAATGGGATTTTCCAGCAACTGGTCGAGGTTTTCCCTCAGGTCCTCGATCGACAGGTCCTGGTAGCGCTCAACGGCGGCACTGATACTCTGGCTGGTCACTTGCTGGGGCAGTATCAGTCGCAGCAGGTCGTTGACGTTGACGACGCCGAGAAAGTTGCGCTGATCGTCGACCACCGGCAGGTTGCGATAACGCCGGCGCATGATCTTACGCGCCGCGACACCGATGGTGTCCTGTGGATGAATACGGATCGGATTGGAATCCATAATCAGTCTTGCACTCATGGGCATGCCCCTCGTCGGTGACCGACGGTCTGCTGTGGGACCGTCAATTCCACACCATTCTAGTACAGTTTTCTCCAGCCGGCGCCACACCGGCGCGCATTTTGCGGTTGGTTATACTCATTAGTATCCAGCTTCTACAGCGACTTATCCTGCGGTAGCATTCACATGCTCGATCGACATCTCTCCCATCCCTGGCATACGCTCGACAAGACGCAACTGCTTCACACGCTGGCGTCGGATGAGGGTGGATTGAGCCAACAGGAGGCGGAACTGCGTCTCCGGCACTTCGGACCCAATCGCCTGCCCGATGCCGCTACCCGCGGCTTTGTGGTGCGCTTTCTCTCCCAGTTTCACAATCTTCTGATCTACGTCCTGTTGATCGCGGGTGCGATCACGCTACTGCTGCAACACTGGCTGGATGCCGCCGTCATTTTCGGTGTGGTGCTGATCAATGCACTGATCGGTTTTTTACAGGAGGGCAAGGCGGAAGACGCCATGCAGGCCATTCGCGACATTCTGTCCCCCAGGGCAGCAGTGGTGCGTGATCATCGTTTGCTATCGCTCGACGCGCGCTGGCTCGTTCCCGGAGACCTGGTCCCCCTGCAGGCGGGTGACAGAGTGCCGGCAGACATTCGACTCATCCGGACCAAGGGGTTGCAGATCGATGAGGCGATTCTGACCGGGGAGTCCCTGCCGGTGGAGAAGAACAACGCTCCCCTGCCCGAGGACACGATACTGGCGGAACGCCGCTGCATGGCCTACTCGGGCACGCTGGTAACCCGGGGACAGGGTAAGGGTGTGGTGGTGTCGACCGGCGCGGCGACAGAGATCGGTCGTATCAGCCAGCTGGTGGCGGGCGTGCAACGACTGACCACGCCGCTGTTGCGACAGATGAGCGCTTTCGGCCGCCTCCTGACGCTGGCGATTCTGCTCCTGGCCTTGATCAGTTTCGCCTTCGGCGTGTTGTTGCGCGACTATACCGCCAGCGAGATGTTCATGGCCTCGGTCGGGCTGTCGGTGGCCGCCATCCCCGAGGGGCTGCCGGCCATCGTGACCATCACCCTGGCCATCGGGGTACAGCGCATGGCGGGACGCAACGCCATCATCCGCCGACTGCCGGCAGTCGAGACACTCGGCACGGTGGGGGTGATCTGCTCCGACAAGACCGGCACCCTCACCCGCAACCAGATGACGGTGCGGCAGATCGTCACTCCGGAGATCAGCCTGGAGGTCAGTGGGGTCGGCTACGATCCGCACGGTCGTCTGCTGCGCCAGGGTGAGATCTATAGCGTCTCAGCCGAAGATCCCGTCTGGCGCCTGTTGCGTGCCGGACTGCTCTGTAACGACGCCGAGTTAACCCGTGAGACCGACGCCTGGACCATTCAGGGCGATCCGATGGAGGCCGCGCTGTTGACGCTGAGCCTCAAGGGCGATCTCGATCCCTTCAACGAACGCCAACGAACGCCGCGCACCGACCTGATCCCTTTCGATGCCGCTCATCAGTTCATGGCCACACTGCATCACGACCACGAAGGCCGCGCCTATGTCTTCATCAAGGGCGCTCCGGAACGGATCCTGGACATGTGCCAGTGGCAGACGATCGCAGGCCGACGCGAACCGTTGGACAAGTCAGTATGGCATAGCAGGGTGGAGGCGCTCGCCTCGCAGGGTAACCGGGTGCTGGCGCTGGCTGAGCTGGTCGATATCGGGGCACGCCGGGAACTGCGTTTCGAGGATGTGGAATCGGGTCTGCTGCTGCTCGGTCTGATGGGACTCATCGACCCGCCCCGGGAGGAGTCGATCGGTGCCGTGCGCACCTGCCAACAGGCCGGCATCCGCGTCAAGATGATCACCGGGGATCACGCCGCCACCGCCAGCGCCATCGCGGCACAGATCGGCCTGCTGAATCCCCGGGAGGTCCTGTCCGGCAGGCAACTCGACGAGATGGACGATGCGACCCTGCAACAACGGGTACTCGACATCGATGTCTATGCCCGGGTCACGCCGGAACACAAACTGCGTCTGGTGAGCGCCATGCAGCAACGGGGACAGGTGGTCGCCATGACCGGCGACGGGGTGAACGACGCACCGGCGCTGAAACGCGCCGATGTCGGGGTGGCGATGGGCAGGAACGGTACCGAGGCGGCCAAGGAGGCTTCCGAAATGGTCCTGGCCGACGACAACTTCGCCTCCATCGTGCACGCCGTCAAGGAGGGCCGCACCGTCTATGACAATATCCGCAAGGCGATCCTCTTTATCCTGCCGACCAACGGCGGCGAGGCATTGGTCATGTTGAGTGCGATACTGCTCGGTTTCCACCACTTCCCCCTGACCCCGGTGCAGATACTCTGGGTCAATATGATCACCGCCGTCACCCTTGCCCTGGTACTGGCTTTCGATCCCCCGCAGGCGGGGGTCATGCAACGTGCGCCAAGACCCGCTGATGAACGCATTCTGGGAGGCTGGTTTCTCTGGCGTATCGGTTTCGTTTCCTTGATTCTGACGCTCGGCACCTTCACCCTCTTCCTCTGGGCGCTGAGGCTGGATGCTTCGGTCGCGCACGCCCGAACGGTAGCGGTGAACACCCTGGTGATGTTCGAGATCTTCTATCTTTTCAACGCCCGCTTCATAGAGGATACCGCCTTCAATCCCCTGGCCTTATTCGGTAACCGCTTTGCCTTGCCGGCGGTCGGGTTGCTGCTGCTTTTCCAATTGGCTTTCACCTATCTGCCGCCCATGCAGCGGCTGTTCGGCACCGCCCCGATTGGCGCATTGGCCTGGCTGCTGATCCTGTTGACGGCATCGAGCATTCTCTTCCTGGTGGAACTCGAGAAAATGTGGCTGCGGCGTTTTCGCCTCAATCGGCGGCAGTGAATCTCCCGGCAGAAGTGAACCGAACTCCACACCCGAGTGCCTTGCCGGACAAAAAACACCGGCTGAGAGTTGACTCTCGCCGGTGTCTGCTTGCCGGTCGCGGAGGCTGTGGTCAACCTCCGCCTCCGCTCTTAGTCAGGAGACCCGAACCTCGATCTTGCGCGGCTGATACTGCTCCCGCTTTGGGATGCGCAGTGTCAGTATGCCGTCCTTGAGCGTGGCTTCGGCTGCATCTCCGTTCAGCTCGTGGCTGAGGGTGAAGCTGCGCCGATAGCGCGTCGAGCGAACATCGGCATAGATCGCTTCCAGACCCTCCGGCATCGGTATCTCGGCCTTGCCCTCGATGGCGAGGGTATCGCGGTCGATCTCTATTTCGAGCCGATCCCGGGACACCCCGGGCATGTCGGCCTGCAGTGTGATACCGCTTTCGTCTTCGAAGATATCGACGGCCGGACTGATGGGGCGCTCGCGCTCTTGACGATTTTGCACGTTGCCGGTTTCCTGTTTGGTGATTTCGGACTTGTCTTTCATCTTACGCTCCTCCGGCCTTGTCACTTGACTTCAATCTGGCGTGGCTTTGCCGATTCCTGGCGCTGTATCGCGACATGCAACACACCGTCCTCGTAGTTCGCCTCCACACGTTCCGGGTCAGCGTCATCAGGCAGGTTGACTGCGCGGTGGAACTCGCCATCGAACCGCTCACGGCGGTAGTACTGGGCGCCCTCCTCACGCATCGGTCGGCGCTCGCCTTTGATCGTCAACAGGTTCTGGTGCAGCGTGATCTCCAGTTTTTTCGGATCCACGCCGGCGGCGAACAGATAGACGTCCACCCGCTCGGGGGTGACGCCCACGTTGATCGGGGGATAGCTGCCGCGGGCGGAGGCGCGTATGCCGCCGGTCCAGGGCCCATTGCTGAAAAGCTGATCCATCTCCCGCTCCAGGCGCCTGAAATCATCGAACAGGCCGCCCTCAAAATTTCTCAGACTACCGAACATCTCACTACCTCCTATCCGCTCGGGATAATGACTGGTGTTGTTTCGTAGATAGGGACGGTTGGTGCTATTTCAAGTCGGGATACTGCGCTTCATTCTGCCCGGTCAGCAATCATCCGTTCACTATCCTGTGGAGCTGATGTAGTGTCGCCAACTTCTGATTTCAATAGACAGGGGACAGAGATTTGCGTCCACAGTCCGTCATTCGAATCGATCGATCCTGGCACGCAGGGAGGCGATTTCGTCCATCAGATCGAGTACCAGTGCCGCCCCGGCCAGATTGACACCCAAATCATGCTGCAGTCGCCAGACCGTCTGTACCCGTCGCAGACTGGTACCGCTGAAGCACCAGTCGTTGTGGTCGCCTCCCGAAGGGTCGAGGATGCCTTCGTCCACCAATTGCTGTATCCACTCGCGATGAACCCGGCCCGCCCGGCACAATTCGTCCAGTGACAGGGAGACCATCTCATCGAGGACGCATCCGCTCACTATGTCTCTCTTGCCGCCCATTCAAACCCCCAGATTCGCTCGTGGATTGAATTTAAGCTTCTCGGCCATGCGACGATAGAGAGCCTTCGCTTCGTCGCTGTCACCCGGCGGCACGACGATCTGCAGCACCACATAGAGATCACCCGGAGTCGGGGCGGGTATGCCGCGGCCCTTGACCCGCAGCTTGCGCCCCGAGATGGAACCCGCCGGTATCTTCAGATCGATGACACCTTCCGGCGTCGGTGCCTTGACCTGCGCGCCCAGCGCGGCCTCCCAGGGTGCGATCGGCAGATTCAGAAAGAGGTCGCGACCTTCCACCCTGTAGAGGGCATGGGGGCGGAATTCCACTTCCAGATAGAGGTCGCCGGCCTTGCCCTGACCGAGACCGGGAGCGCCCTGTCCGCCGAGCCTGATCTGTTGTCCCTGACGGATACCCTTCGGGATCTGTACGTTGAGCGTCCGCTCACGGGTGAAGACGTGTCCCCGTTGGTCCATCTCGGGGACATGCAGGGTCAGGGTACGGGTCGAACCCCGGAAGGCATCTTCCAGGTCAACCAGTATTTTGGCGTGATGATCCTCGCCTCTTGCATGGAACGATTGACCGCCAGGTCTCCTGCTCTGGGTAAATCCACCTGTGCCGGCGAAACCACGTCCGAACAGAGACTCGAAAAAATCACTGAAAGCAGCACTGTCGGCACCAGAAAAGCCGCCGCTGAATTCGAAGTTGGCATCCCAGTCAGGTGGCGGACGGAACTCCTGACCTGCTTTCCAGTTTGCCCCAAGCTGGTCGTATGCGGCTCGCTTTTCCGGGTCCTTCAGCACCTCATAGGCCTCTCCCACCTCCTTGAAGTGCTTTTCAGCATCTGGCTCTTTGCTGACATCCGGATGATATTTACGGGCCAACTTGCGATAGGCACGTTTGATCTCATCCTGGGTGGCGTCACGTGCGACACCCATGATCTTGTAATAGTCTCTGAACTCCATCGTTCGTACCCTTCAAGCTGCCGAATAAGATCACAGTTCCACAAATAAGAGATAGGGGTGTTGCGGAGAGATTTCCAGTCGGCGTGTGCGTGATCTGTGCACGTCAGCGATCGCAGTTACGGGTTATCACAGACAGATCGTCTCGCCTTTGACTGGGCAAGAACCGCCTTTCAGGTACTGATGATCCGCTCCTGATTCGTCGATCCGGTCAATCAGACAGACAGGGAAATGATTCTTTGATTTGGAAATAAGGAATGAAATTCGCCCTCAATCCCTATGATTAAGACCATCGAAGCACTATGACGGCGCGATATCATTAATATATATTACATTAATTAATATAGTTATATTATTGTTTTTAATGATTTTATTGTAGCCATGAACTCCCATTTCGATAGTCCGGGCAATATGTGAACTAAACATTCGCCCTTTCACGTTCTATCGCTACACTGAGTGGTGTCTTGAATTTGAGACCGCTTGTTGCAACGTAGACCGCAGAGGGCAACCGAAGGGACATGGGTAGGAAATTGGATATTAAACCTGATTACGATCAAAGCGATATTACCCCATCAGGAAGATACTCCTTAACCGCACCCCCATTTGGGTTTCAGTGCTCACGCTCGTCATTCGACGTAGTCTCCGTTTTGACCAGTACGCGTTTTCAAGACCTTTCCCTCGTCACACTGGACGAGATACATGAACCAAACAAGGGATTTCAATACTATGTCTAGCAAAACAGATCGGCTTTTTGGTGGTGATTCTCAGCTTGAAGCACGCTTCAAGCGCTTGATCTCATTCTCCTCAGACAAACGGACCATGCTCGTCCATATGACAAATCAGTGTAACCTCCGTTGTAAAGATTGTTGGTTTTTTGTTGAACAGTTCGATCAGCGCAGCCAAGAGATCAAACAGATCGAGCACTGGGATGCCTTCGCTCAGCAACAGGCCGAGCGGGGAACGACAGTAGGCCTCCTCATCGGTGGCGAGCCAACACTGTTTCCCAATCGTGTTGCAGCCATACGCAATCACATTCCATACATCACCGTTTCATCCAATGGAGAGATTCCTCTGTCGCGAACCGATTTCCCGGACACCACCATTGCGTTGACACTCTTTGGCGGCCACAAGACAGATGACGAGTATCGTGCCATCCGCTCCAACGGGCGACGCTTTTCCGGCCTTTTCGACAAGGTCCTGGACAACTATCACTACGATCCCCGGGCGGGATTTGTCTATGCAGTGAACTTCCGTGCCATCGACGAGATCGAGGAAACCGTGAAGCGTATCCGGGATAATGGGCAACGTGTCCTGTTCAACTTCTATCGCGACTTCTCCAACCACGATATCGAGACGGAAGATCAGGAGATGGCGCTGTTGGAACGCACCTTGGATGTCAGAAGCAAGTATCCGGAAACGGTCAGCAGCACGCCTCATATGCTGGAGACCATGTTCGTCGGACGCACCCACTGGGCAAAATTCGGCTACAACACCTGCCCCTCGATCAGCAGCGACTATGAAGGCGCCAAGGAACGCATGTCGAATGGTCATCCCACATTACCGGGATTCAACGCCTATACAGCGAATCTTGAGCCAACGCTCTGCTGCACAGGCGGTGACTGTGAGACCTGCCGGGATTCCCAAGCCATCTCTTCGTGGATATTGAGCAATATGCGCAAGTACATGAAAAGCCCGGAACTGATGCGCACATGGGTAGAGGCTGCCGAATCGTACTGGTCCCAGTTCATCTGGTCACCCTGGCATCCGCATTACAACGAAACCAAGTCCGACGAAAAAATCGATATCCTGAACTATGCCTGATCTGAAACCAAGGAGGCACGCTTTCGAATCCAGGGATGGATTCGTTTTACAGGGTGAATGGCACCCTGCAGTGACGATGGCGGGCACTCATGTCGCGATCATCTCACCTGGCATGGGCATTCCGGCTCGATTTTACCGTCCCTTTGCTCGGTACTTAGCGAAGCGCGGCTTCGATGTCTTTTTGTTCGATTTCCGTGGTATCGGATGGTCGGCGGTGCCGGATTTGAGCCGCTTGCAAACAGATGCCAGCAGCTGTGGCCGACTGGACCTGCCTGCAGGTATTGACCAGGCGCTGATGCTGTCCGATGGCAAGTCACTAATCGGCTTTGGCCACAGTTTCGGAGGCAGCATGTTCGGTCTCGCGGATAACGTCAGTATGCTGGACGGGATGGTACACATCAGCAGCCAGTCCGGATATTACGGCTATTACAATTTGAAAACGAAGCTCTACATGCTATTCAACATTCATGTCGCCATGCCGCTGCTTACGCGCTTGCTGGGATATTATCCGGCTCATTGGTTAAGCGGGTCCGAAGCCTTGCCTGCCGGATTCGTAGCCGAATGGTCTGCCTGGTGTCTGTGCAAAGACTACTTCATGGACGACCGATTCGATATCAAAAGTTCGTCTTTTCATGCCGATTATCGGGGACCTTTACTCTCCTTGAGCTTTGCTGACGACTCATTCGCGACACGCCAGAGCGTCGATGCAATGGCTGGATTCTATTGCAACAGTCAACTCGAACGCAGGCATTTGAACCCGAACGATTTTGAAGCGAACGCTTTTGGACACTTCAATTTCTTCAGACCGTCCAGTGGTCGCCGCGTCTGGGATATGGTAGTGGAATGGATAGTCGCAACGGAAGCCAGTGAACCCGGAAACCGTGCGCTCGCCGAGATGTGATTACGAATGTCCCCTGACCATGCCTAGCAGAACACTGCTCGCGAGTGAGGGCATCCGCGTGAAGTGCACTTCAGCCACAGAGTGCGGATTCGGTGAGGAGTGAAGTTGTCCCGATAAGATGCGCATCGGTTCTGAGAGGCCATAACCCGGTCAGGACATGCTAGACGCCGTAACAATTCGAGATGTTGTGTTCTAGTGCGTTTTTGTACTTTTGGCACAGTAAACACGCATCAGCTTTATGGCATCGGTAAGGTCCTTTTTCAGCTCTTTGAGTAGCTGTGGCCCTTCTTCTCTCAGCGCATCCGGACTCGATCGATTGATCCGTTGAGCGGTCGCCGCCAGTTTCGTCGCACCGATGTTCCCTGCCGCACCCTTGACCCCATGGGCTTCATCCATGAGCTTCTGGTAACGCTCTCCGCGCAAAGAAAAATGCATGCTGTTGATTAGGTTATCCGTATCGAACTGAAAATGATCGACCAGCTTTTCTATGAAATCCGGACTGTTTCCCAGCGCACTCAACTGATCGAGTACTTTGTGATTGAGAATCTCATTACTTTGCATGACCAGTGTATCTGAATTGACAACCTCCTCACTCGTCATGCTTTCAAGTTCATCACCAATCAGATCGTCGATAGTCTGCAGCAAGAGCGGCATATCGATGGGCTTTGTCAGGTAGGCATCGACGTTGGCGGCATCACACTGCTGCTTCGCATCGAGCGTTGCGTTGGCGGTGAGCACGATGAATGGCGTATCCGTGTTGAAACCGTCACCCAACTTGATGAGGTTGACCACATCGATGCCCGTCAACTCCGGCATTTGCATATCGACAACGCAGAGATCGAATGCCTCCTCTTCCAGGCAATCCAGTGCCTGCTTGCCGTTATGCGCAGTCACCACATTGTATCCGGCACGCTCCAATACCTCCCTCAACACATACCGGTTGACCTCGATATCCTCTGCGACCAATATTCGTTGATGGCGCTTTTTGTTGTTTGTCTTCCACTTTGCCAGCTGATCAACGCTATCTGATGGGACCTCATCTGCGAGCACGTTATGAATAGCGTTGTAAAACTGCTTTTTGTTATATAGATCGGTTACAAATGCACCGACTTCCATGTCGTAGTATTCCGTGGGTATAAGATCACGCTCGGTAACCAATATCGTCCTCAACTCCTGGATCGTCGAGGCTTTCATTCGCTCGCAGAAGTCTCTCGGCGTTTCCTTGAAGCAAGTTTCATCGATAATGATCAAGGGAGACGGCAAGTCACCCGGCAAGTGCATGATGTAGGTAATCGCATCGGTCTCGTTCAGCAGCTGCAGATTGCTGATCCCCCAGGTCGACAGATACTTGGTCACTGCCTGCTCGAAGCTTGCCCGACTGCTGATGGTGAGCGCTGACCTTCCTTCATAGCGAGTAAACGTCTCATCGACATCGGTCTCGAAAGAGAGATCGAAGTAAAACCTGCTGCCCTTGCCCAGAGTACTGTCGGCTAATATTTCACCACCCATGAGTTTGACAAGATCATTCGAAATGGCGGTACCCAATCCGGTTCCACCCACTTTTCGTGTATGCGAATCATCGACCTGTGAGAAACGATCGAAGATCGTTGGCAGTTTGTCCTCAGGGATACCTATACCGGTGTCGATTATCTCGAAACGCACCTCGACAGAAGTCCCCCTGTTTTCGATGAGATTTACGCGTATCTCAATGAATCCCTCTTCCGTGAACTTGATGGCATTGCTCACCAGATTCATCAAAACCTGCTTCAATCTCACCTGATCGCCTTCCAGTTTGAATGGAATGTCAGGAGAAATGTGGGTTTGAAAGCGTACACCTTTGTTTTCGGCAATCGGCTTGTATGTTTTTGAAACAATCGAGATCACGGCATGCAGATCAAAGCTCTTATGCTCGATGGTCAGGCACCCCGCCTCGATTTTCGAAAAATCGAGTATATCGTTGAGGATACTCATCAGGTGCTTGGAGGATTTTTCGATCGTGCTGATTTTCTTGATTGTCGGCGCGCTGTGAGATTCGCTCAGCATCAGTTCGCTGACACCGATAATGCCGGTGAGAGGAGTCCTGATCTCATGACTCATATTGGCGAGAAATCTTGATTTGGCCTCATTGGCCTGCAAGGCCTGTTGCTTGGCGAGCACCAGTTTTCTGAGCAGATGCGATACAAAAACGGGGATGACGATGTTTGTTATCAAGAGGCTGTAACTGAGAAACTTGTGCGTTGTCCAGAAAGTGGCGGTTTCAATCACATACAGAAAACCGAGATTGGACAGCAGTGTTGCCATGTAAAGATAATGCACACCGAATCTGACACCATAGCCGACGGTTATCAGCAGCATAATGGTGTAAAGCGGAGTGCCGTATTCGCCCAAGGTATACAGTCCGTAGAAAACAATAGCGTTGTCGCCGATAAGCGAAATGCTCTTCCTGAGTGGCGTAGCATCCGGATAGATGAGAAAGCTGAGCAGGATCAGAATTGAAAAGAGGGCATAGCTCGAGGATGCGACGAGCGGAAAAAACTGCTCATAGGCCACTTCGGGAAAAATCAAATGCAGGGTAAAGATATAGGTCGTAAAGAGGAGAATGAAGATAACCCTGACGACGCCTTGCTCGAACTCCTGCTGGGATTCCGGACTCAGGCTGTCCATGAATTTTGTAATCCCTATTGGTTCCAATAATGTCGATATCGTCCTGAAAGTCATTACCAGTCCCCCGGGATGATCGTCCCTTTCGTGAGTCCGCCGTTAACCGCAAGATTTTCTTCGCGCAATGTTCCCTGTTTCGACTGCACGGAAAAAACCTTTAGTTTCAGTAATTAAGCTCCTAACCGTCCATCTTCCAAACATCTACAGCAATGTTTTATAAGGGATTTTTTGCTGCAGGCCGCAGTATCCCCTTTGACACTCCGTATACCAGATTCGAAACGGTTTCTGACAACAACGATCGTTCACCTTGTCTACATGCCTCTCTATATAGAGAGTAAATAGCAAAAATGATCAGTTGTTGGTCAATTCGTGGGGTTATTCAGGGATTGAACCCTAACACAGATCCTAATGACCGAGCAGCGGGTAGATAAAGAATTTACATTTTTTCGCCCCGTAAAAGCTCCAATAGGGCGCCGTACCCATGTCACCGGGCAAAAAAAATCCCGGCGAGAGCCGGGATAATGGAGGATCAACATCGCTGTACGTTTTTTATTTTGCATAATACGGGCCAAAACTATTTTTCATTTTTACTCAATGAGTTAGACGTTTTTCAATATTTTATTTAGGGTTTTATAAGCACCAATACCGTTCAATACCTGCACCAAAATCACTCATCTGAAGTCAAATTGACCTGAAACATCCGCAACCGACGCCACCGGCACTGCCCGCAGAGTGCACGAATGGGCGAGGTTTCAAGCCTTTTCCACCACTCTGGCGTCGTTGATATATTCCCTTTCTGGAATATAATTCTTTCACATGAAAATCGAACCCCACCAACTGACGACATGCTTGTCAGACATCACCCGTCTCCGAATCATTGCTTTGTTGCACTCCGAGGGTGAGCTCTGTGTATGTCAAATTGTCTCCACACTCGACACCTCGCAACCCAAGGTTTCAAAGCATCTCGGTGTTCTGAGAAGTCACGGTATTATCACGCAAAGACGACAGGGAAAGTGGATGCATTACAAACTTGACCCGGAAATTCCTGCTTGGGCCAATCTGGTCATACACCATTTGGTCTCGGGCTGTGCCACGCGTTTCCCTTATCTGGAAGACAGTGGACGTTTCGACGTTCAGAACAGGGTCCAAAGCTGCGTTTAGCGTCATGTAAGCGTAATGCCACCGTCATCGAGACAAGCTAATATATACTTCTTTTCGCATATGTTACTAACAGATCGCACAAGCTAACAATTCTGGATAGGCTATGAAGACGATTAAAGTTCTCGGCACCGGTTGCAGGAATTGCGAAACCACCGCCAATCTCATCAAGATCGCCGCCGAGCAAGCCCGGGTGGAGATCAGGCTGGAAAAAGTGACTGATCTGGCAGAGATCATGAGCTATGGCGTGATGAGTACGCCGGGAGTCGTGGTCGACGGCCGACTGGTCCATGCTGGCGGGCTGCCGGCGCCGGATCAGGTCCGCGAATGGGTCACGTCCTAAGTTTCAGGGAGGATCACGACGATGCGTATCGGAATAAACGGCTTTGGCCGCATGGGACGGCTCGCTTTGCGCGCAGGCTGGATGGATGAATCGCTGGAGTTCGTTCACATCAATGAAATTGCCGCTGATGCGCACTGCTCCGCCCATCTGTTGCAATTCGATTCGGTACATGGAAGCTGGCCACAGCACTGCCGTGCCGAGGGAAATCGTCTTCTCGTCGATGACCGGCCCCTGAACTATACGAGACACATGGCGATTGCCGATGCCGACTGGTCAGACTGTGAAATCGTTATCGAGGCGACAGGAAAAAATCACAAACAACCCGACAGCCTGCAGACCTACTTCGAGCAGGGGGTGAAGAAGGTCGTCGTCGCGGCACCGACCAAGGGGGCTCTGAATATCGTCTTTGGTGTCAATGACAGTGCCTATGACCCGGACCGTCACCATCTCGTCACCGCGGCCTCGTGCACGACCAACTGCCTGGCGCCCATGGTCAAAGTCATGCATGAAAATATCGGAATCCTGCATGGCAGCATGACCACGATTCACGACATCACCAATACCCAAACGATCGTCGACAAGGGCCACAAGGATCTGCGCAGGGCACGCGCTTGCGGTCAATCGCTGATACCGACCTCAACCGGCTCGGCCAAGGCGATTGCGAAAATCTTTCCGGAGCTCGAAGGCCGCTTGAACGGACATGCCGTCAGGGTGCCGCTATTGAATGCCTCCCTCACCGATTTCGTCTTCGAAGCCGCCAGACCGGTATCTGTCGAGGAGGTCAATCGCTATTTCAAACAGGCCGCCGAGGCTGAACTCCGTGGCATACTCGGCTACGAGGAGCGACCCCTGGTCTCCATCGACTACGTCAACGATCCCCGTTCCGCGATTATCGATGCACTTTCCACTCTGGTGATCAACCAGACCCAGGTCAAACTCTACGCCTGGTACGACAACGAGTGGGGCTACGTGAATCGGCTGATCGACCTGACACGAAAAATCGCCGGCTCAGTTTCAACATGAACCCGCAACTACGAAGCTACCTCGTCGTCACCGGCGGTTATTGGGCCTTCACGATCACCGATGGCGCCATCCGCATGCTGGTGGTGCTCTATTTCCATCTCCTGGGCTATTCGCCCCTGGAGGTGGCCATGCTTTTCCTGTTTTATGAATTCTTCGGCATCGTCACCAACCTGGTCGGCGGTTGGCTGGGTGCCCGCATCGGCTTGAATCTGACCATGCACATCGGTATGGGACTTCAGGTGCTCGCTCTCGCCTGCCTGACTGTGCCCGAGCAGTGGCTTTCGGTTCCCTATGTCATGGCAGCCCAGGCCCTGTCGGGTATCGCCAAGGACCTGAACAAGATGTCGGCCAAAGCCTCCGTCAAGACCATGGTCAGCGACACCAGTGAGTCAAAGCTGTTCAAATGGGTGGCAATACTGACCGGTTCGAAAAATGCCTTGAAGGGTTTTGGCTTTTTCGCCGGCGCCGGACTGCTCGAATGGGTCGGGTTTCGTGGCGCCCTCGCCCTGCTGTCCGGCATGCTGTGCGTGGTGTTGCTGGTTACCGCAGTATTGCTCCCTCATGGCCTTGGCAAAATGAAGGTCAAGGCGAAATTCTCCCAAGTCTTTTCTCCCATAAGCGCCATCAACTGGCTCTCTTCGGCGCGCTTTTTTCTCTTCGGCTCCCGTGATGTCTGGTTCGTGGTGGGCCTGCCGGTATTTCTATATGAAACGCTGAGCTGGACCTTTACCCAGGTTGGCGGCTTCATGGCCTTATGGGTCATCGGTTATGGCTTGGTTCAGGCCACGGCGCCCAGGCTTATCAGACGTACCCACCATGGCAAGGGCCCGGACGGTTCGACAGCACGCCGCTGGGCTTTCCTGCTGGCGCTATTCCCTGCCGGAATCGCGATCGGGCTGGTCTCGGGCTGGCCGCCCGGTCAGGTACTGATAACCGGCCTGGTCCTGTTCGGGATCGTCTTCGCCATCAACTCGGCCGTCCACTCCTATCTGGTTCTCGCCTATTCCGACCATGACAAGGTCGCCATGAATGTGGGGTTCTATTACATGGCAAATGCGGGGGGCAGGCTCACCGGTACCCTGCTCTCGGGTTGGGCGTATCAAACCCAGGGGCTCACGGGTTGTCTCTGGTGGTCGGTTGGATTCGTCCTGGCCGCCGCCCTCCTCTCCTTTGGACTGCCCAAGGTCGATACGGGACAGATCGACTCGGAAGCACTGACATAACTGGATCCGCATGTTCGATCTTTTTGCACATTTCATCGTCACGGACCTGCTGAATCTTGATCCTGCTCGCCCGCTAGCGGCGGCACTGCACTTTTTCATCATGGATGTGACCAAGATTTTCACCCTGCTGGTCGTCATCATCTACATCATGGGGCTGTTCCGTGCCCTGCTGGCACCGGAAAAAGTCCGCGAATTCGTACGCAGCCGACCGGACTGGCAGGCCAGGGCCCTGGCCATATCCCTTGGTGCGATCACGCCGTTCTGCTCCTGCTCATCGGTGCCGTTGTTCATCGGTTTCGTCGAAGCCGGCATACCACTCGGAGTCACCTTCTCATTCCTCATCGCCTCGCCGATGATCAATGAGGTCGCGGTTGTGATTCTCGCAGGCGTGCTGGGCTGGAAACTGGCGCTGTTTTATGTGGCGGCGGGATTGATCGTCGCCTGGATCGGCGGTCTGATCATGCAATGGGCGAAATCCGATCGCTGGGTCGAAGACTATGTATGGAAGATACGCATGGGCCAGATCAGCCTCGAGCAACCCAGGCAGACTCTGCGCGAGCGACATGGATTTGCGCTCGCTCAGGTGCGCGAGATCGTAGGACGCATCTGGGGCTGGGTGCTCGGCGGTGTCGCGCTCGGCGCCCTGTTTCACGGCTTCGTGCCGGAAACCTGGGTGATCCGGCACCTCTCGGGCGGAGAACTGTTCAACGTCCCGGCAGCTGTCCTGCTCGGGATTCCGCTCTATTCCAATGCCACTGCCATCATACCCGTTGCCGAGGCGATGCTGGGCAAGGGCGTGGCGATAGGGACCACGCTGGCATTGATGATGAGTGTGGCCGCCCTCTCCCTACCGGAAATGCTCATTCTGCGAAAAGTGATTCGATGGCAGGCACTGGCACTGTTCGCCGGCATTCTTGCCGCTGCCTTCACCCTCGTAGGCTGGTCTTTCAAGCTGCTGGCCGGCTGATGAGCGGCTCGGACGTAGTATTGCACATTCAATAAGCTGAGCGCCCCTGACTCAGAAAACCAGGCTCATCATCACCATCAGGACGACCAGGAAGAGCACCGTCATGATGCCGCCTGCACGAATGAAGTCGGCCACCCGATAGCCAGCCGGCCCCATGATCAGGGCGTTCACCTGATGCGTGGGAATGAGGAAGGAGTTCGAAGTCGCCAGCGCGACCGTGAGCGCAAACACCGCGGGGCTGGCGCCTGCGCCGATGGCGATATTGACCGCCAGCGGCACCAGCAGCACGGTGGCGCCCACGTTGGACATCACCAGGGTGAAGAAGGTCGCCAGCACCGCCACCGCGGCCTGGATGATCCAGGTCGGCATGTCGCCAACGACCGAGAGCACCTGATCCGCGATCCATTTCGCTGTTCCCGATGTCTCCACCGCCAGTCCCAGCGGAATCAACGATGCGAGCAAAAAGACGGTCTTCCAGCTGACGGCGCTATAGGCCTCCTCGATCTTCAGCACGCCGGAGAGCACCATGCCTATCGCACCGGTGAGTAAGGCGACTGAGAGGCGAATGTCACTGAACAGCACCATCGACAGGGCGATGGCAAAGAAGAGTCCCGCCCAGCCGACTTTGTTGGGACGCAGCTCCTCGTGCGGATACTCGGTGGTGACCACCACGAAGTTCTTGTCCTTCTCGATACGCGACAAGGCATCCCAAGAGGTATGCACCACGAGTGTGTCGCCCGCTGCCAGCGGCATATTGCGGATATCATCCCCTTCCCGCATGGTCTTACCGTTGCGATGCAGGCCGATCATGGCCAGGCCATAGCTCTTGCGCATCCAGACATCGCGGGCGCTCTTGCCGATGAGGCTCGAACCGGGCGGTATCACGACTTCGGCAATACCCGCCTTGTTGGCGGCGAGATCGTTGGCGAAAGTACGCAACGCATTGCGCTTTTTCAGATTGAAGGCCGCCACGAAGTTGTCCAGGGATTCGGGATCGGCCACGACACCGAGAACCATTCCGGAATGGATCGCCACATCCCGGGCCAGTGCGCCGGGACCGACCCGGCTCGCCTCTCCGGATATTTTGCTGGCGATGATGCGCACCCGATACGCGGTCTCGACATCATCCAACTGCTTGCCGATCAGGCTGCTGTCATCGGTGACCACCAGCTCCTTGAGCGAGTAGTCGACCCCGTAGACGTCATGAAAGTACTGCATCGGATCGGTGCCGCTGGTGCTGCTCTCGCTCTTCGTCGCCGGCAGCACGAAGCGGCCCGCCAGCACGAAGTAGATGATGCCGGTGGCGACCAGGGCGATGCCCACCGGGGTGACCGAGAACAGCCCCCAGGTCGCCATCTGCTGCTCCGGCGGCAGCGCCTTGTTGGAGGTCAGGATCAGGTCGTTGAGCAGGATCAGCGGGCTGGAACCGACCATGGTCATGGTGCCGCCGAGAATGGCGGTGAAACCCATCGGCATCAGCAGCCGCGACATCGGCAGCCCGGAGCGGGCCGAGATGCGCGAGACCACCGGCAGGAACAGGGCCGCGGCGCCCACGTTCTGCATGAACGAGGAGATGAAACCGACGGTGGCGGAGATGATCGGGATGAT
>JBNKYJ010000085.1:0-36203 GCA_050300835.1 Sedimenticolaceae bacterium
CCTGCTCGCCGTCTGGCTCGCCAGCAGCGACTATCGATTGCTGCGCCAACTCGGCTTTCTCACCAGCGGGCTGCTGGTCGGTCTGCTGCTGGCGATCCACTGGATGCAGGGCGAATGGCTGCGGGGTTTTCTGTTCGACCGGATCTGGCATCTGGTGCTGCCGGTGGTCTGCCTCTCCTACGGCGGGTTCGCCGGCCTGGCCAAGCTGACCCGCACCGCGGTGTTGGAGAACCTGATCTCCGACTATGCCCGCACCGCCCGGGCCAAGGGGCTGGCCGAGTCGGCGGTGCTCTGGAAGCATGTCTTTCGCAACAGCCTGCTGCCCCTGATTACGGTGGCGGCCAGTCTGCTGCCGAGCCTGCTGGCCGGCTCGGTCATCGTGGAGAGCATCTTCAGTATCGAGGGCATGGGCAAGCTGGCGGTGGAGGCGGTGCAGACCCGCGACCGGGAACTGGTACTCTCGATCACCCTCATCGGTGGTCTGCTGACCCTGCTGGGCTATCTGCTGGCCGACTTTCTCTACGCGCTTGCTGATCCGCGGGTGAGCTATGAGTGAACGTCCCATGAAGCGGCAGAGTTACTGGCGACGCATTCTGGGCCAGACCTTTGTGCGCTGGGGTGCGCGGTTGGGACTGTTGTGGGTTGGAATACTCGCCTTGGTGGGTGTCTTCGCCCCCTTCCTCGCCAGCAGCTTTCCCCTGTTGTTGAGTCAAGATGGCGCGCTGTCGAGCCCGGTGGTCGAGCATCTGCAACCGGTGGATGTGCTGTTCCTGGTCGCCTTCGTGGCCGTGCTGGCCCTGATCCCCATGCGGCTCACACTGGGCAGGAAGTTGTTGCTGCTGGCAGGGGGATTGTCCCTCAGTGCGGTCCTGGCCTACACCTGGGTCTCACCCCCCAAGCTGGTGATCTATGAACAGTACCGGGTGGCCGAGGCCACGGGGCGCTACGACTGGGTGCTCTACGCCCCGGTACCTTATTCGCCCAAGGACTACCAGCGTGACCGGGGCGAGACCGGATTGGAGGCGCCGCTGTCGAACGGCGAACGCACCCACTGGTTCGGTACCGAGCAGAATGGCGCCGATGTGCTCAGCCGCATGATCCACGCCTCACGTATCGCCCTCGGCATCGGCTTCGTCGCCACCGGTATCGCCATGGTGCTGGGGGTCATCATCGGCGGCCTGATGGGCTACTTCTCCGGCGTGGTCGACATTCTCGGCATGCGCCTGGTGGAGATCTTCGAGGCGGTGCCGACCCTGTTCCTGCTGCTCACCTTCGTCGCCTTCTTCGGCCGCAGCCTCTACATCATGATGGTGATCATCGGCATCACCAGCTGGCCTGGCTACGCCCGCTACGTACGCGCCGAGTTCCTGCGCCTGCGCAAGCAGGACTTCGTACAGGCGGCGGAGGCGGCCGGTCTGCCGCTCTCCTCGATCCTGTTCCGCCACATGCTGCCCAACGGCATGGGGCCGGTGCTGGTGGCGGCCAGCTTCGGTGTCGCCGCCGCCATCCTGGCCGAGGCGACCCTGAGCTTTCTCGGTCTGGGCCTGGTGGACGACCCCTCCTGGGGCGAGATGCTGAATCAGGCGGTGCAGTCCTCCAGCTTCAACTGGTGGATGGCGGCCTTTCCGGGCGGCGCCATCTTCCTCACCGTGTTTGCCTACAACCTGATCGGCGAGTCGTTGCGCGACGCCATCGATCCCTACCTGAGCAAGTCGGGCTGATGCTGCTGACGGTGAACAGGCTGCATACCTGGTTCCGCCACCAGGGACGCACCATCAAGGCGGTGGACGACGTCAGTTTCACGCTCGACCGCGGCGAGACCTTCTGCCTGGTCGGCGAGTCGGGCAGTGGCAAGTCGATCACCGCGCTCTCCATCATGCGTCTGCTGCCGAGCTCCAATCTGGACCGCCACGACGGCGAGATCCGCTTCCAGGCGGAAGGGGAGGCGCCGGTCGACCTGTCGACGCACACCGAAGCGCAGATGCGCCAGGTGCGCGGCGGTCGTATCGCCATGATCTTCCAGGAGCCCATGAGTTCCCTCAATCCGGTCTTCACCATCGGCGAGCAGATCCTGGAGGCGGTCAATCTCCACTTTCCCGAGCTGGGTGAGGAGCAGGCCTGGGAGCGGGTGATGCAGGCCCTGCGCGAGGTGCAGCTGCCTGATCCGGAGACCCGTATCCATGCCTATCCCCACCAGCTCTCGGGCGGCCAGCGCCAGCGGGTGATGATCGCCATGGCCATGGCCTGCGAACCCGACCTGCTGATCGCCGACGAGCCGACCACCGCGCTCGACGTCACCGTGCAGCGGGAGATCCTGCGCCTGATGAAAGCGCTGCAGCAGCGCACCGGTATGGCGATCCTGTTCATCACCCACGACTTCGGCGTGGTCTCCGAGATCGCCGACCGGGTCGGCGTCATGCAGAAGGGCAAACTGGTGGAGGTGGGTCAGACCGAGCAGCTCATCCGTCATCCCCGGCACAGCTACTCCAAGGCCCTGATCGCCGCCCTGCCGGAGAATCTGGCGCGTCATGAACGACATCCGGAAATAACCGAGGCGGAGCCGCTGATCCGCCTGCGTGAGTTCCAGATCCACTTCCCGGTACGCAAGGGCCTGTTCCGCCGGGTAGTGGATCAGGTGCGCGCGGTGGACGGGGTCGACCTGGAGATCCCCCGCGGGCAGATCCTCGCCCTGGTGGGGGAGTCGGGCAGCGGCAAGACCACCCTGGGACGGGGCATCCTGCGTCTGACCGAGCCGACCGGCGGCCAGGTCGATTTCGACGACACCGATATCACCCGGCTCGACCGGCGACAGCTGCGCCGCTTCCGCCGCCACATGCAGATCATCTTCCAGGATCCGGTCTCCTCGCTCAATCCGCGTTTGAGCATCGCCGCCATCATCACCGAGCCGATGAAGGTGCACGGCATCGGTGAGAGCCAGGAGGAGCGTATCGAGATCGCCCGCGACCTGCTGGCCCAGGTGCAGATGGAGGAGGACGCCCTGTGGCGCTATCCCCACGAGTTCTCCGGCGGCCAGCGCCAGCGCATCGGCATCGCGCGGGCGCTCTGCCTCGATCCCTCGTTCATCGTCTGCGACGAGATCACCAGCGCGCTGGATGTCTCGGTGCAGGCGGAGATTTTGCGCATGCTGCTGCAGCTGCGCGCCGAACGGGGTCTCACCCTGCTCTTCATCACCCACAACATCGGCGTGGTGGAGTATGTCAGCGACCGCACCGCGGTGATGTACCAGGGACGCATCGTGGAGCAGGGTCCCACCGCCGACATCATCAACCGGCCGCAGAACGACTACACCCGGCAGCTGATCGCGGCGGTGCCGAGGGTGCGGCTCTGAATCCACCGCTGCTGGAGGTCGACAACCTCAGCATCCGCCTGGGCGAGGGGGGTGCGGGTCCCCTGATTCTCGATGGCGTCGATCTCACCATTCTGCCGGGTGAGAGCTTCGCCCTGGTCGGTGAGTCGGGTTGCGGCAAGTCGATGACCGCGCTGGCGCTGATGGGGCTGCTGCCGACGGGGATTCAGGTTGCCGGTGGCGCGATCCGTCTGCAACAGCGGGAGCTGCTGCAACTCCCCGAGGCTGAACGGCGCCGATTGCGCGGCGGTCGTCTGGCGATGGTCTTTCAGGAACCGATGAGTTCCCTCAATCCGGTGCTGCGGATCGGGGAGCAGATCGCCGAGTCGGTGCGTCTGCACGACAACCTGCGCGGCGCGGCGGTGGATGAACGGGTGGTCGAACTGCTGGCGGCGGTGGGTATTCCCGATCCGCTGCGGAGTGCAAGCGCCTATCCCCACCAGCTCTCCGGCGGTATGCGACAGCGGGTGATGATCGCCATGGCGCTGGCGGGACGCCCCCAACTGCTCATCGCCGACGAACCGACCACCGCGCTGGATGTGACCATCCAGGCCCAGGTACTGGGACTGCTCAAGCGCCTGCAGCGCGAAAGCGGCATGGCGATCCTGCTGATCACACATGACCTGGGGGTGGTGGCCGAGACCGCGGACCGGCTGGCGGTGATGTACGCCGGACAGGTCGTCGAGACAGCGGTGGTTTCCGATTTCTTCCATGCCCCCAGGCATCCCTACAGTCGAAAGCTGTTCGACGCCCTGCCTGAGAGACACCCGTCCGGGACCCGGTTGAGTGTGATCGAAGGGGCGGTACCGCCACTGGACCGGCTGCCGACGGGGTGCCGCTTCGCGCCGCGCTGCGATGTGGACGAGCCGGATTGTCATCAGAGTGTTCCGCAGTGGCAGGGAGGGCGAGAGGGCGGTCTACGCTGCTTCCATCCGGGCAAGACCCCCGCCGATAGCATCGAATCGGTACAGAGGGTCGCGGCCCATGCGCTGCCGCCTGCGAGCGATGAGACATCACGCCGTCTGGTCGTGCGCGGACTCAAGGTCCATTTCCCCGTTCGCCGGGGAGCGCTGCGGAGGGTGGCAGGCGCGGTCCGCGCCGTCGATGGCGTCGATCTCGATCTGCAACCGGGCCGGACCCTGGCCCTGGTCGGGGAGTCGGGCTGTGGCAAGAGCACCACCGGCAAGGCGATCCTGCAGCTGCTCCGACCCAGCGAAGGGAGTGTTCGCTATGCCGGTGACGAGTTGACCCGCCTGAGCGGTGAGGCCCTGCGCCGACGTCGGGCGGAGTTGCAGATCGTTCTGCAGGATCCGCTCTCCGCCATGAATCCGAGGCTGCGGGTGGGGGAGATCGTCTCCGAGGGGATGCGGGCTCAGGGTATCGAGAAGACGGTTCGTAGTCGGCGCGTCGGCGAGCTGTTGCAACAGGTGGGACTGCCCGCCGAGTCGGCGCAGCGTTATCCCCACGAGTTCTCCGGCGGCCAGCGCCAGCGCATCTGCATCGCACGAGCACTGGCGGTGGGGCCGCAGATCATCGTCTGCGATGAGCCCACCAGCGCGCTCGATGTCTCGGTGCAGGCGCAGATCCTCAACCTGTTGCAGGCGCTGCAGTCGGAGCTGGGACTCGCCTACCTCTTCATCAGCCACGACCTCTCGGTGGTGACCCACATGGCCCACGAGGTGGCGGTGATGTACCTGGGGCGTATCGTGGAGCGGGGCCGGGTGGACGAGGTGCTGTCGCATCCCGCCCACCCCTACACCCAGGCGCTGCTGGAGGCGGTGCCGGTAGCCGATCCCGGGCGTCGGCGCGAGGTCATCCGCCTGTCGGGGGAGACACCCTCGCCGGCCGCTCCGCCCTCGGGTTGCCACTTTCATCCACGCTGCCGCCTGGCGGAGGGGATCTGTCGGCAGCACTATCCCAAGTCGACACGACTCAGTGACACCCATCAAGTGAATTGCTGGCGTGGTGAAGGCCATGATCAAACTAAAAGCTGACAGCTCGAGTTGACGGGCTGGCATTGTCACGATTCCCGGAACCTCCGGCAGTGAAGGTCCCGGGATCGTGCCCGGGAGGGCGATGGCGACACCGAATGCTTAGGACATGTGCAGCCCGCCGTTGATGGAGAAATCGGAGCCGGTGACATAGCCGCTGTCCTCGCTGCAGAGGAAGGCCACCGCCTTGCCGATCTCTTCCGGCAGTCCGAGGCGGCCGACCGGGATGGTCTTGATGATCTTGCCGAGGACCTCTTCCGGAATCTTGGTCACCATCGGCGTGGCCACGTAGCCGGGGGAGAGGGTGTTGACGGTGACTCCCTTGGCCGCCACCTCCTGGGCCAGGGCCTTGGTGAAGCCGTGGATGCCGGCCTTGGCGGCGGAGTAGTTGCACTGGCCGAACTGGCCCTTCTGGGCGTTCACCGAAGAGATGTTGACGATACGGCCAAACCCCTTGTCCAGCATCGGATTGATGACCAGCCGGGTCATGTGGAACATGCTGTCGAGGTTGGCGGTCATCACCTGGTCCCACTGCTCCCAGCTCATCTTGCGGAAGGTGCCGTCCCGGGTGATGCCGGCGTTGTTGACCAGGATGTCGACCGTGGCGCCGGTCTGCTCCTCCACATCCTTGACACAGGCGGCACAGGATTCCGCATCCGTGACGTCGCCGTAAGCGGTCAGGATCTCGTAGCCCTCCTTGGCCTGCTCATCCCGCCAGGCCTTGGCCTTGTCATGGTTGCCCCCGGCATTGTAGCCGGCGACCACTTTGACGCCGTTGTCGGCCAGGGCGCGGCAGATGGCGGTGCCGATACCGCCTGTTCCGCCTGTCACCAACGCGATTTTTTGGCTCATGATTACACTCCTCGATCTCTCTTGTTTTGGTTATCTCAGGTATCCTTGGATCTACCTGAGCGATTGAAACTAAATGGCTGTCCGGCCAAAGTCAAAGTGCGCTGTGTCGGATTTCGGGGCGCTCGTCACAAGGATAGTCAGGATTGAGTGGGAAGTTCCCATGATATTTTGGTTTATTTAAGGGATTTTTGTATGCTTTGAAGGACTATGCGCCTGACTATACAGACCAAGCTCTTCTTCAGCCATTTTGCGGCGATCATCCTGATCTCGGGCAGTGTGGGCACCTATTTCTATCAGAGCGCCATCGACAACCTGACCCAGGCGCTTCGATCTCGCCTGCAGAACAGTGCCGCCCTCATCAGCCGCGGTTTCAGTATCGAGAATCTGGACCGGATCAGCTCTGCAGAGGATATGAACAAGCCGCTCTACAAGCAGGGGGTGGCTTCACTGCGGGAGTTCGTGCGGGCCAACTCCGATATCGCGTTTGTCTATGTCATGCGCAAAAAAAACGGCAAGCCCGTGTTCGTGCTCGATTCCGATATCGACGATCCCGCCATGCCGGGCGAGGTGTACGAGGAGGACGTCCCGGCGCTGATGGAGGGATTCCTGCGACCCTCTGTCGACAGGCAGATCACCCGCGACCGCTGGGGAAGTTTTCTCTCCGGCTACGCGCCACTGGAGGCCGGCAAGGGCAACTATCTGGTGGGCCTCGACATGTATGCGGATGAAGTGGAGGCGAAACTCGAAAAGATCCGGCTGGCGGGAATGCTCTCCCTCGCCCTGTCGGTGATTCTGGCCATGATCTTCAGCCGCTTCCTGAGTCTCAACTTCACCCGCCGTATCGTGGGTGTGACCGCTCGCCTGGCGAGCATCGCACCCGATGAATCGGTAGTGCCTATCGACAAACAGGGCGATGAGTTGACCCAACTCTCCGATGCCTTTGACCAGATGTCGATCCGGTTGGAGAACAACCGCCGGGAGATCGAGGCGAACGAGAGTGACCTGCGCAAGGCCCATGACGAGCTGGAACAGCGGGTCAATGAACGTACCGCCGAGCTGGTCAAGGCCAATCAGCAGCTGCTCGATGAGATATCCGAACGCAGACACATGGAACAGCGGCTGGAGGAGCTTTCGCGCACCGATTACCTGACCGGCATTCTCAACCGTCGGGCGATCACCCGGATGCTGGAGGATGCCCGCTCCAAGGTCACTTCGGAGACGGAGAGTTTCTGCACCATTCTGCTCGATCTCGACCATTTCAAGGATATCAACGATCAGTTCGGACACGCGGTCGGGGATCAGGCCCTGCGTCACGCGGTCGAACGTCTCGGCAACGGCATTCGGGACAAGGATCTGCTCGGACGCTGGGGCGGCGAGGAGTTCATGATCGTTACGCCGGAAACCAGCCTGCAGGAGGCGGAGGGTCTGGCCGAGCGCCTCTGCCGCAATCTCGCCGGCAGCCGGGTTACGACAGACGGGGGCTCGGTCGGGATCACGGGCAGTTTCGGTGTCAGCCGTTATATCCCGGGTGAGGCCCTCGATACCTGTCTCAAACGTACGGACGACGCCCTTTATGCGGCCAAGAGACAGGGTCGAAATCGGATCGTCGTGGTTTCTTTGGAGTGATCACCGCTCAGTTCCCTTCCCATTCGCGGACACTAAGGCGATTGCTCAGCCATTGACCGCAAAACCCTCGTCTACACTGGCGCAGCAGGAGTTTCTGGTGCGGGCCGGGCGCGAGGGCGTGGTGAATTTCCTCAAGTGGTACCGCTGCAAAAGCGGGCAGCGTGATATCGCCCGTATCTATCGCGACATGGCGCCTTCGGACTGAGTGTTGCGGAAGAGTCCTGGAACAGGTCATGGTTGAATTGCGGCAAAGCATCGAACATAATTCGAATCTTATTCAGTGAGACGATGACATTGGATCAACAGGAAAAACGCCTCGAACGCGAACAGCATATCCTGACCTGCGCCTGGAAAATGGTGGCGGACAGGGGCTTTCTCGCACTCAAGATTTCGGATCTGGCCAAGGCCGCCTCGGTGTCGGTGGGTACCCTCTATGCCCATTTCGAGAGCAAGGAGGACCTCATCATCGCCATGGCCGTCGATGCCTGGCAGGCCAAGCTGGCGTATATCGAACAGGTCTGCAATCTCGACCTGGACGCAATCGAACGCGTGGTGGCCATTCCCATTGCGCTGTTTCTTTTCGATCGGGATAACCCGCCGCTGTTCGAAGCCCAACAGCTGGCCGGCGTGCCGTCGATCTGGCGCAAGGCCTCCGCCCAGCGCCATCAATCCATGCTCAATCTCTGCAGCGGTTTCGAAACCCAGCTGATGCCGTTGGTGGAAGCCGCCTGCGAGAGCGGCGGTTTCGAAACGACACAGGAGCGGGCGGCGGGAATGGACGCCATTGAATACAGCCAGATCGCCCTGGGGGTGGGGAATGCCTATATGAGCAATCTCTTTCTTCCGGAGAGTGAGCGGGAGGAGTTGCAACGCCGCCAGCGCGACAGCATGCCCCGCTTGGTGATGGCCGCCTACAAGGGCTTCGGACTGCGTCATGACGATCCGCTTGCGCTCCACCAGCGCCTCGCCGCGCTGTGCGAGGCGCTCTCGCCCAGGCGCGAATACCCCGATTGCCACCACGACGCCGCCAGCCGCTCCTAGGCTGGCGGGAATCCCATTTCACAGGAAATCACTCCATGAACGTTCTGTCGTATAGACGCTTTCTGACAATTGGCCTGGTTGCAGCGAGCCTCGTGATCCCGGGCTTTGCCGTGGTTGAAGCGGCGGATAAGCAGCCCGGTCTTCCGGTGGAGACCGCCAGGGTGACCGCGGATACCCTGGTCAACAGCGTGGAGGCGGTGGGCACCTTGCGCGCCAACGAGTCGGTCACCATCCGTCCCGAGATCGACGGGCGCATCACCCGGCTCAATTTCACCGAAGGCGGACGGGTCAAGCAGGGCCAGTTGCTGGTCGCCCTCGACGACTCGATCTACGCGGCGGAGCTGAAACAGGCCGAGGCCCGGCTCGCCCTCGGGCGTTCCAACTACAACCGCGCCACCACGCTCAAGAAACAGGGCTACGGCAGCGATCAGGAGCGGGACCAGACCGCCTCCGAACTCCAGGTCAACCAGGCCGAGGTGGCCCTGGCCAAGGCACGCCTGGAGAAGACCCGCATCATGGCGCCCTTCGACGGTGTGATGGGTCTGCGCGGCGTGAGTCTGGGTGACTACCTCACCACCGGCCAGGACATCGTCACCCTGTTCGATCTGAGTCAGCTCAGGGTCGATTTCCGCCTGCCGGAGGCGACGCTGGCGGAGGTCGCCGTCGGTCAGCGGATCGAGGTGAGACTGGATGCCTTTGCCGGTAAGACCTTCAGCGGCGAAGTCTACGCCGTCGACCCTCAGATCGACCTCAACGGCCGCAGTCTGCTGGTCAGTGCGCGTATTCCGAACGAGAACGGAGAGCTGCTGGCGGGTCAGTTTGCACGGGTGACGTTGATTCTCTCGCGCAAGGAGCAGACCCTGTTCGTGCCCGAAGCGGCCCTGGTGCCACAGGGGCGGCAGCAGTTCGTCTACCAGGTGGTCGACGGCAAGGTGGTCTGGAAACAGGTCAGGATCGGCAAGCGGGTGGGCACCCGGGTGGAGATACTCGACGGTCTCCAGGCCGGGGACCAGGTGGTGACAGCGGGTCACCTCAAACTCCATGACGGCATGGGCGTGACACCGATTCCGCCGAAGGAGTCCTGATGTTCATCACCGACACCAGCATCCGTCGTCCCGTGTTGGCGACGGTGCTCAATCTGCTGTTGATCCTGATCGGCGTCATCGCCTACGACCGGCTCACGGTGCGCGAGTATCCCAATATCGACCTGCCGGTGGTGACGGTGGAGACCCAGTATCCGGGGGCCAGCGCCAGCATCATGGAGAGCCAGGTCACCAGCATTCTGGAGGACTCCCTGGCCGGTATCGAGGGCATCGACTTCATGACCTCGATCAGCCGCTCCGAGGTGAGTCAGATCACCATCACCTTCAAGCTCGATCGCGACGCCGACAACGCGGCCAACGACGTGCGCGACCGCGTCGGCCGGGTGCGCGGACAACTGCCCGAAGACGTGGAAGAGCCGGTGGTGGCCAAGGTGGAGGCGGACGCCCATCCGATCATCTGGCTGGCCATGTCGAGCGACCGTCACGACAAACTGGAGATCTCGGAGGTGGCCGACCAGGTGGTGCGCGACCGCCTGCAGACCATCAACGGGGTGGCCAGTGTGCGCATCTTCGGTGAGCGCCGCTACGCCATGCGCGTCTGGCTCGATCCGGTGCGCCTGGCGGCCTACAACCTGACCACCCAGGATGTGGAGAGCGCCCTGCGCGGGCAGAACCTGGAGGTGCCTTCGGGCCGTATCGAAAGTGCCGATCGCGAATTCACGGTCCTGGCGGAGACCGACCTGAAGACCCCGCAGGAGTTTCGCGACATCATCCTGCGCGACATCGACGGCTACCTGGTGCGTCTCGGCGATGTGGCACGAGTGGCACTGGGGCCGGAGGACGAGCGGGTGATCACTCGCTTTAAGGGGGAGACCGCGGTCGCTCTCGGTGTGATCAAGCAGTCCGTGGCCAACCCGTTGGAGATCTCCCAGGACATCCACGATCTGCTGCCGGGCCTGATCAAGACCCTGCCCGATGGCATGACCATCGAGTTCGCCTATGACTCGTCGGTCTTCATCGAACGCTCCATCAAGGGGGTGTTTCAGACCATCTTCGAGGCGGTGGTGCTGGTCATCCTGGTGATCTTCCTGTTCCTGCGTTCGGTCAGGGCGACCCTGATTCCGATGGTGACCATCCCGGTCTCCCTGATCGGCGTCTTCGCCATGATGTATTTCTTCGGTTACTCCATCAACGTGCTGACCCTGCTGGCGATAGTGCTGGCGGTGGGGCTGGTGGTGGACGACGCCATCGTGGTGCTGGAGAACATCCACCGTTATGTGGAGAAGGGGCTGGACCCGATGAAAGCGGCCCTCAAGGGCAGCAGCGAGATCGCCTTCGCGGTCATCGCCATGACCCTGACCCTGGTGGCGGTGTTCGCCCCCATCGCCTTCTCGATCGGGCGCACCGGCAAGCTGTTCACCGAGTTTGCGCTGACCCTGGCCGGGGCGGTACTGGTCTCCGGTATCACCGCCCTGACCCTCTCCACCATGATGTCCTCGCGGCTGCTGCGGCACGAAAAGCGGCACAACTGGTTCTACAACCTGGGCGAGCGGGCGCTCGACGGATTGATCGCAGGCTATCGCCGGCTGCTTGGCGGGGTGCTGAAAGTGCGCTGGATCATTCTGTTGCTGATGATCGGTTTGGCAGCGGGCAGCTACCTTCTGTTCAACGGCCTGAAGTCGGAGCTGGCGCCGATCGAGGATCGCAGCGTGTTCCTGACCTGGGGCAAGGCGCCTCAAGGTTCCACCATCGATTACACCAACAAGTACTCGCGGCAGGTGGAGGCGATCACCGGCAGCGTGCCGGAGCTGAAGTCCACCTTCACCGTGGTCGGTTTCCCGGTGGTGACCGAGACCCTTTCGTTCAACATCCTCAAGTTCTGGGAGGAGCGCGAACGTCCGGCCAAGGCGATCACCAGTGAGTTGACACCGAAGATCTACGGCGGCGTCACCGGCCTCATGGGGGTGGCGATCAATCCGCCCTCCCTGGGGCAGAGTCCGATCAACAAGCCCCTGGAGGTGGTGATCCAGACCACCGGCAGCTACCAGGAGCTCGATGGTCTGGTACAGCAGGTGATGACGCGCGCCCGTGAAAACAAGGCGTTGGTGTTCCTGGACAGCGACCTGAAGTTGAACAAGCCAGAGCTCAAGGTCAGTGTCGACCGCGACAAGGCGGCCGCCACCGGTGTCGCCATCGATACCCTCGGCCGTACCCTGGAGACAATGCTCGGCGGACGCAAGGTGACCCGATTCAAACGGGGTTCCGAACAGTACGAGGTGATGGTGCAGGTAGAGGACGACGGACGGCGCGAGCCGAGCGACCTCAACAACATCTACGTGCGCGGTAGCGGCGACGAGATGATCCAGCTCTCCAACCTGGTGTCGCTGGAGGAACGGGTGGCACCAAAGGAGCTGAATCACTTCGACAAGTTGCGGGCGGCGGTGATCTCCGCCAATCTGGCGCCCGGCTACAGTCTGGGCGAGGCGCTCGGCTTCATGGAGCAGCAGGTGGACGAGGTCTCCGGCGGCTCGGTCCAGTTGCAGTACAAGGGCGAGTCACGGGAGTTCAAGGAGAGCGGCAGCACCATGCTGTTCGCCTTCGTGCTGGCGCTCGGCTTCATCTACCTGGTGCTGTCGGCCCAGTTCGAGAGTTTCATCGATCCCCTGATCATCCTGGTCAGCGTGCCGCTGGCCATCGGCGGCGCCCTGCTGGCCCTGCAGCTGACCGGGGGAACACTGAACATCTACAGTCAGATCGGCATGATCACCCTGGTGGGTCTGATCACCAAGCACGGTATCCTTATCGTCGAGTTCGCCAATCAGATTCAGCGTCGGGGCGAGGCCGACAAGCTGGGGGCGGTGATCGAAGCGGCCTCCCTGCGCCTGCGTCCGATCCTGATGACCACCGCGGCCATGGTGCTGGGTGCGATCCCGCTGGCCCTGGCCACGGGCGCCGGCGCCGAGGGTCGGCAGCAGATCGGCTGGGTCATCGTCGGCGGCATGAGCCTCGGCACCCTGTTCACGCTGTTCGTGGTGCCGGTGGTCTACAGCTGGATCGCCCGCACGCACCGGCCGGACGTCGAAGAGCAGGAGGCGGCTTAATCCACCACTTCGCTGGAAAAACGTAGGGTGCGGCTTGCCGCACCGATACGGCTCCAACAGCCTCAGCGCACGCTGCGGCAAGCCGCACCCTGCAGGCCAAAGGGGTGCTTCCATTCATCCTTGGGATGATCTCCGGTAGTGCGATGCCAGTGGCGAATGGCGCATCCCCATCGGAGTGCCGAGTTGATCATGGACCGGCAGATGAGCTGTTCCGTACGCCCATCATAATAGGGCCGGGTGAAATAGTGATGAGCTGTGCAAGGATGCATGTTTCAGCATTGCGGAGTCTGCGATCAGGTCCCACAATGGTTCCGTCCATGGCAGTGAACCGAGGAGTGACGAAGCGTGTCGATCGATTGGCAGAAGACTTACGCCGCCGTCTGGCGCTCCCGCAAGGCCTATCTGCGGCCGATCACCCACATCGACCCGATCGCTTTCGATCAACTGGTCGGCATCGATGAGCAGAAAACGGCCCTGGTGCACAACACGGAGCGTTTTCTGCAGGGGGAGGGCGCCAACAACGCGTTGCTCTGGGGCAGTCGGGGTACCGGCAAGTCCTCGCTCATCAAGGCCCTCCTCAATCAGTATAAAGCTCAGGGATTGCGCCTGATCCAGGTCGACCGCAACGATCTGATCGAGCTACCCGAGATCGTCGACGAGATCCGCGAACTGCCCCTTCACTTCATCGTCTTCTGTGACGATCTCACGTTCGAGAGCGGGGAGGCATCCTACCGTGCCCTCAAGAGCGTGCTTGACGGTTCCATCGAGTCGCCCCCCGATAATGTATTGATCTACGCCACTTCGAACCGGCGCCATCTGTTACCCGAGACGATGACGGAGAACCAGGAACCGCGACTGGTGGGCGATGATCTGCACTTGGGTGACACCATCGAAGAGAAGCTGGCACTGTCGGACCGTTTCGGTCTCTGGCTCTCCTTCTATCCCGTCAACTGGCAGGGCTACCTTGCCATCGTGGACAGTTACTTTACAGACTACCGGGGAGACCGGGAGGCGCTGCATGAAGCCGCCAAACATTTCGCTATGGCGCGAGGTGGCACCAAGAGCGGACGGGCCGCGTTGCAGTTTTTTCGCGCTTACTCACAGGCGCAAGTCGATTGAATCCGAAGCTGTTCACTGAAGCCCTTTGTATCTGCAGTTTCGCCTGCCGTTGATTCGTTAAGTGGGGTCAAGCCGCTCGGTCACTGCATCAGAAAACGCGCTCAATGCAATCGACCGTTACCGATATCCCGCCTCTTTTTTATTGTTCAAAGTCTGCTCTCTCCTAACGCTTGAAACTGTCCGACCGGATATCGGCTTGCGCAAAAATCTCCAGAGTCGGATTCAGGAATATGTATGGCTGCATGCCCGTAGCCCGGATGGAGCGCAGCGTAATCCGGGATGGCAACCACCTTGCCCTGGATTCTGCTTCGCTACATCCAGGCTACTCCTTCTGTTGAATTGTGTGAGTGCGAATCAGGGATTAGTTCAGATATATAAGCGACAATGAGTGACAACTCACACTTCCGATGTGCGAACGCAATGTTCCTTAAAATTGCTTAATAAAAATATTTTTATCGAGGGACGGAGCTTAGATAAGGAAATTGTTTCAGCCAAGTCGCCAGTGCTTTTCTCTGTCCGGAAAAGTCACGTTTTGCGGACTGCTAGGCAGAGACAGTTGAAGATGTGAACTGTCCGGAGATTCAAAGGCACGGAATAAATCACAAAGAATTTTGTGCCTAATTTCACAAACGATTTTGCCTCGAATCGTCACTATCACACCGTGCCTGGCAAGCGTTGATGTGGCGATGTTTGATAGCGCTGTCAACTGTCTCCCGAACACATGCAGAACAGGTTCGTGAAGTATGGCCTCATCGTTTCCGAACATGAGCGCCAATCTGTCCAACCATGGAGATGAGAGTTTGAACAATGAGCTATCGAAACAATAAACTGGCGATTCTGGCGTTGGGAGTATCACTGCTCGCAACTGCCAATCAAGTAAACGCATTCAGTTCATATGCCAACGACATCACTAGTACCTGTAGTGCTATGGGTTATGAACTCACCTCGGCTTATGCGACGGACAGCTGTGCGGCTTGTCACGGTGACAGTCAAGCCAAATCGGCTTATAACGCGGGGAATTACGACTATTTCTGTACCCCGCCGGTTGTAGCGGTCTGTACCGATACCGACGGCGATGGCTATTATGCTGAAGGTGAATCTTGCGGCACCCTCGCTGACTTCAACGACAACAGTGCGGCGGCCTATCCGGGTGCCACGGAAGATTGTGGCGATGGTATCGATAATGACGGCAACGGTTTGGTCGACTCGGCTGATCCCAATGCTATCGGCTGTGAAGTGGCCTGCACAGATATGGATATGGATGGTTACTCCATCGAGGGTGGCTCCTGTGGTGCGATCGACTGCGACGACAACGATGCGTCCGTCAACCCGGGTGCAGTCGAGGTCTGTAGCGACGCTGTCGACAACAACTGTAATGGCCTCACCGATACGGCGGACATGAATGCCGTGGACTGCCCGCTCGACTGTACCGACAACGATGGTGACGGCTACAGTATCGAGGGCGGAAGCTGCGGTGCCATCGATTGCGACGACAATGATGCCGAGGTCAATCCCGGTGCTTTGGAGGCTTGTGGCGATGGCGTCGACAACAACTGTAACGGACAGGTCGATACTGCCGATGCTGTCTGCCAGAGCAGTGATGCAGGTGGTGATCAGTGTGTGGAACCCTGGTGGCGGTCAAAGGGTAAGCGTCGCCACGACCATAGAAAGGACTGCGTCACCATCGACGATGGCGAATCTGCTGATTCAGGCGAGGGCAGCCATGAGTCTGATGATGCCGAAGACCACGAAGTGGATGATGAGCGTGGTGACCATGATCGCCATACAGAGCGAGATGACCGTGACGAACATCGCAGATGGTTCAGGTCTCTCAGGCAATAGTTGACTGTAGAAGCAAGCAGTATCGTCTACACAACCATTGGCGTTGAATCAAAGGGGGGCATGGCCCCCCTTTTTTTACGTGTGGGCATATTTCGCATTGATGGATGCAGGTCCCGGTTACTCCATGGAGTCAGTCATCGAGCGCCTCGGGATTGAGAGATCCTGTTTGCTGTGCAACCCGATTGTCGTGGGCTTCCCGCGCCTTATGATGTGCCCCCGCCCCACCAATAGCTACTGCATGTCTCTCGATATCCGTTAACCAAGACACCTCAGGGCGGCGTCTTGACATCACGAGGATGTGAACATCGTATCGTGAACGAGGGTCATTGAAACGATTCCGCCGTTGGGGCAGAGTGATTGCAAACCACGTACCTTTTATCAACGGTAGGACTGAGGGCGGTTGAAACAACCCACCAAATACCATGCGAATAACTATTTTTGTGTTGCTCAGCGGACTGTCCATACTCCTTGTCGGACTGGGGCTGTTGGGAACCCTGCTGGGCGTCAGGGCGACCATCGAGCAATTCACCAATGTCCAGACCGGTATCATCATGGCCGGATATTACGCGGGTTATATCATCGGCACCTGGCGCGGTCCCGCTATCGTGCGACGGGTCGGGCACATTCGCACCTTTGCCGCCTTCGCGGCCCTGGGGGCGGCCACCACGCTGTTGTTCGGTCTCATGACAGATTTCTGGAGTTGGTTTTTTCTGCGGCTCTTCAACGGGGCTTCGGTGGTCGGTCTCTACATGGTGGTGGAGAGCTGGCTGAACGAAAAGACGCCGTCGACAAGCCGTGGCCGTATCTTCGCCGTCTACATGGTCACCACGCTGATGGCGCTGGCCGGCGGTCAGTTCCTGTTGCTGATCTACGATCCGGCGACGCTTTCACCCTTTGCCCTGGCCACCGTGCTGATCGTCATCGCCATCATCCCGATAGCCGTGACCCGGGTGTCGGAACCGATGATCGAGACCCATGAGCATCTGCCCCTGTTGCGCTTGTTCCACCTCTCACCACTGGGGGTGGCGGGTGCCATCGGCGCCGGCATGGTGAATGGTGCATTCTGGGGCATGACGGCGGTATTCGGCGCCCGGGTCGGTATGCAGGACACCGATATCGCTCTGTTGATGAGCGCCACCATCGCCGGTGGCGCCCTGCTGCAACTGCCGATCGGCCATCTGTCTGACCGGCACGATCGCCGCACGGTATTGCTGCTGGTGAGTGTCGCCGGCGCGGCCGTGGCGACGGTGGCCGGCTTCATGGTGCAACGAGACATTCCCGGCCTCAATCTGGTGGCCTTTCTCTACGGTGGGCTGATGTTTTCCGTCTATGCCATCAGCGTCGCCCACACCAACGATCACCTGGAGGCGGGGCAGGTGTTGGGCGCCACCCGGGGGCTGTTGCTGCTGTATGGCCTGGGGGCCTTGTTCGGACCCCTGCTCGGGGGCTGGATCATGGATCTGGCCGGACCGGTCGGTCTGCCCTATTTGTCCGCCGTGATCCTGATGCTGCTCAGTCTCTATGGGCTCTATCGCATGAGACGGCGGGCTCCCCTGCCCCTGGAGGAGCAGGCCGAGTTCGTGCCGCTGGCCCGCACCAGTCCGGTGGTGATGGAGATGCATCCAAAGGCCGAACTGGAACCGGAGCTGGATCTTGGAGAGAAGTGAGTAGGGCGTCCTGACACCGCGTCAACGGCGGCGATCAGAATTCCATCCCCTGTTCCGCCTTGATTCCGCCATCGAACGCGTGTTTCAGCTTGCGCATCTCGGTGACGGTGTCGGCAACCTCGATCATCTCCGGCGGGGCATCACGTCCGGTCAGGATGAGATGCATCCAGGCCGGTTTCTCCCGGCGGATGAAGTCGGCGATCTCGTCACCGCCGATCCAGCCATAGCCGCAGCAGTAGTTGATCTCATCGAGTACCACCAGGTCATACTTTTGACTGCGAATCTTCTCCTGGCAGAAGGCCCAGATTTCACGGCTGGTCCTGCGATCCTGTTCCGGATTCTTGGTATCCCAGGTGAAGCCGTCACCCAGCGCGTGCCACTCGATGTTGTCGAACCGGGCTGCCGCCTTTTGCTCGCCCGTTTTCCACTGGCCCTTGATGAACTGCACCACCAGTACCTGCATGCCCCAGCCCGCGGCGCGGAACGTCACTCCGAAGGCGCTCGAGGATTTGCCCTTACCATCACCGGTGTTTACCAGGACGATGCCTTTGCGTTTATCTCTTGATTTCATCAGCTGCTCTTGCGAAGTGCGTCGACCCCTGTCTTTGTGATGATAATGTTGATAATATAAATACGAATCGTTATCGTTTATATTATATTATGTTGTTCCGATGGCTCTTACCAATCCCACTGGAGAATTTACTGTGTCAATCCAACGCCTGTTTGTCCACCTTATATTGCTGATTACACTTGCTTTCCCACTGGCGGCCTCGGCTGAGGGCGAGGTCAATCTCTACTCGGCGCGAAAGGAGAACTTGATTAAACCGCTGCTCGACCGCTTTACCGAGGAGACTGGCATCACCGTCAATCTGGTCACTGGCAAGGCCGATGCCCTGTTGCAGCGACTGCAGAGCGAGGGTCGCAACACCCCGGCGGATCTCCTGATCACCACCGATGCCGGTCGTCTGCACCGGGCCAAGGAGGCGGGGGTGACTCAAGCCGTCGAATCGGCCGAGCTGAATGAACGGGTGCCTTCGAGCTTTCGCGATCCGGAGGGCCACTGGTTTGGCCTCACCCTGCGTGCCCGGCCGATTCTCTATGTGAAGGAGCGGGTCGATCCGGCAACGCTCAACAGTTATGAAGCCCTCGCCGACCCCGAGTGGAAGGGGCGTATCTGTATCCGTTCCTCGAACAACATCTACAATCAGTCCATGGTGGCCTCTTTGATTGCCGCCGACGGTCTGCAGGCCACCGAACAGTGGGCTGAGGGATTGGTTAAAAACTTCGCGCGCCCGCCCAAGGGTGGGGATCGTGACCAGATCAAGGCGGCCGCCGCCGGGATCTGCGATATCGCAATCGCCAACACCTATTACCTTGCCGGTATGCTCACCTCCAAGGATGCCGCCCAGCGCGAGGCAGCCGGCAAGCTTGCGGTCTTCTGGCCGAACCAGAAGGGTCGGGGTGCCCATGTCAATGTGAGTGGCGCCAGTCTGACCCGGGCGGCGAAGAACCGGGACAACGCGATCAAGCTGCTGGAATTTCTGGTCGGCGAGGAGGCCCAGTCCTGGTATGCGGAGACCAACGGGGAGTACCCGGTACGCAGTGATGTAGCTCCCAGCGAGCTCCTCAGTTCCTGGGGCAGTTTCAAGATGGACACCCTCAACCTGGCCAGGTTGGGCGAGCTCAATCCCGAGGCCGTGCGTCTGATGGATCGTGCCGGCTGGAAATAGGCGCCAAGTCGTCCGTGATCGGAATAACCGCTATCGATAGCCGAGTGGTGTGAAGTCGTCATGCAGACCGTCGAGAGACCGATGACCGGGATGCCGGGCAGTTCCCGCTTCAGCCCCTGGAGCGGCGGGGTGCTGCTGGTCGCCCTGCTGTTGTCGATCCCGGTGCTGGTGGTGGCCGGCTATCTCTTCGAACCCGCCGGCGAGGTCTGGCGACATCTGGCGCAGACCGTGCTGAAGGACTACGTGCTCAACTCCCTGCTGCTGATGGTCGGGGTGGCGATCGGGGTGTTGGCGCTGGGGGTCAGCACGGCCTGGCTGACCAGCATGTGCCAGTTCCCGGGACGCGCCCTGTTCGAGTGGGCCCTGCTGCTGCCGATGGCCATCCCGGCCTACATCATCGCCTATACCTATACCGGTCTGCTCGACTTTGCCGGGCCGGTGCAGACGGCCCTGCGAAACTGGACCGGCTGGGGCTACGGCGACTACTGGTTCCCGGAGATACGCTCCCTGGGTGGAGCGGCGCTGATGCTGTCGCTGGTGCTCTACCCCTATGTCTATCTACTGGCGCGCGCCGCCTTTCTCAGCCAGTCGATCTGCGTGCTGGATGTCAGTCGCACCCTCGGTAACGGTCCCTGGCGCAGCTTTTTCTCGGTCGCCTTGCCGATGGCACGTCCCGCCATCGTGGCCGGTCTCTCGCTGGCCCTGATGGAGACCCTGGCCGACTACGGCACGGTGCAGTACTTCGGTGTCTCCACCTTCACCACCGGAATCTTCCGCACCTGGTTCGGACTCAATAACGCGGCGGCGGCGGCACAGCTTGCGGCCATATTGTTGCTGGCGGTGTTCGTCCTCATCGTGCTCGAGCGGGGCTCTCGTCGGCAGGCCCGTTACCACCATACCACCCAGCGGCATCAGGCCCTGGCCCGTTTCCGCCTCGACTGGCGCCAGGCCAGTCTGGCCCTGCTGATCTGTTGCGGCGCGCTCCTGTTCGGTTTCCTGCTGCCGGCCGGGCAACTGCTCTGGTGGGCCCTGACCACCGCGGAGGAGAGCCTGGACGCCCGTTTCCTCAGTCTCATCGGGCATAGCCTGCTATTGGCTGGCGGCGCCTCCCTTTTGGCCCTGTTGCTGGCCCTGTTTCTGGGTTACGGCAAGCGCCTGCACGGCAGCTGGCCGGTAACCCTGGCGGTACGGCTGGCGGGCATGGGCTACGCCATCCCGGGGACGGTGATCGCGGTGGGGGTGGTGATCCCCTTCGCTGCCTTCGACAACGCGCTGGACCAGTGGATGCGCGACCATCTCGGCTGGTCCAGCGGGCTGCTGCTGAGCGGCACCCTGGTGGCCCTGCTGTTCGCCTACCTGGTGCGTTTTCTCGCCGTCTCCCTGCAGACGGTGGAGGCCGGTCTGGGCAAGATCAGGCCAACCCTGGACGAGGTGGCCCGCTCCCTGGGCACGGGCTCGGGGGAGATCGTGCGCCGGGTGCATATTCCGCTGCTGAAAGGGAGCCTGATGACCGCCTTGCTGCTGGTCTTCGTCGATGTGCTCAAGGAGCTGCCGGCGACGCTCATTCTGCGCCCGTTCAACTACAATACCCTGGCCGTCAGGGCCTATGAGCTGGCATCGGACGAACGCCTCGCAGATGCCTCATACGCATCGCTGGCCATCGTCATGGTCGGCATCCTGCCGGTGATTCTACTCAGCCGTTCCATTACCCGGTCACGCCATGCCGCAACAGCTTGAAGTCATCAATGTCGGTGTCAGTTACGGTGCGCAGCCGGTGGTGCGGGGTGTCAGCTTCGAGCTGGCCAGAGGGGAGATCGGTTGCCTGCTCGGCCCCAGTGGCTGTGGCAAGACCAGTCTGTTACGGGCCATTGCCGGTTTTGAACCCCTCTCGGAGGGTGAGATCCTGCTGCATGGCCGCTCGGTCTCCAGTCCCGGTTCGACCCTGGCGCCGGAGAAGCGCCGGGTCGGCATGGTGTTTCAGGATTTCGCCCTCTATCCCCATCTGACGGTGGCGCAGAACGTGGCCTTCGGTCTGCGCGGGCTGAACGGGAGACTGCAGAAGGAACGGGTCGACGAACTGCTCGAACTGGTGGACCTGGGCGGGCGGCAGAAAGACTATCCCCATCAGCTCTCCGGCGGCCAGCAGCAGCGGGTGGCGCTGATCCGGGCCATGGCGCCGCGCCCCGACATCCTGTTGCTGGACGAGCCCTTCTCCGGTCTCGATATCGAGCTGCGGGAGCAGGTGGCACGCCAGGTTCGCACCATACTCAAGCAGGAGGAGGTGACCGCCCTGCTGGTGACCCATGACCAGCTGGAGGCCTTCGCCCTGGCGGATGTCATCGGTGTGCTGGGCGAGGGGCGCCTGCGGCAATGGGACAGTGGATACGATCTCTACCACAAACCCGGCGATCGTTTCGTCGCCGATTTCATCGGCCAGGGTGCGATGGTGCCGGGCCGAGTGACAGCCGATGGCTGTGTCGAAACCGCCATTGGTTGCCTGCGTGGGTTGTTCATGCAGGAGGTGGAGGCGGGGCAGCGGGTCGAGCTCCTGTTACGACCCGATGATGTGATCCACGACGACAGCAGCAGCTTTCGGTTGCAGGTGGTCGACAAGGTGTTTCAGGGGGCGGAGTATCTCTACACCCTGCGCCTGCACGACGGTAGCGAGATCCTCTGCCTGGTGCAGAGTCATCACGATCATGCCATCGGTGAGGAGATCGGCGTGCGCCTGCAGGTGGAACACCCTGTGGCGTTTCCACTGCAGGCGGGGAGGAGGAGTTGAGGGTCCCATGAGCTGGAACCCTCAAAACCTGGCGGGAGGGTAGAGCCGATTATCGGCCTGGTCGTCAAGTGCTAGGGCTCGAAGAAGACCACACTCATGCCGCCGTTCAACGTCATTTGCGAGACAAAGGCCGAGGTGTGCAAGGTGGTATCACTCTCGGTTTCGTACCAGACAAAGTCGTCGAAGAAGACCCCTCCGGTCTTGCCGCTGGTGGCGCCTTCGTAGCCGATGCGAACCAGCAGGTCGGAGGAATTTACGTTCTCGGTAAACGCAATCAGTTCGATGATGCCGCTGAACAGGTCATCGATGTCGTCGGTCGGGTTGTTCTCCCAGCAGAAGTTGAAGATGTAACCGAAGCTGTCGCCCGGTCCCATTGTCAGGTCGGCATTTTCGTCGATGAAGTGGAAGATCAGTTCACCCTGATCCCAGGTCGGGATCTGTGATGGGGGCGAAACCCCGGCACTGCTGAAGCTGTCGCAGCTGAGGATGACGTTACCCAGGTTCTCCAGATCGTACTCCATCAGATCAAAGCTGTTGAGGGCCGTGACGTTGGCCATTTCGAGCAGAAACTCGAGCACGCCGTAGGCCATGGCCGAAGCCTGCTCCGCCGCCACTGCGGAGGTGTCCATCAGTACATCGAACTGCTGCCAGGTATAGCAGCCGAGGAGCACGCCATCATCGACGATCTCCACCCCGGGGGTGCCGCTGCAGAGCGTGACGTCGATCGTGACGAAGCCCAATCCCCCTTCCTGGGCGAGCTGGACGCTGCCCGAGATCGGGGCGTCAGTGGTGGTGTCGAATACGAGTTGAGTCAGGATGTTGATGACGAAGTCGCCGAAAAGCGTTTCCGGGCTGCTTTCGTCGTAGACACTGACATGGGTGGTGGTGTCGATGCTGGCCAGTTCACAGATCTCGGTGACCGGATCGCAGGAGAAGCTGCCTTCGAGGGACTGGGGATCAATCCGCAAAAAGTGGGTCGAACCGTCCTCATAGAGGGTCACGCTGACACCTATCGGCCAGCTGTCGAGCGGCTCGTCGACGCCGCTGATGCGAAAGGCGTAGGCAGGCAGCAGGGTGTAGGTGCCGCCCCCGCCGGACACATCGTCGCCCCCTCCGCCTCCACTGCCGATCAGGGAGATGATACCGGCCATCGCCACGGCCAGAAACAGTATGGGTCTAAACAGATAGTGGGTTGTCGTCTTTTGCATGATCATGTTGAACCTCCGGCGTGGCCATTCTTGTCAGCGATCTGTAGGCGGCCAAAGCCCCCAGACCGACGAACAGCAGATCCAGCGGATCAAAGGTGCCGAACAGAAAATAGTCACGGGTCACCGAGAGAAGCGCGTTGTGTTCGATGTCGAGTGGGAGGGTGTGCTGGAGCAGGACGGCGACTGCGTCGATTTGACCCAGTTCAAAGAGTGTTTCAATGCCGCTCCAGAACAGACAGAGCACGAAGACCTGCTTTCGTGTTTGCGGTTGAAGTATCAAGGCTGATAGCAGAATGAAGGCATAGACATGCAGCAATGAGGGCAACACGCCGCAAAGCCAACAGTGCAGATGTTCACCCGGCCAAGTGGGGAGAGGTAGCAGTCGAAAGAGCGAGACAGTTGGCGGGTCACGGGTCAGCAGATACAAAAAAAACCCCGCAAACAACGCCAGTAGCGCTCTTCCCAGCAACTGCCACTGAGGTCCGTATCGCCTCATGCTGCTGCTCCCCGTGAGCCTTCTTTTGTGGGAGGAACGGTCGTTCTCTCTTAATGGAAATTTTAGTTCTGCCGCGTGGACTCGCGGTTATTTGAAGCAGTGAATTGATTCAGATCATCTAAGTGTGATGTTCGGATGGAAAAGCAAGCACCTTCCCGGGGCGGGCTGCTCGGGCGGGGGGGAGAGCTCAGCCACGCCTCCCTGCGTGGTTGAAGCTGCTTGGCAGCGGCTCAGCCGTCTGGCTGAGATCCCTTCATCCGGCCGTCGGCGGCAGGCGTTCGTGGTCGGCCATCTGGCGGCCGCTATCCAGCTTGCCGGCACAGGAGATGACAGCTTGTGCTTGCGCCAGGATGGACTCGAAGTAGAACGCCATTCCCTTGGGCAGGCGGCGGGTATCCGAGCTGGGGCAGAACGGTTTCGTATCGGTAGAGACCTTGCGCATGGTGGTTTCTGCGGCTGTCGCCGGATGGGTCGGGAGAAAGCGGTGGGCAAAATACCGGTCGAAGCCGGCGGAGAAGCCCTCCGGCAGGGCCGGCAGGGCGGAGAGCCGCTCTGCGATCTCGGACTGGGCCTGCTTGAGACGCTGAAGCAACGCGATCTCGTTGTCCAGGTAGCGTTCGGCATGCTCGGGATCGAGGCGCACCAGCGTAGGCGTGATCTGTTTGACGGCCATCATGGCCAGCTTGGGATCGTTCCAGAACGTCAGTTCGCGGGAGAGCTGGCGATCGACGGCGATGCCAGCGTCATCCTGCTTCAGCAGGAGCGGTATGGTCAGCGACAGCGTCGCGGTGTGTTGCCGCAGCATGGGGAAGCGTTGCAGGATCTTTTCCACGTTACCCTCCAGTCCGGCACCGATCCAGATGATCAGATCGGCGGTCAGCAGGTGAGCGGTCTGGAAGGAGTCGAGGGGCCGGTTGGCGTCCGCCGGCGACTCCATCAGCAGTCGGGGACGATCGACGCCCTCCATCAGGCTGGCCAACAGGGAGTGAATGGCGGGCTGGGTCACCACCACCTTCGGTGCGGCATAGGCGGGGGAGGTGATGGCAAGACACAGCAACAGGAGGGGGAGCAGGGGGGAGCGAAACGGGGGCATGGCAACATCCTCGGTAGTGGCGTATGGGGTCTGCCTAATCAAGAGGAATGCCAAGAAAAAACATCTTGTAGATTATTGGTTTACTGATATACCAGAGCCGTATGACTGAGTGAAATGGCGTGAATTCGTGTGATTTGGCCTGATGGGGGGAGTGGGGCGGGGTAATCCGTCGTCGACTGCCTAGATTCGGAAGCCGTGGCGACCTTGAGCGATTCTGAAGGGCGCGGGGTACGACCGTCGACCTGCTGATTTCGGCAATTCACAAGATGCCTCGGTCGCTGTCGGATCGGCGAAGGAAAAATGCTGTTAGGGGGTGAGGCTTACGCCACTGAAGGGTGCGGAAGTGCGGCAGTCGTGCTGCCGCACCGTATCGAAGCGTTTCGGTCAGCAGTTGAACAGACGGTCGATGGCGTCCAGTCCGTCCTGCACCACGGCTTCCAGATCCTGGGGATCGTCTTCATGCTCATAGGCGAGCATCGAATAGGCAGCCAGGGATTTGAGGCCTATGGCAATTTTTTCCACGTCGGGCAAATTGAGCTCGACGCCTTCTCTCAATGTGCACTCTTCACTCATTACAGACACCTCGGAGGTTAGGACCAACAGCAGAGGCGATAGTCATTGAGGCCGGCTCGGGTGTCAATAAAATGCAAACTTCCATTGATATAAATCAATGAAAATGGGGCTATAAAGTCTGCTCCGTGACATCGACGTAGAGCTTGAGGCGTTGTCCCGGCTGCAGGTATTTACTGTTCAGGGTATTCCACCGTTTCAGGTCGGAGACCGTGACCTTGAAACGTTGCGCGATGCGTGAAAGCGAGTCACCGCGGCGGACCCGGTAGTGCAGCGAACTCTGTGTGCCGGCGGGTTGCAGATCGAGGGGCGAGATCTCGGCGGTCACGGTCTGATCGGTCCAGATCACCAGTCGCTGACCGGCCTTGAGGGGGTCGCCGGGCGCCATGCCGTTCCATTTGGCCAGTTTCTTGTAGCTGACATTATGGTTTCTGGCGATCTTCCACAGGCTGTCACCCGCTTTGACCACGTAGAACTGCTTGTTGCCCTGGCGCTGGCGGTTCTGAATGCTCGCCTTGCGCTGTTCGGCGCTATAGACGTATTGATCGAAGGACTGGCTGGAGACGGGGATCAGCAGGTGCTTGCCGGCACGGATGTTGTTGCCGTGCAGTTTATTGACCTGGCGTAAAAGTTTGACCGTAGTCTTATTCTGGCGGGCGATCACGCCCAGGTTGTCGCCGGGTTTGATCTTGTAGCGCTTCCAGGTCAGCCGCTCTTCCTGGGGCATCTTCTCCAGCGCTTCGACAAAGCGGTCGGCCTTGTCGATCGGCAGGTTGAGACGATGGGGACCGTCGGGGTCGGTGGCCCAGCGATTGAAACCGGAGTTGAGCAGATAGAGGTCCTGGATCGGCAGATCGGCCATCTTCGCGGCCAGGGCGAGATCGAGCTGACTGCCGATGTCCACGGTGGTGAAGTAGGGTTCGTCGGGCAGGACCAGGAGTGTGATGTCATGTTCATCCGGGTTGCGGAATACCTCGGAGAGGGCCAGTAAACGGGGCACATAGGCGCTGGTCTCATCGGGCAGTTCGAGCGACCAGAAGTCGGTGGCTCTGCCCTTTTTCTGATTGCGACGGATGGCGTTTCGTACCGTGCCGGCTCCCGAGTTGTACGCCGCCAGGGCCAGTTCCCAGTCGCCGTCGAACTGTTTGTTCAGGGACTGCAGGTAGTCCAACGCGGCACGGGTCGAGGAGACCACGTCGCGTCGTCCGTCATACCACCAGTTCTGCTTGAGACCGAAATGGCGTCCGGTGGAGGGGATGAACTGCCACATGCCGGCGGCGCGTCCCGGAGAGTAGGCGAAGGGTTGAAAGGCGCTCTCGACCGCGGGAAGCAGGGCAATTTCACTCGGCATGCCGCGCTGATCGATCTCTTCCAGGATGAAGTGGAGGTAGGGTTCAGCCCGCTCCTGGATACGCTGGATATAGCCGGGATGGGAGCTGTACCAGTTCAACTCCTGGGTGACCCGGCTGTCTGCGGAAGTGCTCAGTCTGAAGCCGTTCACCATGCGGCCGATCAGGTCGGGCTCCGCTTCAGGCAGGGTGTCGATCACATCCTGCAGCTGGGCCGCCAACTCGGGCAACTGCTCGGCGTTCAGCTGCTCAGACGCCTCGCTGGGTTGTGTCGTCACCGCTTGAGCCACCTCAGGGGCCAATGGTGCGGTGCTCGAAGTCGCATCACCCTCCCCGCTGGGCAGTGTCTGACAGGCGGTGAACAGACAGGCTAGAAGGAGGTTCATGGGCAGCAGGGCGAATCTTGTGTAAGGCATGATGCGTTGGTTTTCGGTTGGCGATTGACTGCAAATCGGAGGAAGATAGTATCAGAGCCAAATATCATTTCCATCTCACTGTCTCCTTGTATGACTATGGCCCTGAATCTTTGTGATCCCGTTCCACGGCCCGCTAGGGCATTTGCCATTCGTATCGGCAGCACCCGAAAAAGTCTTTAATTATGAGTACAAACAAGGACTTCAAACTGGGAAACTGCCTACAAAATCAGGTTGAGACCTGGTTCGGCTCACGCCTGGGGCAGAGTTTGCTGATAGAGGAACAGGCCTGTCTCCAGGCCAAGGCGGCGGCCCTCTTCGGCTATCATGTGGTGCAGGTCGGTGCGCCGAGCCGGGAGTTCGAACTGCTCAAGCAGTGTCCGGCACGTAACCGTGTCATCCTGCATGATGCCACCAACCAGCCCGATATCGATATCAGGGCTGATCCCCGTTACCTCCCGCTCGCCAGCGACAGCATCGACGGTGTCATCCTCCCGCACACCCTCGATTTCTCACCCGATCCGCATCAGCTGGTGCGGGAGGTGGAGCGGGTGCTGATCCCGGAGGGGAAGGTGTTACTGAGCGGCTTCAACCCCTGGAGTCAATGGGGTATCAGCCGTCTCTTCAGGCGGCATTCGGGCAGCATGCCCTGGTGCGGCCATTTCTTCACGCCCAAGCGGGTGCAGGACTGGTTCTCCCTTTTGGGTTTTGATCTGGAAGAGGTGGTCTATCTCCATTATCGTCCGCCCATACACAATCAACTGGTGATGCAGAAGCTGGCTTTCATGGAACGCCTTGGCCAACATGCCTGGCCGATGCTGGGAGGGGTTTACGTGATACAGGCGGTCAAGCGGACCGCCACCATGACGCCGATCCGCATGAACCGTTGGCGCATGAAGAAGCGGGTCTTGCCGACAGCCGCCGAACCGACCACCCGAAGTAGCAGAATCAATGACGCAATCCGTTGAAATCTATAGTGATGGCGCCTGTAAAGGCAATCCCGGGCCTGGAGGATGGGGGGTCTTGCTGCGTTATGGCAAGCACGAAAAGCAGCTCTACGGCGGGGAGTCGGAGACCACCAACAACCGCATGGAGCTGACCGCGGTGATCAAGGGGCTGCAGGGACTCAAACGTCCGAGCAAGGTGCGTGTGATCACCGATTCCCAGTATGTGAAGAACGGCATCACCCAGTGGATCCACAACTGGAAACGCAATGGATGGAGGACCTCCGGCAAGCAGCCGGTGAAGAACGCCGACCTGTGGCGACTGCTCGACAAGGAGGTAGCCAGGCACGACGTGGAGTGGCGTTGGGTGAAGGGTCACTCGGGACATCCGGAGAACGAGCTGGCCGACCAGCTGGCCAACCGTGGTATTGAGGAACTCAGGACCTGCCAATGAGCCGACAGATCGTACTCGACACCGAAACCACCGGTCTGGAGCCGGAACAGGGCCACCGCATCATCGAGATCGGCTGTGTCGAGATGGTCGATCGCCGGCTTACCGGCAACAACTTTCACCAGTATCTGCAACCCGACCGGGAGATCGACGCCGGTGCCATCGAGGTGCATGGGATCACCAACGAGTTTCTCGCCGACAAACCCCATTTCGCCGACGTGGTGGCTGATTTCATCGACTATGTCCGGGGCGCCGAGCTGATTATCCACAACGCCCCCTTCGATGTCGGTTTCCTCAATCATGAGCTGCGCTTGATGGGCCATTCCTCGAGCCTGGATGACGTCTGCGCCGTTACCGACACCCTGGTGATGGCGAAGAAAATGCATCCCGGACAACGCAACAGTCTCGATGCGTTGTGCAAGCGTTACGACATCGACAACTCCCATCGGGAGTTGCATGGAGCGTTGCTCGACGCCGAGATCCTGGCCGACGTCTATCTGATGATGACCGGAGGACAGGCCGCTCTGATGCTCGATGCGTCCGCTGGAGATGCGGACGGGCAAGCCAGTGCGGACGGTATTCGCCGGCTGCCGGCGGGCAGGCCGGCGTTACGGGTTGTCAGGGCCAACGCGTCTGAGATTCAGGCCCATGAAAAATTGCTCGAGCGCATGGGCGAGGCATGCCGCTGGCCCGGAGCCGGGCAGCGAAAGCCCGAAGCTTAGATTCACAGGTGCGGCAAGCCGCCCCCTACCCCATCCGGCTATTGCGTAGGGTGCGGCTTGCCGCACCGAATGCCGTCTTCAATCGATGCCGTTGTGTAGCGTCGTGATCAGTGTCGAGGCAGCACCGTGAGCGCCTGTTGGAATAGGCGACGAACTGCTCGGGGGTAGAGGAAAATCAGACCCGGGACTGGTTGGAGCGGATACTGTCGGTACCCTGCACGATATCGTAGAGCCTGGGCAGATCGAGCAGCTGCACATGCTTGCGCTCCACCTGCAGTAGACCTTCATCCTGGAAACGGGTGAACAGCCTGCTCACCGTCTCCACGGCCAGGCCGAGGTAGTTGCCGATCTCATGCCGCGACATGCTGAGGAAGAAGTCGCTGGGCGAGAAGCCCCGTTGCTTGAAGCGCTCGGAAAAGCTCAACAGAAAAGTGGCCAACCGCTCCTCGGCGCTCTTTTTGCCCAGCAAGGTCAGCATCTCTGTCTCCTGGCCGATCTCCCGGCTCAACAGACGGTACATCTGATGCTGGAGACTCGGCATCAGACTGCTGAGGCTCTCCAGCTGGCTGAAAGGGACCTCACAGACGGCGGTGGTCTCCAAGGCGACGGCGGAACAGTTGTGATTGTCGTCCTGAATGGCGTCGAGCCCGATCAGTTCACCCGGAAGGTGGAAGCCCAGGACCTGTTCTCCGCCATCCTCGTTGGGAGTGTAGGTCTTGACCGACCCGCTGGTGATGACGCGCAGGCTGTGGAACTTGTCGCCACCTCGATAGAGGTGGTCGCCGCGATGGTAGGGGCGGCCACGCTTGATGATACTGTCCAACCGCTCGACATCTTCCGGGGTCAATCCCATGGGAAGACAGAGGGTGGATAGGCTGCAGTTTTTGCAGGCAACCTTGATGTTTTCGAACGAGACCACTTTTCGGTTAGTCAAGGATTAGCTCCAGCATTAAGATCCTGTTTGCCAGGGGCTGACGGCCTATCTTGCTGAAAAACATGACAAGGATCAAGTCATTTAAAGTCTTTCCTTGTCCTGTCACTTTGGGGGGCAAAAAAAAGCCGGCCCGTTGGGCCGGCTCTCGGTCTCAACGCCAGCAGGCTTATTGAGCGGGGGCCGCCGGAGCTGCGGGAGCTGCCGGAGCGGCGGGATATCCGTAGCCGTAGGGTGCGCCATAGGGTGCGCCGTAGGGTGCGCCGTAACCATAGGGTGCGCCGTAACCATAGGGACCGCGATAGTAGTAGTCGCGCCAGTAGTTGTTGCCACGGCCATAGCCGGAACCGCGGGCGTTGCCGCTCATGCCGAAGCTGAAGTCGCCGGAGCCGTCGCCCCAGCCGTCTCCCAACCAGTCATCACCCCAGCCACGGTTACCGTAGCCAGGACCGCCCCACCAAGCGGATGCGGAGGTGGAGACAGCCACCAGGGCTGCGATACTCAACGCTTTTGCGATCTTAGTCATGTTTCTTCCTCACTTTGATTGGTTTTCAACTACACATTATTAACAGACAAGCGGTTGGTTGGATTTCCGGAGTCTAAATGGGGTGGCGTTACAGATGCGCCTTGGAAACCTAAGCTGTCCGGTCAGTTCCTGACCTGTTTGTTATGTAGTTTTTTGCGTGGAACGCTCCTCGATTATAGACCCAAACAATGGATAATCAACCGTTTTGGGGGCGCCTGGCCGTACCTTCCCAGTCTTGTAGAAATGGCCTCTTGCCATTGAGAGAGAAGGGCTGATCTGGTACTGTTTACTCCCGTCCGTTCTCCCACTCCCTACGCAGAAATCTCATGACCAGATTCATCTTCATTACGGGCGGTGTTGTCTCCTCATTGGGAAAAGGCATCGCCTCCGCCTCGCTTGCTGCACTGCTCGAGGCCCGCGGCTTGAACGTCACCATGATCAAGCTCGATCCCTACATCAATGTCGATCCGGGCACCATGAGCCCGTTTCAGCACGGCGAGGTCTTCGTCACCGATGACGGCGCCGAGACCGACCTGGACTTGGGCCACTATGAGCGCTTCATCCGCAGCACCATGGGGCGCAACAACAACTTCACCACCGGCCAGATCTACGAGAGCGTGATCCGCAAGGAGCGCAAGGGCGAATACCTGGGCGGCACGGTGCAGGTGATCCCCCACATCACCAACGAGATCAAGGAGAGTGTCATGCTCGGCGCCGACGATGCCGACATCTGCCTGGTCGAGATCGGCGGTACCGTGGGCGACATCGAGTCCCTGCCCTTCCTGGAGGCGATCCGCCAGATGGGTGTGGAGATGGGGCCGCAGCGGACCATGTTCATGCACCTGACCCTGGTGCCTTACATCAAGGCCTCCGGCGAGATAAAGACCAAGCCGACCCAGCACTCGGTGAAGGAGCTGCGCTCCATAGGTATCCAGCCGGACATTCTGGTCTGCCGCTCCGAGCAGCCGCTGCCCGAGTCCGAGCGCAAGAAGATCGCGCTCTTCACCAACGTGCCTGAGAAGGCGGTCATCTCGGCGGTGGACGCGGATTCGATCTACCGCATCCCGGTACTGCTGCACGCCCAGGAGATGGACGAGCTGGTCAATCAGCGCTTCGGCCTCAACCTGCCCGAGGCCGATCTCTCCGAGTGGGAGCGCTATCTGGACGGTCTTGACAATCTGGAACATGAGGTGCGTATCGCCATGGTCGGCAAGTATGTCCACCTCACCGAGGCCTATAAATCGCTCTCCGAGGCGCTGGTGCATGCCGGTGTGCATACCGGTAACCGGGTGGTGATCCACTACGTGGATTCGGAACAGCTGGAGAAGACGGGGGTCGACAGCCTGGCGGGAATGGATGCCATCCTGGTCCCCGGCGGCTTCGGCAATCGGGGCGTCGAGGGCAAGATCGCGGCGGTGCGTTTCGCGCGCGAGAACGGCATCCCCTACCTGGGCATCTGCCTCGGCATGCAGGTGGCGGTGATCGAGTTCGCGCGACACGTGGCCCAGCTGAAAGAGGCCCACAGCACCGAGTTCAATCGCGGTACCCCGCATCCGGTGATCGCGCTCATCACCGAATGGCTCAACGCCGACGGCAAGGTGGAGAAGCGCAGCGAGAACTCCGATCTGGGCGGCACCATGCGGCTGGGCGGCCAGGAGTGCCGGCTGCAGCCCGGTAGCGTGACCCACCAGCTCTACGACAAGGATGTGATCGTCGAGCGCCATCGCCATCGTTATGAGTTCAATAACAGCTATCTGGACGACATCGTCACCGCCGGCATGAAGATCGCCGGCCGCTCGGTGGACGGGCGGCTGGTCGAGATCGTCGAGATACCCGACCACCCCTGGTTCGTTGCCTGCCAGTTCCATCCCGAATTCACCTCCACCCCGCGTTACGGCCATCCGCTCTTCTCCGGCTTCATCGAAGCGGCACGCAAGCACCGGGACAGCCGCCGGGAAGGCGCAGAGATAGCAGCCGATGAAACTGTGTGATTTCGAGGTCGGACTCGACCGTCCCCTGTTCCTGATTGCGGGGCCTTGCGTCATCGAGAGCGAAGGCTTGGCGGTGGAGACCGCCGGCCAGCTCAAGCAGCTGACCGGCGAGCTGGGCATCCCCTTCATCTACAAATCCTCCTTCGACAAGGCCAACCGCTCCTCCGGTGAGAGTTTCCGCGGGCCCGGCCTGGAGGAGGGGCTGCGGATACTGCAAATGGTCAAGGCGGAGATCGGCGTGCCGGTACTCACCGATGTGCACGAGGACACCCCACTGAGCGAAGTGGCCGAGGTGGTGGACGTGTTGCAGACCCCAGCCTTTCTCTGCCGCCAGACCAACTTCATTCAGAACGTCTCGCGCCAGGGCCGCCCGGTGAACATCAAGAAGGGGCAGTTTCTGGCCCCCTGGGATATGGCCAACGTGGTGGACAAGGCGCGTGCTGTTGGCAATCAGCAGATCATGGTCTGTGAACGGGGGGTCTCTTTCGGCTACAACAACCTGGTCTCCGACATGCGCTCCCTGGCGGTGATGCGCGGAACCGGCTGTCCGGTGGTGTTCGATGCCACCCATTCGGTGCAGCTGCCGGGCGGGCAGGGGAGCCGTTCCGGAGGACAACGGGAGCATGTGCCGGTGCTGGCCCGGGCGGCGGTGGCCGCGGGTGTCAGCGGCCTCTTCATGGAGACCCATCCGGAGCCGGAGAAGGCCTTGAGCGACGGCCCCAATGCCTGGCCCCTGCCGCGCTTGCGTGAACTGCTGGAGACCCTGTTGTTGATCGACCAGACGGTCAAGGCGCGGGGTTTTATCGAGACCGAATCGTAAACCCGATAGCGTCGGATCGGTTACCATTCACGCCAGAGACAAAACTCCAAATATCCAATATCAACCCAACACAGCAGACGGAGACACAATGTCCGAAATTGTTGACGTACGTGGACGAGAGATCCTCGATTCACGGGGTAATCCCACCATCGAGGCCGACGTGATCACTGCCGACGGTGCGATCGGTCGTGCCATGGTCCCCTCCGGGGCCTCCACCGGTTCCCGCGAGGCCCTGGAGCTGCGCGACGGCGACAAGTCGCGCTATCTCGGCAAAGGGGTACTGAAGGCGGCGGCGCACATCAACGGCCCGCTGAAAGAGGCACTGGTGGGTATCGATGTGACCGATCAGGCGAGCGTGGATCAGACCATGATCGATCTGGACGGCACCGAGAACAAGGCCAACCTGGGCGCCAACGCCATACTCGGATGCTCCCTGGCGGCGGCCCATGCGGCGGCTCAGGAGCGGGCACTGCCCCTCTATCGCTACCTCTCCGCCGGTCCCTACCGGCTGCCGGTGCCGATGATGAACATCATCAACGGCGGCGCCCATGCCGACAACAGCGTCGACCTGCAGGAGTTCATGATCCTGCCGGTGGGCGCCGGCTCCATCCGCGAGGCGGTGCGTTATGGCGCCGAGGTCTTCCACGCCCTGCAGAGCGTGCTCAAGGGCCGCGGCATGGCCACCGCGGTGGGTGACGAGGGCGGCTTCGCCCCCAACCTGCCCTCCAACGAAGCGGCCATCGAGGTGATTCTGGAGGCCATCGACAAGGCCGGGTTCAAGGCCGGCAGCGACATCTATCTGGGTCTCGACGCCGCCAGTTCCGAGTTCTACAAGGACGGGGTCTACGATCTGGCCTCCGAGGGACGCAAGTTCAGCGCCGCCGAGTTCGCCGACTACCTGGCCGGCTGGGTCGACCAGTATCCGATCATCACCATCGAGGACGGCATGGACGAGAGCGATTGGGAGGGCTGGAAGATCCTGACCGAGAAGCTGGGTCAGCGCATCCAGCTGGTGGGTGACGATCTCTTCGTCACCAACACCAAGATCCTGCAGCGCGGCATCGACGAGGGGATCACCAATTCGATCCTGATCAAAGTCAACCAGATCGGCACCCTGAGCGAGACCCTGGCCGCCATCGAGATGGCCAAGAACGCCGGCTACAGCGCGGTCATCTCCCACCGCTCCGGCGAGACCGAGGACACCACCATCGCCGATCTGGTGGTGGCTACCGCCACCGGCCAGATCAAGACCGGCTCGCTCTCCCGCTCCGACCGGGTGGCCAAGTACAACCAGCTGATGCGTATCGAGGATCAGCTGGGCGAGGAGGCGGTCTTCGCAGGAAAGGATGCGTTCCCCGTCGCCATCGGCTGATGCGGGACCCCCTCCCCCCTGGCGGGGGAGGGGATTGTCCCGTTCTGTCCTATCCTTTGCTTATCTTTTCCCACTGATCCGCCTACGCCCATGCGACTGCTCATCGCTCTCTTGCTCCTGCTGCTGATCGTGTTGCAATACCGGTTGTGGGTGGGACCCGGCAGCCTGGCGGAGGTCAACAACCTGAAACAGGAGATCGCCCAGCTGCGTGAGGAGCTGGTGGGGCTGCGTGAGCGCAACAGCGCCCTGCAGGCGGAGGTTGAAGACCTGCGCAGCGGCCAGTCGGCCATCGAGGAGCGGGCCCGCAGCGAGCTGGGCATGATCAAGGAGGGCGAGACCTTCTACCAGGTGATCCAGCCGCCAGGAGCGCCCGCCAATGAGTGAGCGTCTGTGGGCGGTGGTGCCGGCCGCCGGCGTCGGACGCCGTATGGGCGGGGAGGTGCCGAAGCAGTACCTGGAACTGCAAGGGCGGCGGGTGATCGATCACACGCTGCAGCGCCTGCTCGAGCATCCCCTGATCGAGGCGGCCTATGTGGCACTCTCTCCGCATGACGGTTACTGGCCACAGTGCGACTTCGCCGTCGATCCACGGGTGGTGCGGGTGGACGGTGGCGAGGAGCGTTGCCACTCGGTACTGAATGCCCTGCGGTCACTGCAGTCGGTGGCCGAGCCGGACGATTGGGTGCTGGTGCACGATGCCGCCCGTCCCTGTCTCGGCGCCGCAGATCTGGATCGTCTGATCACGACGCTGGAAGGACATCCGGTGGGCGGACTGCTCGGTGTTCCGGTACAGGATACGTTGAAGCGGGTCACCCCCGACGGAGAGGTCGAGACAACGGTGTCGCGAAGCGACTTGTGGCAGGCCTATACCCCTCAGATGTTCCGCCTCGGGCTGCTGGCCGACGCGCTGGCGCAGGCGCTGCAGCAGGGTGAGCTGGTGACTGACGATGCCAGCGCACTGGAACTGGCGGGATACTCGCCACTGATGGTCGAAGGGCATGCCGGCAATATCAAGATCACCCGCCCGGCGGATCTGGCGCTGGCGGCCTTCTATCTCACCCATCCGTCGATTTAGCCGGCGATCTTTTGGTGGGGCAGGGCCCCACCCTACCGAACTTGTCGAAGGGTGGATGGGGTCCGGTCCTGGCTATCGACC
>JBNKYJ010000086.1:0-28690 GCA_050300835.1 Sedimenticolaceae bacterium
CAGCCGCCTCGTCTTGCGGCCCGATCCAGAATAGAGGGTTGTGAGCCACCTCCCAGAGAAACCCGTCCGGGTCGCTGAAGTAGCCCGAATAGCCGCCCCAGAAGACCTTCTGGCCCGGTTTCACCAGTCGCGCTCCAGCGGCCACCGCCTGCTGCAGCAGGGCATCCACCTCGGCTTCCGAGGCGACATTGTGGGCCAGGGTGAAGCCCGGGAAACCCTCGCCCATGGCCGAAACGGTGGCGTCCTCTGCCAGGGCCTCGCGCCCGTAGAGGCCGAGCCAGCTGCCGTTGAGGGTGAAGAAAGCGACCGATGGCGGGGACTCCATCTGCGGCAGGCCGAGGCCGTCGCGGTAGAAGCGGATCGAACGTTCGAGGTCGGCGACACCGAGGGTGATCATACTGATGCGGGGCTGCATGACGGTTACTCCTTGGGTTTACGGTAGAGGCGCAGCAAACGCTCACAGGGGTCTTCATCGTCGACCCGTGGCGTGAACCAGACATAGTCGAAAGGCAGGGTCTCGCCGCCGAACCAGCGGCGGTAGTCGGCCGGCTGGGTCAGCGACGGTTTCACCGAGGCAAGCAGCAGGCTGACCAGCTTTCCCTCCCGGGTAATCTCGTCCAGCAGGTAAGGTACCCCGCGATCGCTGCGGGCGTGACCGTAACCGACCAGCAACAGCGTGCCGCCACCCACGTCGGCTCGTTGCAGGCGTTCCGACATGGTGGCGTCCCGGGTGCGCTGGGCCAGGGCCATACCCTCCAGATTGCCGGAGAAGGTCAGTCCACAGTGGGCTTTGGCCATGTCTCGCAGCAGTGTCTCCTGCCGTTTGGGAGGCAGTGGCCGGTCGAGTCCGAAGCGCTTGACCAACTCCTCCGGCAACACCTCCAGGCCGTGCAGGCGAACCGAAGCGGCCTCACGGCGTGAGAGATCCATCGCCGCCAACGGCAAGCCGGCATCCGCGGCGAATTGAATCAGTCGCTGATAACCTCCCCACTGTTGGCGACGACGCTGACTCCAGTTGAGCGCTTCGGGCAGCTGCTCCGCATTCTGATGCAGCGAGCTTGAAAAACGCTCCAGGGCAGGCTGGTCGTCGCTGGTGAAAATTTCGAGGCCGACCGAAACCCGGCGACCCTGGGCGAAGAGCGCCTTGAGGATGCGCAGCTGCAGTTGGTGGTGATCGGGATTGTTGTGAGACTCACCGGTGATCACATAGGGAATGGTCGCCAGGGTGTTCAGCAGGTGCTGCTCGTCTATGAAGTCCTGTGTCGCCACCTCCCAGATGCGTCCCGTCAGCGGATGGTCACGCCCAATGGGAGACTGCCATTCGATGGCCGGGCGTGACGCGCTTGCCTGAGGTTGTGGCGAGGCGCGGAGGGAGAAGCTGGCGTCCAGGATCAGCAGTGCGCTCAACAGGCGCTGTGTGGTGCGTGACATGTCGATCCGACCTCTCCGGCTGTGGCTGCTGGCATAGGCTTCAGCTTAGACCTCCAGGCGCGTCGTCGACCGGTTCCGTGGCTCAATGGAAGTCCCCGCTAGGGCAGGGGGTACCTGGTTATATGCTGAGCGGTGGCAATGATACGGCGGCTCCACGACCGCAATCCGGATGACGGCGGTACGCGGCATGACCGGACAGGTCTAAACCGCTTGGGCGAGCCGGTCGCGCAGAATCGGAATCAGCCCCTCGTGCTCACCGATCAGGCCGCTGGTCAGAATCCGCCAACCCGGATGCTCAGCGGCGACGCGCCCACAGATCGATTCGATATCCCCTGCGCGGCCGGCGTGCCGCCCCGGTGACATGAAGAGCAGGGAGAGGGCCAGGGGGTGGCGGTCGTCCTCTTCGCCGGCCTGGCGCAGAACCTGTTCCAGCAGTTCGCCGTTGAAGTCGTATTCGGCCCCCGCGCGGCGCTCCATCACCGCTTCCGTCAGTTGCATACCGGGACCGAGAATGCGCCGCATTTCCTCCGCCAGGTAGCGACGAACCGCGGTCACCGAGGGATTGGGCGAGCCGTGATCGACCAGGATCACCCGCTGATACTCCTCCCCGTCGTCAGATGGCAACTGGTCGCAAAGGATCCTCGCCAGACGCGGCTCCCCTGCCGGCAATGGGCAGAGTACGGGGCAGAGCTGCAGTTCGAACTCGCCATATTCTGCGGCCAGCTGTTTGCATTGGTCGGGTATGAAAGAGGAGAGGGCCCGACTGGGACCGAAAAACAGCGGCAGTACGATGAAGTGGCGCTCCCCTCTGGCAAGCTGTTCACCCAGGAACGTGCGGAAAGTGTGTGCCGGGATGCCACCCAGAGCCTCTGGCGGGATCTTGTGCGCATGCTGCAGAGAGACCGCATGCACGGTCCTGCCCAGGTCGTCGCCGAGCAGGCCGGCGAGGCGTCGCAGCGTGAGTGTGGACTCGGCCCGGCTGGAGCCGTTGTCCACCAGTAGGAGGGTGGCAGAGGTCATGTCGGTCAGTGGGTGTCTCGATGCCCTACATCCTTAGCGATCTCGCTGTTGAAGACAAGCGTCAGAGGTCATGAATTACCCGGTTCTGTCCCGGCGAATTCCTGCTTGCGGACGAGTCAGCCGGCGGCCTCGGCGGCTGCGATTTGTTGGGCCAGGGCACGTTCGCCGAGTCGGATGGCGAGCCGTTGCAGAGGGTGTCGATTGCCGCCGGGACGCCAGGTGCGGTGCAGGCGGTTCTGGTAGGCGTCGAACTGCTGACCCCAGGGGGCCGGCAGAACCTTGCCCCGACCCAGCAGCAGTTTGAGTACCTGGCTGGCGGCAAACCCGGCGCAGAGTTCGCAGCCCATGGGCGTGGAGGGCCCCCGCTTGGCGATGAGATCGATGCGATCGGGCAGCACCAGATAGCCGGCATGCGCCCGGGCCGGTGCCAGCCCGACGAGAAAGCGCAGGTACTGCTGATATTCAGTTGCCCCCTCGAGCTGAAAATAGCCCTCGAAGCTCATCTTGCGCGGCAGGAAGTTGAGCAGGGCCGAACCCATGCCGAGCGGAGCGGCGGTGACTGCGGGGATGCCCAGTCGATCGCAGGCGTCGAACACCGCGCGACGGGCCTGCAGGGCGAAGAAATCGAGGCCGTCGAGGTAGAGGTCGCAGCCGTCGAGAAAGGTCTCGGCTGTGTCGGGCTGAACGCCCTCGGGAAAACGTGTGATCTGCAACTCCGGATTGATCGCCAGCGCCATCTCGCAGAGTGCATCCAGTTTTGCCCGGCCGACGGTGTGCAGGTTGGCGCCGGCCTGGCGATTGAAGTTTTCCACCGCGAAGGTATCGAAATCGGCCAGGTGAAAACGACCCACGCCGAGGCGTGTGAGAGTCAGTAGATGACTGCCACCAACCCCGCCCATACCGGCAATGGCGACGCTGGAACGGCGCAAGCGATCCTGTTCCGAGGGGGTGACCCAGCCGATGTTGCGGGAAAAGGCGAGCTGGTAGTCAAACGATGTCATTGGAGCGGGCTGTCTCGTAGTGGAGCTGGAGCATGGCGTCGAACTGGTTAGCGAGATCGTGCTGGATGGTGTGGTAGAGGTCGAGGATCTGTTGGCCCATGTGTACAGTCAGCTCTTCACGCGGGAGCTCGAACAGGGCACGGCTGCCGCGCAGTTCGAAGGACTGGCTGATCTGGTGAAAGACCAGGCCGTAGCGCTGCAGGTGGCGCTGCAGGCGTGGCTCCATCACCACCAGCACACGTTCCAGATCGCACAGCTCGACCATGGCAATGGCCGAGAGGTAGAGGCCGATGGAGATGTTGGGGAAGTTGCGTCGCTCATCCTCGGTATAGATGGTGGTTGTGTTGTGGCTGTCGAGGATGAACGGTTTGCCCGCTTCACTCGCCCGTCGGCGGAAGTTGCTCGGCACCGCCAGACGCGATATCTCGCCCACCGACTGGCCGCTGAATTCGTGGAGTCGGCGATTGCCACGCATGGGAATCGAATGGCTCTGGCAGGGCAGCAGCGACTCCGGCCTGCCGATCTTCGGCAGTACCAGGCGGACACAGCCGGCGATATCGCCGGATCGCTTGTGTTCCAGTAGGCAGTGGTAGGCGTAGTCGTCACAGTTGTCGGTTTCGAGTTGGCTGTCGTTTTGTGGCTCCCAACCCAACTCCTCTGCATAGACCTGGTAGCGAATGGCGTAAGCAAAGCGTCGCTGCTGACGACTCATCGCGAGGCTGACTTGAAAATATTGCGAGAAATTTTTGGCCAGACTCTCCATGTGTTCTCCCTTGTGGTGGCAATACTGCTTCCAGCGGTTCCAAACCCCAGAGGCAGTGGCTGCCTCGATGCCGCGGGTGCCACAACATTACCTATTTAAGGATTTTGTGACAAATTGATTCGTGTGGGAAAACGACATCGATATCCTGGTCCCCGCATCGAGTCAGGATGGGTATGTGCAAACAGACCTTTTGATCCGAACCTGACGGCTGGTTGTGAAATCGGTGGATGAAAAGCCCGCCTTGCGGGTTTATCGGGAAAACCGAGTCAGCAGTTGAGAATCGTTGATCTGGATCACCTGAGAGACGGATTTAGGTAAAGACGGGAAATATTTGGGCGCTATAGTGACACCACTTTTGAAGTGGGATACAAGGGAATGAACTACTTGGTCACTATGTATATCACACTCAGAGAATCGCTTGGGATCTATACCAACGACCAGCTCTACGAGCTGTTCACCGACCGGCATCACGGCATGCCGATCTCGCGTCATCGTGCGGCCATCATGCAGAGCCGTATCTACTTCTTTTGTGTCATCTTCGCCATCCTGGTGCCGACCTGGGCGGTGATCGATCTGCTCTTTCTGCCGAGCGGTTTGTGGGGAGAGCTGCTCGTCATGCGTGCCCTCTCCGCCGCCGTCTTCGCGACACTGGCCTGGCAGTCACGCAAGGATCCCGAGCTGAAACGAGCCCGCTTGCTGCTGGCCGGAATGCTGGCGGTGACACCCTTGTTCTACATGGTCTCCGATCACTGGATCAACGCCTACGAGCTGAGCGGCGCGGAGCAGGTGGTAGCGGAGCTCTATGCCTTGCTGCCGTTCGTGATGGTGGCCGGTCTGACCCTGTTTCCTCTCACTCTGGTGGAGTTTCTGGCCTATGCCACACCGATGCTGCTGGTGACGCTCTATACCAGTTTTCCCGAATCGCGCGCGCAGATACCCCAGGCGGTATCCACCATCTGGCTGTTCGTACTGATTCTCGGTGTCGCGCTCTTTGCCTCGCTGAGTCAGCTGCGCTACATGCTCTCGCAGGCGAGCCGGGCCAGCTACGATGTGCTGACGGGACTGTTGACCCGCCGTGCCGGTATCGAGATGCTCGATCTGCAGTTCCGGCTCGCATCCATGAGCGAATCTTCGCTCTCCATCCTCTACTTTGACCTCGACAACTTCAAGGCGATCAACGACGGGTATGGCCACGAGGCTGGCGACGAGGTGCTGAAAAACGCCGCGCGTCAGATCGGTGCCAACGTGCGCAAGGGCGACAGCGTGATCCGTTGGGGCGGAGAGGAGTTCATCGTCATCCTGCCGACTGCCGATCCCCACGAGGCCAACGAAGTGGTGGAGCGCATCATGAAGGCCGGCCTGGGTCTGCGCCCCGACAAGGATCCGGTGACTGCCAGCATCGGTGTGGCCGAGGTGCGGGCGGACGCCGTCGTCGACTGGAAGTCCCAGGTCGAGCTGGCGGACCATCGCATGTACAAGGCCAAGACCAGCGGTCGGGCACGCAGCATCGGCGTCGATGGGGAACACAAATTGTGGCCCCTGCTCGAAACCGGCTGAGGTCTTTCAATAACCCGCGCTCCAAGCGGGTTTCGATCGCTAAAAAAACGCATTGACAGCAGGCTGCACCAAGCCTACTTTCGCACTTGAAGGGAGGCTTTGAAGCACTCCCTGTCTGCGCCCACCATAGCGGATTCTGATCCCGCATCGTCGTCGAGTCCTGTGGCGGTACGCCTGGATGATTTTGGATTTGCGACACACGCCAATGGGCATTCGAACCCTCCCTGCCTTGACACTTTTTACGGTCCGGCCGTGATGATCCGCGTCGCTGTTCTCGAAGACCTGGATCAATTGGAACGGCTGGAGAACCGCTGTTTCACCAGTGACCGGCTCTCACGCCGCCAGTTGCGCTACCTGCTGACCAAGGGCAAGGCGAGCCTGCTGGTGGAGGCGGAGGAGTCCGAGCCCGAACTGCTGGGCTATGTGGCGGTGCTCGTCAGCAAGGCCACCTCCATGGCGCGCCTCTACTCCATCGCGGTGCGCCCCGATCTTCAGGGCAAGGGGGTCGGGCGACGCTTGTTGCAGGCGGCCGAGGAGACCGCCTGGGAACATCAGCGCGCCTACATGCGGGCAGAGGTGCGCAAGGACAATGCGGCCTCCCTGGCCCTGTTCGAGCGCATGGGCTATCGCCGCATCGGCGAGTGGCACGACTACTACGAGGACCACATGGATGCCTGGCGTTTGGAAAAGCGTCTGCATCCCGATGTTTCGCCGCGGCTGACGGAGGTCCCCTACTATCAGCAGACCCTCGACTTCACCTGCGGACCGGCGGCGCTGATGATGGCGATGCACGCCCTCGACGCTTCGCTGCCGATGAACCGCACGCTGGAACTGCGCCTGTGGCGTGAGGCGACCACCATCTTCATGACCTCGGGTCACGGCGGTTGCGGTCCCTACGGGCTGGCACTGGCGGCGGCCAGCCGGGGTTTCGGTGTGGAAGTCTACGTCAGCGACACCGGCATACTGCTCGCCGATACCGTGCGCAGCGAAGACAAGCGCGAGGTGATGCGGCTGGTGCAGGAGGAGATGCTGGAAGAGCTGACGGAACACGGGGTGCCGATCCATTACGGGGCGCTCTCGCTGGAAGCGATCGAACGGCTGCTGCGCGAGGGGCGGCTGGTGCTGGTGCTGATCAGCTCCTGGATGATCTACGGTGAACTCGAGCCCCACTGGGTGGTGATGACCGGCTTCGACGACTACTTTGTCTACATGCACGATCCTTTCGTCGATGAACCGCTGGGCGAGACGGCTTCGGATTCCATCAACATGCCGATCCAGAGAGAGCAGTTCGTGCGCATGTCGCGCTATGGAAAGGCGGGCCTCAAAGCGGCCATCGTACTGGGTAAACCGACATGAGCGAATTCCTCATCATCACCGATAAGGCGGGCGACTGGCCCGACGCCCCGGCCTCGCTGCCGATGGTCACCGCCAAGTCCTACCTCACCGATCCCCAGTGGGCCGGCAACCGGGGGCTGCGGGTGGTCAATCTCTGCCGCAGCCAGCGCTACCTCGGGGTGGGTTACTACTGTTCGCTGCTGGCGGAGGCGCGCGGCCATCGGGTGATCCCCAACGTGCGCACCATCCAGGATCTGAGCCATCGTGCCATCTACAGCCTCGACACCGAGGATCTCAACCAGCGGGTGCAGCGCATTCTCGGTCGGCGCAAGTCCGGGCTCGACACCACCGCCTTCAAGATCAACATCTACTTCGGCCAGTCCGAGCTGGTCAATCTGCAGCCGGTGGCGAGGGAGCTGTTCGAGATCTTTCCCGCGCCGCTGTTGCAGGCGGAGTTCCAGCTCAAGGGTGACTGGCGTATCGCCGCGGTGCGCACCCTGCCGTTGAGCGGGCTCAGTGATGCTGAGCGGGAGATGCTGGGTGAGGCCATGATCGGTTATCTGGGCAAGCGCTGGCAGCGTCCCAAGACCCGCACCGGCGGGCGCTACGACCTGGCCATCCTCTACGATCCGGACGAGAAGATGGCGCCTTCCAACCGCAAGGCGATCACCGCCATGACCAAGGCGGCGAAAAAGCTGGGGCTGGAACCGGAACTGATCCAGAAAAAGGACTATGGCCGGCTCGCCGAGTTCGACGCCCTGTTCATCCGCGAAACCACCCGCATCGACCACCACACCTACCGCTTCGCGCGCAAGGCGGCCGGCGAGGGCATGGTGGTGATCGATGATCCGGAGTCGATCCTGCGCTGCACCAACAAGATCTTTCTCTCGGAGCTGCTGCGTACCCATCGGGTGGCCACGCCCAAGAGCGTGGTGATCCGTCCCAAGACCCTGGACGAACTGGAACGCCAGATCCCCTATCCTATCGTATTGAAGATACCCGACGGCGCCTTCTCGCTCGGCGTCTACAAGGTCGGCGACCGGGCGGAGCTCGAGCAGACGGCGAAAAAACTGTTCAAGCGCTCGGAACTGTTGCTGGCGCAGGAGTTCACGCCCACCGAGTTCGACTGGCGGGTCGGTATCCTCAATCGGCAGGCGATCTATGTTTGCAAGTACTACATGTCGGCGCGCCACTGGCAGATCGTCAACCACGAGGCCAAGGGTAAACCCCGCGAAGGCGGCTTCGAGACCTTCGCGGTGGAGGATGCCCCGTCGCAGGTGGTGAAGACCGCGCTGAAGGCGGCCAATCTGATCGGCGACGGGCTCTACGGGGTCGATCTCAAACAGATCGGCAGCAAAGTGGTGGTGATCGAGGTGAACGACAATCCCAGTATCGATGCCGGGGTCGAGGACGCGGTGCTGGGCAGCGTGCTCTATGAGACGATCATGGCCGAGTTTCTGCGACGGCTGGAGCTGCGGCGGGAACGGCGAGTCAGTTGAAAGGACTCCCGCTATGCCAGGCCAATTTAATCGAATCGAATTATGTCAGGAGTGGAATATGAAAGGTCAATGGCTTATCGGGTCGGTGTTGCTGGCAGGCGCTTCCCTGGCGCAGGCAGGGCCCTATGTCGGTTTCAAGGTGGGGGTGCTCGACTACGATCTGCCCTATTTTGAAGACCCCACCACTGTGGAGATCTATCTCGGAAACCGTTTCAACGAGAATATCGCCGTCGAGTTCAACTACATCGATCTGGGTGAGTCGGAGGACGGTATACCGCCGGTCTGGACCCTGAGCGGCGACAGCGTGGGCGTCGGTCTGAGGTTGTTTGCGCCGCTGTCGAAACAGGTGGAGCTGAGCGGTCGTGTCGGTGTGCACAGCTGGAATCTGGAGCTCTCCGAAGCGGGTTTCGGCACCATCTTCGAGGATGACGGCACCGACCTCTTCTATGGCGTTGGCGTAAACCTGGGACTGGCGTCGAACCTGGGATTGGGCGCGCACTACACCGTCTACGACTTCGACGAGGATGACGCATCGGTGCTGTCGTTCAATCTCCAGTTTCGTTTTTAGGGTTTGAATTGCGCGCTGTTCTCACTACAAGCCCGCCGTCTGCTGAGAGATATGGGGTCGTCCTCACTGTATTACGCAATCCTGACCCACGATACGGGTCGGCTCCGACTGGTCATGGGCCGGGAAGTGTGTTGTTCTGATACAACCTTCAGCGACCTGAAGACGCACGGGGATAACCGCCATGCAGCGCTACAGCATCCTTCATCGCACCTACTACAACTTCGCGAGCGAGGTGACGCTCGGACCGCACCGTCTGCGCCTGCGACCGCGTGAGGGCCATGAGCTGCGTATCGAGTCCTCGTCGCTCGAGATCACGCCAGCGGCGGAGCTGCGCTGGCAGCGCGATGCGGAGGATAACTCGGTGGCAACCGCCACCTTCAAGCAACCCACCAAGCAACTGGTAATCGAGAGCAAGGTCATTATCCAACAGTACAACGAGGAGCCGCTGGACTTTCTGGTGGCGGACTATGCGGTCGATTTTCCATTCGACTATACAGCTGATGACCTGGCAGTGCTCACGCCCTGCCTGCGCGCTGAACAGCTGGCCCCGGACCCTTCACTGAAGGCCTGGATCGACACCATCTGGCAGCCGGACGAAAAGTTGCAGAGCTACGAGTTGCTGTTGCGCCTCACGCGCCAGATCAACCACTCCATGCGTTACCAGGCTCGCGAAGAGCCGGGGGTGCAGGCATCGGGTGAGACCCTTGCGCTGAGCACGGGGTCGTGTCGCGACTTCGCCGGTCTGTTGATGGACGCGGCGCGGCATTTGGGTTTCGCCGCCCGTTTCGTGAGCGGCTATCTCTACGCACCACCTTCGCCCAACGACTACGGCGCCACCCATGCCTGGACCGAGATCTATCTGCCCGGGCCAGGCTGGAAGGGATTCGATCCCACGACCGGAGAGGTCGTCGGTAGCGATCACGTATCGGTGGCAGTCTCCCGCTCGCCGGCCAACGTGCCGCCGGTCGAAGGAAGCTACCTCGGTCCGCCGGGAGCGCAGCTGGAAGTGGGGGTCTGGCTGACGCTCTTGTGAGGATGGGGCGCCGCTGTCGTGCAGCCCGCTATGACTGGGCCGAATAGTTTTTACCTTAGCCCGGACACAACGAAGTGGAATCCGGGGAATCGATTAGCCAGGTACTCTGGATTGAGAGTCGCTGCATCCTGGCCATATCATTGCATAACCTTTGGGCTGGACAGGTTAACGCACCACCACCACCGGATAGGGCAGCTCCCGCAGCCGCTGCAGCATGCTGCGGCCGCGCAGCAGTTCGCTGCGTTCACTCACCATCAGCAGATCGCAGGCCGCGGCCTTGAGGCTGGTGCCGAGGGTGGTGGGCGTGCTGTCGGCGAGATGCACCCGGATGTTGTGGTGCTGCGGATCGATCTCTTTCAGTCGCTGTATGAAGGCTGCGTCGGATGCCAGTTCGCTTTCCGGCGGCAGAAACAGAATCAGCTGGATCTCCGGTTTGAGACTCAACTCGCCGACCGCTTCCAATAGGTGCTCTGCGGTTTCCTCGCTATCGAGGATGACGCCCAGCTTGAGTGGTCCCTTGCGGACTGCCGGGACGGTATAGGTCGAGAGGTAGCGGCTGAGCGCCGGTGTGCTGAGCCGGCCCAACAGCAGCATCGGTGACTCCAGGGCCAGATCCTGCAGATCGCTTTCGAATTCGCCACGCCAGACACGGAAGCTCCATTCGAGTCCGGCGCGGGTGGCGGAGCTCTCCAACGCTTCGCGGGCCAGCCTGGCCAAGACGCGCCACTCTTTCATCAGGCGGTCGGCGTCGAGCCGCTCCTCGGTGAAGCTGTCGCGTTTGAGCTCACGCAGGAAGGGCAGGCCGGTGAGGCGGTAGAGGGCGGCGTCCTCGACGAAGACCCCCTCGAGTTCCGCCTGCAGCTGACTGGCGATGAGGGTGCCCAACTCCAGCAGCCGCTGGCTCTGGGGCTTGTCGTGCAGCACCACGGTGACGCGGCGTCGGCTGTGGGCGTTCATGCGTCGTCCGCCTCGGATTTATCGGGCTTCTCTTCGCCCGAGGCCTCCGCCTCCAGCTCCTGCAGGCGTTTGGTGAAGTGGATCAGGCTGTCCTCCACCCGGCGGTTGATGCTGCCTTCGGGGAATTCTCCCTGCTCGTCGCGTTCGCCCGCCGGCAGGCCGGTGAGCACCTCGATACCCTGATCGATGGTCTGTACCGGGTAGATGGTGAATTTGCCGTCACGCACCGCCCCGACCACGTCTTCGCGCAACATCAGGTGTTTGACGTTGGCGGCCGGGATCAGTACCCCCTGTTCGCCGCTGAGGCCGCGGGCATTGCAGATGTCGAAGAAGCCCTCGATCTTCTCGTTGACACCGCCGATGGCCTGCACTTCGCCCAGCTGGTTGACCGAGCCGGTGACGGCGAAGGACTGTTTGATCGGCACCCCGGACAGGGCCGAGAGCAGGGCATAGAGTTCGGCCGAGGAGGCGCTGTCCCCCTCCACCGTGCCGTAGGACTGCTCGAACACCAGGCTGGCCGAGAGGCTGAGCGGGTAGTCCGGTACATAGCGGCCGGCGAGGAAGCCGGAGAGGATATAAACCCCCTTGGAGTGGATCGGCCCGCCCAGCTCTACCTCGCGTTCGATATCCACCACCTGGCCTTTGCCGAGGCGGGCGCGGGCGGTGATGCGGTTGGGATGACCGAAGCTGAAGCCACCCAGCATCATCACCGCGAGGCCGTTGATCTGCCCCACCTGCTCGCCCTCGGTGGCGATCAGCAGAGTGCCGCGCTGCACCTCCTCCTGCAGCCGCTGGCGGATGCGGTCGGCGCGGTGGATCTGGGCGTCGATGGCCTGTTGCACGTCATCGCGGGCGATCACGGCGTGGCCGTTCTCGCCGGCCCAGTAGTCGGCCTCCTGCAGCAGGTCGGCCAATGAGCGCATGTGGCTGCTGAGGCGTTCGTTGTCGTCGGCCAGGCGCAGGCTGTGGTCGATGACGCGGGCCACCGCCTCCCGCTCGAGATGGCGCAGTGACTTCTGCCGCGCGACAGTGGCGATCAGCTGGGCGTAGCGCTGCTCGTTCTCCGCGTCCCGCACCAGGCGGTCGTCGAAGTCGGCCGCCACCTTGAACAGCTCGCTGAACTCGGGATCGTAGGCCTCCAGCAGGTAGTAGATGTGGCGCTCGCCCAGCAGCACCACCTTGACGTCGAGCGGGATCGGTTCCGGCTCCAGCGACTGGGTGCTGATCAGGCTGGTGATCTGGGCCAGGGACTCGATACGGATCTCCCCCGACTGCAACACCCGCTTCAGGGTCTCATAGGCGAAGGGCTGCAACAGCAGCTTGAGAGCGTCGAGAATCAGGTAGCCGCCGTTGGCCCGGTGCAGGGCGCCGGGGCGGATCATGGTGAAATCGGTCTCCAGGGCGCCCAGGTGGGCGCGGTGCTCGATGCGTCCGACCAGGTTGTTGTAGCCGGGCAGATCCTCGTAGACGATGGGTGCGCCGCCGTTGGCCTCGTGGCTGAACAGCAGATTGACCCGGTAGCGGTAGTGCCAGGGCGGGCCCTCCTCCTGCTGCGACAGGCTGATGCCGAAGAGGCTCGTCTTGCGCTCCTCGTGGGGCAGGAACTGCTGGTAGTTGTCGATTACGTCCTGTTCGACCCGGTCGAGATAGGCGGTGACGGCGTCGATATCCTTGAACGCTTCGCGCAGGGCGTCGAGCAGGTGGTGTACCGCCGAGGCGGTCATCTCCCGGTTGAGCTTGCCGATCTCTTCTCGGGTCTCCTTCTGCCACTGAGGGACGGCGTGCAGGGTCTTGCGCAATTCCTCCTGCAGCTGTTTGACGTCCTGTTCGATCGCTTCGCGCTCACTCTCGGGCAGTTTCTGGAACTGTTCGGGGCCGAGGATCTTGTCGTCCTTCATCGGGCCCAGGGTAAAGCCGGTGGGGGTGTTGATGAGGGCGATGTGCTTCTCCTCCGCCTTCTTCTGCATGGCCGTCATGGCCGCCTCCTGGCGTTCCTGGAACTGCTCCTCCAGGGCCTGCCGGCGGGTATGGTACTCGTCACTCTCGAACACCAGCGGAATCGCCTCGTGCAGGTCGTTGACCAGCTGTTCCATGGCCTGTTTCAGGGTCAGGCCGCGACCGGCGGGCAGCGCGATCGCCTGCGGCTTGCGGGCATCCTCGAAGTTGTTGACATAGCACCAGTCGTCCGGCAATGGGCGCTCGGCTGCCAGTCCCTTGAGGTAGCGCCGTATGAGGGCGAACTTGCCGGTTCCGGATGGCCCCAGGGCATAGAGGTTGTAGCCCTTGTGCCGTACCCCCAAACCGAAGCGCAGGGCCTCGATGACGCGGCTCTGGCCGATGAAGACGTCCAGCTCCGGCATGGATTCGGTGGTCTCGAAGTCGAACTGCTGAGGATCGCAATGGCGCAGCAGCGATTCCGGTGTCAGCGGGGTGATGCTCATCTCTCGGTCCTGGGTCTGGCGATGTGAAGGGGGCTGATATAAAACTCCTATCAAAAGTGTAGACCCCCAAGGCAGTGGTTAACTGATCTGACGCAGCCTCCACCGATTCTGTACCGGGTCTACAATGAAATTAGGGATAGACGGTTTTCAATCGATCATCCAGCGCTGACAAAAATCGAGGATACCGTTTATGGGGCGTTTTCCGAATCGAGTTCGGGCGCCCCCAGCGCGACGAATGCTCAGCCGTCATTCCCCGAGAGCAGTATCCGTTCCCGGCATTCATCATCCTTTCCGTCAGGAGGTGGCCATGATGTCGACCCATACCCCCCACTCCCCCAGTCGTCGAGACAGGCTGCTGAAACAGCCCCATAACGACGCCTATCGCACCGATCGCAAACTGTCTGAGCCCACCTTGTGCAAGATCTGCGGCGCGGTCTATATCGGCGGGCGCTGGCAGTGGCTCGATACCCTGCCCGAAGCGGCGGACGAGACCCGTTGCCCGGCCTGTCAGCGTATTCACGATCGACTCCCGGCCGGTTTCCTTACCCTGAGCGGCGAATTCTTCGAAACGCACAGGGAGCAGATCATGCGCCTGGTGCACAATCACGTGGAGCGTCAGCGTCTGCAGCATCCGCTGCAGCGGATCATCGACAGCAAGCAGCTGGAGACCGGCGGCATCGAGATCAGCTTCACCGAATACCATCTGCCGAAAGGCGTGGGTGAGGCGGTGAAAAACGCCTATCAGGGCGAACTGCAGATCACCTTTGCCGAGGAGTCGGGCCAGGAACGGGTCAGCTGGGTGCGTTAGCCAGGCTTTCGTCTTGCCGGCGAAGGCCGTCATTCGGGAACGCGCCGAACCCGATAAAGGCCGTTCTCCTGGGTGCCGGCATTCGTCGGCGTTATGCCGGTGTTTCTGCGGCGATCGTGCCTCGTCTCACCACTCCATGATCCGTTCAATCCGATTGCTTCAGCTTCCGCCCGACCCGGTAGCCCAGCTGTAACACCCGCTTGCCGAAACGGTCGGAGACGCGGTCGAGGGTCTCCAGCAGCCGGTCGTCCTGCTCCTGGCGCCTGGGCGGTTCGAACAGATCGGCCTGCGCGGCTCCACGCTCCCGCCAGTCGCTGATGCCGACACCGATCAGCCGCACCGGCTTGCGCGGCAGGTCGCCATGCAGGAACAGCGACCAGGCTTGTCTCAGGATGGTCCGCTGGTCGTGGGTCGGGTCGGCGAGTCGGTGCTGGCGGGTGTGGGTCTCGAAACCGCTGAAGCGGATCTTCAGGCTGACCACCGATCCGGCCAGTCCCTCCCGGCGTGCGGTTGCCGCCACCTCGGCGGCCAGATGGCGCAGCGCGGCATGCAGGGCCTGCGGGTCCTGTATATCGGTTTCGAAAGTGGTCTCCTTGGAGATGCTCTTGCGCTCCCTTTCCGTTTCCACCGCCGTGGAGCCGATGCCGTGGGCCTGGGCGTGAAAGCTGGCCGCCGCCTTCTTTCCCAGCTGCTGCTCCAGATAGGCGAGCGGGATGGCGCGCAGCTGGGCCACGCTGTGGATGCCAAGGCGCGAGAAGCTCTTCTGCGTCTGGCGTCCCAGTCCCCGCAGGTTGGCCACCGGCATGGGGGCCAGAAAGTCGAGCACCTGTTGGGGACGGACCACGGTCAAGCCGTCCGGCTTGCGGTGTTCGGAACCGAGCTTGGCGATCAGCCGGTTGGGACCGATGCCGACCGAGACGGTCAGCCCGGTGCGCTCGCTGATGCGGCGCTTGATCTCCGCCCCGATCGCCTCGGGCGGTCCCATCAGTCGCTCCAGCCCACTCAGATCCAGATAGGCCTCGTCGACCGAGACCGGCTCGACCACCGGCGTGATGGTGCCCAGGATGTCGAAGATCTCCTGCGATACCCGGCTGTATTTCGCCATGTCGGGTCGCAGAAACACCGCCTTCGGGCAACGCCGATAGGCCTCGGAGATGGGCATGGCCGAATGGATGCCGTATGTGCGGGCCTCGTAGCTGGCCGCCGCCACCACCCCGCGATGGCCCGGCAGGGCACCCACCACCACCGGCCGTCCCTGGTATTCGGGACAGTCGCGCTGCTCGACGCTGGTAAAGAAGGCGTCGAGGTCGGCGTGGCCGATCCAGGTTTGCGGTGTGTCGGGCGAGTTCATGACAAAAGGGGCTCGGAAACGGATATCGGGTCGTTCTGTGCTGGGTCTCCTCGCAGTTTAATACAGCTTGGAGGTCAACGGATGAGACGGCGGTTGCCGGATCAGTGATCGATGGTGAGATCGGGTGACCCGGACGGAGCGAAGCGGAATCCGGGATTGGGTGATCCCCGGCAGATCCTGGATTTCGTGTTGCACCAGAGAAGCCATACACTGGACACCAGCGGATGACTGTCCGATCAACAGTCCGAGAATCACTCAATGGGCAAGACTGGGTGCCCCATCGATATCCTCCCCGAATTCCGCCTGGCCCCTTTCAATCACAAGACATCTCCGCTTAACTACGGAGTTATGCTCGATTCTGACCAAACCGCCATGAAGCGCTTTTATTCACCGGTTTCCGCCAGCCAGGCTTTCGCATGGGCCGATCGCTGGAACTTGACGCCGATCCCGTTGGAACTGTCGCTGACGCGGGCGGCGAGTTATCGTTTGGCGGAAGCGCTGACGGCCGACGCGGAGATGCCGTCCACGGCGCAATCCGCCCGCGACGGATACGCTCTGCGGGCCACCGACACTCTGGGTGCCGGTGACTACAATCCGCTGCCACTGCAACTTCTGAGTGCCGGACAGCGCGTCGACCCGGGCAGTGCCGTGCGAATCTCCGCCGGCGAGGTGCTGCCCGAGGGGGCCGATGCGGTGCTTGGCCTGGAGCAGGGGGACGAGCGGGGCAGGTTTCTGGATGTGGCCGGCAGCCTGGCTCCGGGAGAGGGTCTCATCCGAGCGGGCGAGGAGTGGCGTCAGGGTGATCTCCTGCTGCCGGCAGGCCGGCGCCTGCGGCCCCAGGACCTGGCCAGACTGGCCCTGGCCGGTCACAGCGACATCAAGGTGTTGGGCAGGCCCAGGGTGCACCTGTGTCTCGCCGGGCGTTTCACCCGGGATGCGGACAGTCCCATGCTGGCGGCCCTGGTGACCAGGGACGGCGGCGAGTTGACCGGTATCGAACGGGCAGTCGGACATGAGGATCTGGCGCGGACCTTCATCGGGGCGGACGCCGACCTGATCCTGGTCGCCGGTGGTAGCGGCTACGGTGTCGAGGACCGTGCGGTGGCGGCCCTGCACCACAGCGGTGAGGTGCAGTTGGATGGGGTCGCGCTGCATCCGGGCGGGGGCCTGGTGCTGGGCGAAGTGGTCGGCAGGCCCGTGGTGTTGCTGCCGGGCGCCCCGCTGGCCTGTCTCTGTGCCTATGACCTGGTCGCGGCGCGACTGCTGCGCCGCCTGGCCGGGCTGCCGGGCGTGCTGCCCTACCGCAGCCGCACGCTGACCCTGTCGCGCAAGCTGGTCTCGCGTATCGGTCAGATGGAGCTGGCGCGCATGCGTATCGACGGTGACCGGGCCGAACCGCTGGCGGTGGCGGACGACCGCCTGCTGGCCAGCAGCGTGCGCGCGGACGGCTTCGTGCTGCTGGCGGAGAACAGCGAGGGCTATCCCGAGGGCAGCCGGGTGGAGGTCCACCTCTACGATGATTATGACTGAGCAGTCCGCTTGCATTTCGGTGGGGCAGGGCCCCACCCTACCGTATCGAATATAGAGCAGGGTGAGTGTAAGGATTTCGGTGCGGTTTGCCGCACCGTATCACTGGCAAACAAGGTACAAAACTTACACCATTGCCTTAAGTTAAATGCCATTCGGCTATACCCCTCAGTCCTGATAAGTGGAGCTTTGACCCAATGACCGATGCAGAATCGATGATGGCCCGGCGCAAGGCCGCCAGCCAGCGCCAGTTTCTCGATGTGGCCACCGCCGAGGAGGCCCTCCAGCGCTTTCGCGAGGCGCTGTGCCCGCAGCCGCTGGGCATCGAGGAGGTCGCTCTGGCGGCGGCGTTGGGCCGGGTATTGGCACAGGACGTGGAGTCGCCGGTGGACGTGCCCGGCTTCGACCGCTCCAACGTGGACGGCTTCGCCCTGCGCGCCCAGGACACCCTGGGGGCCGGCGAGGAGACGCCGTTGCTGCTGGACCTGACCGACGAGGTGATCACTCCCGGCAAGCCGCCCCAGGTCACCGTGGAGGCGGGCCAGGCCAGCGTCATCGCCACCGGCGGCATGTTGCCGCGTGGCGCCGACGCGGTGATGCTGGTGGAGCACACCGAGCTGGTCGAAGCCGAGGGCCGGCAGCGGGTGCGCATCGAGAAGGCACTGCCGGCGGGGGCCTTCATCACCTTCGCCGGCACCGACATCGGCCGCGGCGAAACGGTGTTGCGCAGCGGCCAGCTGCTCACCTCCCGCGATATCGGGCTGCTCGCCGCCGTGGGGCTGGACCGGGTCAGCGTCTACCGCAAACCGAAGGTGGCGATCATCTCCACCGGCGACGAACTGGTGCAGCCGGGTCAGCCCATGGTCAAGGGCGGCGTCTACGACTCCAACCAGGCCATCGTCGCCGCCGCCGTCGAGGAGCTGGGTTGCGAAGCGCTGCGTCTGGGTGCGGCCACCGATGTGCGGGAGGAGCAGCGGGAGATCCTGCAGCGGGGGCTGGAGGCCGATGCGGTGATCCTCTCCGGCGGCACCTCCAAGGGCGCGGGCGATCTCACCTACGAGGTGGTCAGCGCGCTGGACGATCCCGGCATCGTGGTCCACGGGGTGGCGATCAAACCGGGCAAGCCGTTGTGCCTGGCGGTGACCGGACGCAAGCCGGTGGTGATCCTGCCGGGCTTCCCCACCTCGGCCATCTTCACCTTCCAGCAGTTCGTCGCCCCGATGCTGCGCCTGCTCGCCGGCATGCCCGAGGAGACCCATGAACGGGTGGAGGCGGAACTGCCGGTTCGCGTCAGCTCCGATCGCGGTCGTACCGAATACCTGATGGTCGGCCTGATGCGTACTCCCGGCGGCTATGCCGCCTATCCCATGGGCAAGAACTCGGGGGCGGTCACCGCCTTCAGCAAGGCCGACGGTTTCATCCGCATCGATGCCCAGACCGAACAGCTCCCCGCCGGCACGCCGGTCAGCGTGCAGCTGCTGTCGAGGCGGCTGGAACCGGCCGACCTGGTCAGCATCGGTTCCCACTGCGTCGGTCTCGATCTGCTGTTGAAACGCCTGCAGAGGGAGGGCATGAGTACCAAATCGATGCATGTGGGCAGCCAGGGCGGCCTGGCCGCCGTGCGGCGAGGTGAGTGCGATCTGGCCGGCATCCATCTTATGGATCCGGACAGCGGTGAGTACAACCGTCCCTATCTGGAGCCGAGAATGCGGCTGCTGCCCGGGTACATCCGCATGCAGGGTTTCGTCTATCGGCCGGATGATCCCCGCTTTGCCGGTGCAGCCAGTCCGGCACAGGCAGTCGCGGCCGCCCTGGCCGATGCGGACTGCATCATGGTCAACCGCAACGCCGGTAGCGGTACCCGGGTACTGATCGAGCAACTGCTCGAGGGGGCTCAGCCGCCGGGTTACGCGGTGCAGACCAAGTCCCACAACGCGGTCGCCACCGCCGTGGCCCAGGGCCGCGCCGACTGGGGCATCGCCATCGACACGGTGGCGAAGTTATATGGCCTGGCCTTCCTGCCGCTGCAGGAGGAGCACTACGACTTCGCCGTCCCCGAGTCGCGCTGGGAGAGTGCCGCCGTGCAACGCTTCATCAAGCTGTTGAACGAGCCCGAAGCCCGCTCGGAACTGGAGGCGATGGGCTTTCGGCTCTATCCGGCCGAACCGTCCTGAAGCGACCGAGTATGATCCCCATCCTCGACTTGAGCGCCCTGGTCTGGTTTCTGCTGTGCTGGGTCGGCTATACTCGCTTCGCCGACCGGCGCGCCCGTGACCGACTCACGCTGATGAGCGTGATGCATCGATACCGTCTGCAGTGGATGCAGGAGATGCTGCAGCGGGAGGTGCGCATCGTCGATTCGAACATCGTCATGATCCTGGCCCGCAGCGCCACTTTCCTCGCCTCCACCACCATCTTCATCCTCGCCGGCCTGCTGGCGGTACTGGGTACCATGGACACGGCCATGCAGGTGGTCGGCGCCTTGCGCTATGCGGTGCAGAGCACGCGGGAGGTGTGGGAGCTGAAGCTGTTCGCGTTGTTGCTGGTCTTTATCTACGCCTTCTTCAAGTTCACCTGGTCCATGCGCCACTTCAACTACCTCTCGATCATGATCGGCGCCGCACCCAGCAGCGAGAAGCTGCCGGCGTGGGGATCACGCTTTGCCGAGCGGGCCGCCAGGGTGAGTTCCAATGCCACCAACACCTTCAACCGTGGGTTGCGCGCCTACTACTTCGGACTGGCTTTTCTTGCCTGGTTTCTGCATCCCCTGGCCTTCATCGTCGCCACCACGCTGGTGGTGGGTGTGCTCTATCGACGCGAGTTCAGGTCGAAGATGCTGCGTGAACTGGGGGATCCCAACGACTTTCCCAGGACGTAGGTCAGACGCCTGCAATCAGACTGAAATAGTTGCAGATCACGTAGATCAAATAGAAGCAGAACGGTAGCAGCAGCAACAGGAAGGTGATGACCAGAAGCGGGTAGGCACGTTGATCGTGTGCGACCCAGGAGGTTTTGCAGTCGTCACAGCTGTAGAGGTGGCTGGTGTAGGGAAAAGGTATGGAGAGGGTGAACAAGACAGCCAGAGTCAGCTTCCACAGCCAGGCATGAACGCCTGTTCGCGTGGAGCCGCAGTTGGGACATGCCTTGCGCGATACTCCCTGGTCCTCGATCAACGCCTGTTCGTACGTTCCTGAGATAATACTTCGTAGGACAGCATGGGCATCGGCGATCCTGTCAGAAGGTACGAACAGGCGTACGCTGCCCAAGGCATTTGAGACTGACCAGTTGGCCCAGATGTGATGCTCGTAGAGTACGAAGGCGGGGATGCCTTCAGCCAGCAGTCTGCCACGAATGATGTGCGCCTCAACGGGAGTTGTATGGAGTGATACGAGCGTGTACATCGCGATTCCTGCTCTCCGGATAACCTCATTGTCCGTGGATGGTTGATCGGGGGCGTAGCACTGCTATCGGTTCAGGGTGTCGAGGATGACTCAACGGCCTCAACCGGCCTCTCCTCGACCGCTGTCTGCTCCTGTGCCGGCGGATTGCTGCTTGTTGTCTCCAGTAACTCGAGATTCTCGTTGATCTTGTAGGAGAGATGGAGCGCCTGGAAAAGAAAGGTGAATATGGGGCCTGCCTTGCGGTGTGTCGGTTGGTGTTGGAGCAGAAAGTTGTTCAGTCTGTGTCTGAATCTGAAGGCCCAGACAAGCAGGATGAGTGTGGCCAGGATCGAGACTGTATCCGCCATGAGTCCGTAGTTCTGGTTGTCTCGAAAGTAGGGCTGAGCAAAGCTGATGGGAAGGGAGATGATGTTGAGCATGATCGTCATTGACATGAAGGTGTCGCTGATGGGGGAGACGCCCTTGAGTCGGTTGAGTGTCTTGGTCCGGGTGTAGAACCAGTAGAGTATGTAGAGGTTGAGGGTGATGATGGAGAGGCCGAAAACATACCAGGTGCTGAAGCGTTTGAAGATATCGAGTCGTTCCGACTGCTCCTCGGGTGTGGAAAGGTCCGCGTCTGGTGTTTCATAGGGGTTTTGCAAGATAAGATTCCTTCTGTCTGATATTCCTGAAGTCTGAGAAGTGGCTCAATCGCCGCCGCAGCTGCTGCCCCCGCAATCGCTGCCTGAGCCGAATCCATCGAAAAATCCCCCGCTGTCACTGAGGTCGCCGGAGTCACCTGCGCAGCCAGCGGCGCAGGCGATATGTCCGGCACAGTAACCGTTGCCGTAATTCGGCGAGCGTTTATCCCTGCAGTCCAGGGAGTAGATGAATCCGTCCTCTATGCCGTACATGCTGTCGATGGCAAAAAGCAGAGGGAGGCGTGAGGGTGTTGCGGCATTGATTCCTTCATGGGCACAGGCCAGACGCCACGTACGCTTGATGCTCTCCTGAGCAAGGGTGGGTGAGCTCATGGCGACGGTCGGGGTGTGATGGAGGTAGCGTCCAACAGCGCGCTTGCTGAACTGTTCATAGGCGCGGGTGAAGAGAATGAACTCGTGCCAGGCCGTGTCCACCGCTTGTGAAGGCATGGCGACCATGCGTCGTTTGGCCTTGTTGCAGAATGTAAAGTAGTCTCTCAGGGCATCGAAGATGGTGTCGATCTGGTTGTCATTGAGTTGAGGATATCTGTTTCTGACTTTGTCCCTGATGGCAGGGTGAAAGTCATAGCTCTGGATAAAAGACAACTGACTTTGTTGTCTCTGTTTTAGAATGAAAAACAGAACAACTGCTGAAAGTATGACGCTAATAACAATGGTTGGATCCATGGCATTTCCTTACGGTACAAAATGCAATGATGGGTGACTAATGTAAAGATAGCTTCGTACTGATTCGGGCTGGATGTCGACTGCTCATGCGCTAGCCGTCGCCCCCGCCGCCGTCTCCGCCACCTCCGTCTCCAAAGCCTCCGCCTCCGCCGTCGCCATAACCGTTCCATGAGGATGAGCCGGAATCGATCGAGCCGCTCTCATAGGTGGTTAGGCCGACACTGCCGGAGAAAGCGGTGAGGGTGACGATCCGTAACAAGGGAGAAGGAAGTTTGCTGTGGGTCATGATCGTACGGACATGTTCCCTGTCGGACAGCGCAACAAGGATTATCAGCATCGATCCCAGTACGGGTAGCGCCCAGGCAAGCAGAAACTGCAACCTTTTTTGCTGTCTGCTGTAACTGGCTGAGGCATGGGTATGGTAGTTGGCGACAACAGCCAGATAGACGTAAATGCCAATAAAGACTGAGGCGAGTATGGCATTGTTCATGATGGTCACTTTCCCTATAACCATTGAGAATGGGTTGTTCGCTGTTCGACGTTTAGCCTGATTAGTGTAAGGAATATACAGTGTCATATAAAGTTAATCATGCTATTCCTCGGGGATAGAAGGTGCTTGTCGAATTGGGAATTTTATTCGCCATTACGGGATGCATCGGTGAGCGGGAATCGAGCGAGTTTTTGGCAGCACAACTACCACAGTGCCGGATCGCATAGGGGAGACAGGAAAGATAGCCCGATGACTTGCCCTTTGGCGTCTCCCTCGTGTAGCGCGATCGCCTGCCACCCAAAGGGATACTTTAGCTTGTAGGGTGGTAAGAACTTGGATGCAGTTTCGGCCCTGAATCCGAATTTCTCGTAATACTTCGGATCGCCGTAGACGAAAACGGCATTGGCTTCAAGTCTGAGAAGCCGCGCGATGCCGCTTTCCACAAGCTTCGTGCCGATGCCGCCTTTTTGATATTCGGGCTTTACGCCAAGTGGCGCCAGGATGTAGCCAATCCACTCTTCATCAGTGTCTGACGTTACCGGACTAAACGCTGCATGGCCCGCCACCGTGCCATCGCATTCAGCAACCAGTGTAATCGTTTCAGGAGGTGATCCCTCTGCCAGTAAATCGGTCGCCAGCTGGGCGACAATTTCGTTTTCACCTTCAGGAAAAGCCTGCAGGTAAAGAACGCGTATACCCTCACGATCAAAACTTGTTGCGGTTCGGATAAGCGGCATTCTGCTGATGCTGTAGTCGTGTCTCAACTTTCCGTGTAGCGGCAAGTTGTCGTTACTGGTGGTTCGTTATATTGAAATTATCGGTACAATCTTTCAGCGCTACTTCGACGTCAACTCATGTATTGAATAGCCGATAAGGATCAAGCTCATAAATGCCATTGCTATATAGCTGGCGAAGAAAACGCTTTGTTGTTGTTCCGCTCCCAAGCGAACGCCCTCTTTTCGAAAGCTGAGTATCTTCGCGGCTTCTCGACCGGATGCATCTAGATATATCGCACCGCCAATCAGGCCGACCACAGGCCAATAATCATGATCAGCGATCATTAAGATCCCTGCTATTGGCAGCCACCCTAATGTCACCAAATCCCAATAGGCTGTGAAGCGCTCAGCTGTTTGTAGAATAGAATCTGCCTCGTCGGCGTCTTCTTGAATCCCGAGTTTTTGCGCCAGCTCGAAGTTGACGCTTGATATCACCTGTGCAACATAAAGCAAACCTCCCAAGATGAGAAACGTCCAGCCTATTTCTATTTGCACAGTCTCTACCCCATCTATTTCGACATGATATCGCGTTAGGCCGCAAAGATGCTTTTGTTATCACAACTGCCTCGACCTATCTGTGAATATGAATGATATGTGGGAAATTCTGCTTGTTATTCATGCAAAATCCGGTTGGGCTTGAGACGCAAACAGAATTCATTGTCGCTAGACATCACTCGATCTTTCGCGATTCGATGGATACACCTTGTGTGATCTTGTCGCTGGGATGCACCACGATCCGCTCTCCCGCTTGGAGCCCCTCGATGATCTCCGCTTCCAGTCCGGTGCGCTTACCAAGCTTGACGCCGCGCTTGCTGGCAGTGCCGCTGTTGTCGACGAACACGGCCCAGTTGCTGTCGTCACGGAAAAGGGCGGTCAGGGGGACCTTGAGGACGTCTGTGCCTTCCCACAGCACGATGCGCACATCGACCTGAAAGCCGTGGGCGATGCGTGACCACTCTTCGCGCGGGCTGGTGAAGTCGATGATGACGTTGACCCGCTGCTCTTCGATGCCGAGGGCGGAGACCTTGGTGAAGCCGAAGGGTTCGACCCTTTCCACCACGCCTTCCAGCAGGTGGTCGCCGCCCCAGTTATCGATGATGACGTGCTGGCCCGCTTCCACTTTGACGGCGTCGGAGGAGAGCAGGTCGGCGACGATCTCCAGGTCGGCCGGGTCGCCGATCTCCACCAGGGGTTCGCCGGCGGCCACCACGCCTTCGCTCTTGTGCAGGATCTTGAGGATGCGTCCGTCGACCGGCGCACGAATCGGCACGCAGGGACAATCCTCGCCCTTCACCCGCTCCTCGGTGGGTGAGATGAGCTCAGCCCGGGCGCGTTCCAGTTCGGCCTGGCGCGCCTGACGGTTGGCCAGCGCCGTCTCCAGGGCGGCTTGTCGGGTCTTGTAGGTGCTCTCGGCGGCTTCGAGCTCGCGCTCGGACATCACCGCGTCGGCGCGCAGTTTGCGTGCGCGCTGGTACTCGCTCCTGGCGAAGTCGAGTTCCACCCGGGCCTCTTTCACCGAGGCTTCCGCCAGCACCAGGTTGGCCTCGGCGGCGCGGATGTCGGCACGGGCCTGGGCCTCGCTGCGGGGGTCGAGCAGGGTGGCGTCGGTGGGCTCGATCTCGGCAATCTTGGTCTGCTGCGCATGCACCTCGTCACCCACCTCGGCGTCGATGCGCAGGGCGCGGCCGCTGATCGGGGCCGACAGCACGAAGACGTCACGCACCCGGGTCTCGCCCTCCTCGTCCACTGTCACCGTCATCTTGCCGGGTTGCAGGGTCATGATGTCGACCGGAATCGGCTTCGGGATGAAGGCCCAGACCAGGGTGGCCACCAGGATCAGGCCGAGCAGGCTCCAGAGCAGGATGCGTTTGGCGTGTGCACTCATATCAGTCACTCAATCACTCACGGGTTTTCAGTACGGCAATCAGGTCGAGGTGGTCGAGCCGGTTGCGCACCGCCGCCGCCGACAGCAGGGTGGCCGCCAGGGTCACCAACACGGCGATGGCGTTGGTGGAGGCTTTGATCACCAGGGGGATGCGGTAGAGCTCCGAGTCCATGGCGCTGGTCATGAACCAGCCGAGCCCGGCGCCCGCCAGGCAGCCCAGGGGCAGGCCGACCAGGATCAGCAGACCGGCCTCGCCGAGCAGGATGTAGGAGATCTCACCGCGATGGAAGCCGAGCACGCGCAGGGTGGCCAGCTCGCGGCCGCGCTCCGAGAGTGCGATGCGGGTGCTGTTGTAGACCACGCCGAAGCCCAGGGCGCAGGCGAAGGCGGAGAAGAAGGAGACGTAGATCAGGATGGTCTCCGCCATGGTGTCGTTGAACTCGCGGATGGCCGCGTCCTTCAGCGTCACCGAGGCCACCTTCGGCAGTGTCTTGAGCTTGCGGTAGAGCGGATCGAGCTGATTGTCATCCACCAGCAGGGTGACGTACTCCAGGCTGCCGCGTTCGCCCATGAGGCGGTTGAAGGCCGCGATATTCATGTAGGCGGTCATGCCGATGTAGGTCTCGTAGAGCCCGACCACCGGGATGGTGCGTTTCGGCCGCCGACCCTCCAGCACCTCGACCCGGACACTGTCGCCGATTCCCACCTTCAGCTTGTCGGCCAGGGCGGTGGAGAGCAGCAGGCCGTCCGGCGGCACCGGCACCACCCGGCCGCCGGCGTCGTAGACCCGCTGCAGCTGCGGGTCGGCCGGGATGCCTTCGATGGAGCCCCGGTGGGTGCGGGTGCCGACATGGAACTCGACGCCGGTGATGCGCATCGGCTCGGCGGCGAGTACGCCGGGCATGCGGCGGAACTCCTGCAACGAGGTGTCGGACTGGGTTTCCACGAGGCCCACCATCATGTCCTGACGCTGGGCCTCGTTGAAATAGACCTGAACGATCTTGTCGATGGAGTCGAGCCACTGCAGGGCCATGATCATCACCGCCACCGAGCAGGCGATACCGAGACTGGTGAAGAACGCCTTCACCGGCGCACGCACGATCTGACGCAGGATGATGCGGGTGGGCTGGTCGAGCCAGAGGATGATTCGGCTGCCGGAGATGCGGGTCTTGCGGTAGAGGGGCGGTGCCGGCGGCATCATGGCCTCGGCCGGGGGCAGGCTGGCGGCCCTGCGCACCGCGCCCAGGCTGCCGACGAGGGCGGCGATCAGGCTGACGAGTGCGCCGATGGCGAAGACCCCGGGATCGGGGCGGAAGATGAGCAGCGGAAAGCGGTAGAACTCGGCGTACAGTTCGGTGTTGATCCGTCCCAGCCAGGCGCCCGCCGCCCAGCCCAGGAGGATGCCAACCGCAGCCATCGCCATCACCAGTTTGGCGTAGTGCCAGCCCACCTGCAGGTTGCTGTAGCCGAAGGCCTTCATGAGGCCGATCTCGCTGCGGTCGGTGGCGATCAGCCGGCTCAGCACCATGTTGCTGAGAAAGGCGGCTACCGCCAGGAAGATGGTCGGCAGGATGCTCGACATGGTCTTCAACTGCTCGATCTCGTTCATCAGGAACCAGTTGGAGATCTGGTCGGCGCGGGGGATGGCGCCGGTGCCGCCGTATCGCGCCAGCAGCCGGTCGAGACGGTCGATCACATCCTGCGGGTTGGTGCCGTGGAGCAGACCGAGGCTGAGGTCGTTGAAGGCGCCGTCCAGGTCGTAGGCCGCCTCCAGCGCCTCGCGCCCGAGCCACAGCACACCGAAGCGCTTGTCGTCGGGCATCAGGGCGCCGGGGCCGATGGTGTAGACATACTCCGGCGACAGCGCGATGCCGACCACGGTGAGGGTGCGCAGGTTGCTGTTCATCAGCGCCTTGAAGGTGTCGCCGGGCTGCAGACTATGGGCCTCGGCGAAGGGTTCGCTCAGCACCACCTCGTCCGGGTGGCCGGGGCTGACCAGGCGTCCGGCGCGCAATACCAGTTGGTTGAGCCGCGGCTGGCCGTGCTCCGGGATGGAGACCAGCTGGCCGATCACCGGCTCCTCGAAGCCCTCGATGGAGAGAGTGGCCAGGTACTTGATGCGGTCGTCCACCGAGCGTACGCCGGGGATGGTGCGGATCTGCTCCAGCAATCGTTGCGGCGCACGTTTGACGCTGGCGAAGACCTCGCCGAAGCGCTGGCGCTCGTAGTAGGCGGCGGTAGTCTCGGTCAGGGCCTCGAGGGCGGAGAGTGACATCACCAGTACCGCCACGCCGGAGGCGATGACCACCGCGATGGCCAGCACCTGGCCGCGGAGCTTCCACAGGTTGCGCACCAGTTTTTTGTTCAATGCGCGCATCGGATCATTCCGTAGGGTGGGGCCCAGCCCCACCGAACGCCCCTTTCTTCAGCCGGGTAGCCTGGATGAAGCAACGCGTAATCCAGGGAAACTCAGTGCTGTCATCTTCCCGGATTCCACTGCGTTGCATCCGGGCTACTGCGGCAGTTGTCGGTAGGGTGGGGCCGTGCCTCACCAATAAGCCTCTATTTGGCGCCTCCATACTCACCAGCTCAACCCGCTGGCCGGCAGGCGCGTGGCGTTGAGCTCGGTACTCACCACATGCCCGTCGCCGAAGTGGATCACCCGGTCGGCCATCTGCCCGATCACCGTGTTGTGGGTGATCACCGCCGTGGTGGTGCCCAGCTCCCGGTTGACGCGCTCGATCGCCTCCAGCACCAGGATGCCGGTCTCGCTGTCGAGGGCGCCGGTGGGTTCGTCGCAGAGCAGCACGTCGGGCCGCTTGGCGATGGCTCGCGCGATGGCCACCCGCTGTTGCTCGCCGCCGGAGAGCTGGGCCGGAAAGTGATCGAGCCGCTGGCCCAGACCGACCAGTCCGAGGGCCTCCGCCGGGTCCATCGGCTGGCGCGCGATCTCGGTCACTAGTGAAACGTTCTCGCGCGCGGTGAGGCTGGGGATCAGGTTGTAGAACTGAAACACGAAGCCGACGTGATAACGCCGGTAGCGGGTGAGCACCGACTCGTCGCCGTCGGTGATCTCGGTATCACGGAAGCGCACCCGGCCGCTGGTGGGGGTGTCGAGCCCGCCGAGAATGTTGAGCAGGGTCGATTTGCCGCTGCCGGAGGGGCCGAGCAGCACCACCAGCTCCCGCTCATAGAGCGCGATGTCGACGCCGCGCAGGGCGTGCACATCCACCGAACCGGTGTGGTAGACCTTGGTCAGGGCCTCGCCGGAGAGGGTGGTCGCGCGTTGCTCGATGGGGTCGGGTTCCGACACTGACTGCTCCCGTCCTTGTTTCTGAACCATGCTCGGAGTGGATTGTCGAGGCATGGATGAATAGGGGATCGTGCGAACCGATCCAATGTCAATCAAAGTATAGCCAGCGTGTGGGAATCGAAGTCACTGCGGTGCGGCAAGCCGCACCCTACAGGTTATTCATGCGT
>JBNKYJ010000087.1:0-6654 GCA_050300835.1 Sedimenticolaceae bacterium
CGTGGTGTCGGTGAACAGGGCCTGCTCCTGGGCCAGGGTCCAGTCGGCGAAACCCTTGGGACCGAGTTCGAGCAGACGGTCGCGGGTCCCCTGCTCCAGCGGCAGCCGATGGTCGTAGTGCGGCACCGGAGCCAGAGTGAAGATGGCCTCCGGTTTCCAGCCCTTGGCGGTGGGATTGCCGTTGACGATAACGTCCCCGAGATAGGCCAGCAGCTTACTGGCGCGGTCGCGACGCGGTGTGAAATCGAACAGCCCGGGCGTGGTGTCGATCAGACGCGTGGTCGCCTTGCCGGCGCGGAAGGTCTCCTCCTGGATGACGTTTTCCAGAAAGGGAATGTTGGTCTTCACGCCACGCACCCGGAATTCGTGCAGTGCGCGGTGCATGCGTTCGAGGGCGTTCTCCCAGGAGGGTGAGCGTACGGTCAGTTTGACCAGCAGCGAATCGTAGTACGGCGTCACCACCGCGCCGTTGGTGGCAATCGCGGCGTCCAGGCGGATACCGCAACCGGCCGGAGAACGGTAGGTGAGAATGCGGCCGATATCGGGTGCGAAGCCGTTCTCCGGATCTTCGGTGGTGATACGGCACTGTACCGCGAAACCCTCCCTGGGAATCGCTTCCTGGGCCGGGATGCCGATGTCCGCTTCGTGAATTGCGCGGCCCGAGGCGATCAATATCTGCGAACGCACCAGGTCGACGTTGGTGATCTCCTCGGTGACCGTGTGCTCGACCTGGATGCGGGGATTCATCTCGATGAAGAACCAGTCGCCGCTCTCGGCATCGACCAGGAATTCCACCGTGCCGGCGTTGTCGTAACCGATCTCCTGCGCCAGGCGCACCGCGGCCTCGCACAGGGCGTGCCGGGTCTCCTCGGGCAGATCGACCGAGGGCGCGATCTCGATGACTTTCTGATGACGGCGCTGCACCGAGCAGTCCCGTTCGTGCAGATGCACCACGTTACCGTGCCTGTCGCCGAGGATCTGCACCTCGATGTGCTTGGCGCGCTGAATGAACCGCTCCAGAAAGACCGCGCCATTGCCGAAGGCGTTGAGGGCCTCGGTGCGTGCCTCGTCGAGCAGTTTGCCGAGATCGTCCGGATCGCGCACCACGCGCATGCCGCGGCCGCCACCGCCGTGGGCCGCCTTGATGATCAGCGGAAAGCCGATCGCTTCGGCCACGGCCATGGCCGATTCCCGATCCTCGATGGGTTCCTCGGTGCCGGACAGGGTCGGCACCTCGGCGCGCTTGGCCAGCTCGCGGGCGGCGGTCTTGTCGCCCATCTGTGCCAACAGCTCGGCGCGCGGGCCGACGAAGGCGATGCCGTTGTCCTCGCAGGCCTTGGCGAACTCCGGATTTTCCGACAGAAATCCATAGCCGGGGTGAATGGCATCGACACCCTTGTCCAACGCGATATCGATGATGCCCTGAATGTCCAGATAGGCGCCCACCGGGCCTTTCTCAGGATCCAACTGATAGGCCTCGTCCGCCTTGGAACGGTGTATCGACAGGCGGTCCTCTTCGGCGTAGATGGCGACGGTTCTGATGCCGAGCTCATTTGCGGCGCGAAAAATTCTGATTGCAATCTCGCTGCGATTGGCAACCAGAAGTTTCTTGAAGGGTTTGATGGACATGGGGGTCTCCGTTGGCATATTGCATTGCAGCAAGTGGGGAGAATATAGCAAGTGCCGAGGGTGAATTTCCATCAATCCATGCACGGAATATCATCTATAGTGAGTATAAATTTTCACCATCAGCTGCTTTCACGTAAATTTAACGTCACCGCAGTGGATCTGCCTCAGAACGATCATCTATGATTCCATTTTCATCGCTGGGCCGCGCGAAAAGCGTGTTCATCTTCATCGGGCACGTGCTATCCGATTTCCGTGCCAATCAGGGCCTGGTGCTGTCAGGCGCCATCGCCTACTACACCCTGCTCTCGATAATCCCTCTGTTCACGCTGGCGCTGGTCGTCAGTTCTCATTTTTTCACCGAACAGCAGTTGATCGCGCTGCTGCGGGACAATCTGGAGTTGGTCGTGCCCGGCCTGACGGACACGCTGTTGGATCAAGTCAGTAAATTTCTTCAGTTTCGCGAAGTCATCAGCTGGGTGGGCATCATCGTCATGCTGTTCTTCAGCTCCATGGCCTTCACCGTATTGGAAAACACCATGTCGGTGATCTTCTACCACCGGGTCGTGATCGCTCGCCGGCATTTTCTCGTTTCCGCGATTCTGCCCTATCTGTTCGTGCTCGTGCTCGGTCTCGGCCTGTTACTGATCACCTTTATAGCGGGCGCACTCCAGGCGCTCGATAGCGACGTCATCACACTCTTCGCCTGGAAGATCGAATTGCGGGGAGTCACCCACGTATTGCTCTACCTTCTGGGCGTACTGGGACTGGTGCTGCTGCTGACGGCGATCTACATGGTCATGCCCCTGGGAAACATGTCATTCCGTCACGCTCTTCTCGGCGGTATCGCCGCTGCGGTACTTTGGGAAATCGCCCGACATCTCCTGATCTGGTATTTCTCCACCCTTTCGCTGGTCAACCTGGTCTACGGTTCACTGGCGACCGCCATCGTTACGCTGCTTTCGCTGGAAGTGGCCGGCTTGATACTGCTCCTCGGGGCTCAGGTCATCGCAACCTACGAACGTCGTGATGTCGACTCCGATGTGGGTGACAAGCATTTCCGGCTCGGTGACTGAACAGCCGCGGACAAGTCTGGCGATGATCCGGGGTCATGCTCCATCCTGGATTCAGGTCCATGTTCACTTCAATTTACTTCCCTTGAGTATCTGCCGCACTTTTAGTCGGTCTTCTGACAGGACCCGTTCTCTTATTTGATGCTTGTGGTGTTGGCTCTTTCCATAAAGGTTTTCGATTTCATCGACTAAATCACTGACGTTTTCACGCTGTGGATCGTTTCCATTGATTGACAGATATCGCGCGATGTCGCGCATTGCCTCCAGGACATCCTCGATGCCGCGGATTTCCTGTGCGACAAGCATCGCAGTCTCACGGGACGATCGCTTATTCCTCTCCATCTCGTCATGGTAGGCCTGTACGCTGTCCAACGACACAGTGGCGATTTTCGCCAGCTTATGGGCCTCCAGCACCTTGTCCTGACTGGCCAGCTTGTGCGTTTCACCTCTCACCCAATGCCATAACGCAGTGGCCTTCTCAATCAGTGAACTGCCCGCGTACTTTGCTGATCTGATGGCAAGGTAATAGATCTTGAGTGAAGGATCCGGAATCTTGAACGGCGCGGCCACGTCGACCAGGATCACGCAAACATCCTTCAAACCGGCGATGACCTCACGCGTCAACCTGAGGAGGTCCGGAGTTTTCAGCGGCGCCACATCGTCATCAAATCGCTCGTTCAATTCACAGGCCGCCTGACTGAAGGCATCGATCCGCTCCGCCAATCGCTTCCTTGTTTGCGCATCCAGACACACCGCTTCAGAGAGAGTTTCCCGTATCGGGGTCAGATAGGCCTCGATCTCTGCGGGGCTCAGGCGTAAACCCGTGTTGCGAAGCAGTTTCCGCTCGATCTCACCCGGCCATTGCGGCTGCAGATCTCCCGACCACTGTATCGAGAAAGCGTTCATCCGCTGCTGCAGCAGATCGATCAGATTGTGATCCTCGCCCGATACGAAAACGAAGCTGATTTCGCTGAGTACCTTACAGGCTGTTTCGAGCAACTCATGGAGCTGTTCCAGTAGTCTGGCCTTGTGTTCCGGATCCAGTTTGCCGAGTTCTGCTTCAACGTCGTCCAGGATCGACTGGAATCCCCGCGCCAGAGCCTCGCCTTCGTGTATTCGGTCGATAACTGTCTGAATGAACTCCTCCCACTCAAGCAGCAGCCGCATCAACGCCTCTTCCATTCATTACCCCCGACTACGTTTCTTATAAAATTCGAGGGAGTTCGCTGCCTTCGGCCAACGTCTTCTCCCTTCTCTTCTTTGTCATTCAAATAAGGCGCGGAGGATGGCCTCAGTTCTCGCGGTGATTCCCTTTGATTTTGACTCCCTGTTACCTGCGATATTGAGCACGCTCGGCCGTTGGTCATCAATGAACTTCTGGATCTGTGCAATAGACGCGTCTGATGGCTGAATCACCAAATACGGTTTTTCAAATGCTTCACAGTACTGGATTGTGAGCTTTGTGCCGTCGCTCCCGGGATCGGTGGCCAGAATCAGAGTGGCATCGGAGTCGATGACATTTTGTTTTGTACGCTGCCGGTAATTGGACGACGAATGCTCGAGGAGACCAAAGGCCTTCAATGTCTCGGCTTGCTCACCTGCCTCTGTTTTGTAGCCCCGGGGCGCACAGCCTCCCGTGGCTATCCCCAGTTTGCTTGCCGCGATCAGTCCCCCCGTATCGGCACCGGTTTGCCCACCGCTGATGATTTTTCTTGGCTTGTATGTCACACCAAACAACCTGACACAATCTTTTAAGTGTTAGTCGGCCAGATCCTGCTCGTGCAACATTCAGCTGAGCCGGCGATCGAGCGGCCTGCTCATTACGCGGTGGCAGGCTCGCGTCGCGCCATGATCCGGTCCCAAGCAAAAAAGAGTATGAAAGCGAACAGTCCCCCCCAATGCAGCAGCTCCTGCCCGGGGTAGAGCAGACAGACGGCGATCGCACCGACAAATAGCCTTAAGACGATGTTCAGGTCGCGCGCCAGATGCCCCTGGAATGCCGCCGCGAAGGCGTAGAGGCTGATGAGTGTAAAAAAGAAGATCTCCAAAGCGGTGATCCAGTCGCCATACAGAAATGGTGTATAGGCGAACAACACCGGCATGATGTAGAGCCCCTTGGCCAGCTTCCAGGCGGTGAAGCCGGTGCGGATCTGGTTGGTGCCGGCGATCGCCGCGGCGGCGAAGGCGGTGAGACAGACCGGTGGCGTCACATTGCTGTCCTGGCTGAGCCAGAAGATGATCATGTGCGCCGACAACAGGATGCCGAGCACGATTGCCGGGTCGAGCACCTGATCGTAGAGACCGGTGACCAGCGACGGATCGACAGCCCTCAGGGCGTCGAGTATGGAACGCGCATCATCGCCCGACATGCTCTGCCCGAGCAGCTCAAGCTTGTCGGGTGCGGCCAGCATCAGCATCGCCTTGACCGACTCGGGCAAGGCATGGCCGGCAGCGATGAGATCGACCACCTGCGCCTCTGCGATCAGATTGTAGAGTGCCGGCGCCGACAGCGTGGCGAGCACGATGTAGGCGGCGGTGACCGGCAGCCCCATACCCAACACCAGCGACGCCAGCGCGATCAGGACCAAAGCCACCACCAGACTGCCTCCGGCCCACTGCTGGATCATCAGCGACAGGGTGTTGCCGACCCCGGTCATGGCGATCACGTTGACCACCAGCCCGACCGCCACCAGCAGCAGTCCGGTCGAGATCATGTTCCGGCTGCCCAGAGCCAGCGCGTCGAGAATGGCCCGCGGACCCATCCTGCGCGGCGTCAGCCAACTGGCGCCAATCACCGTGAGGATGGCGACTCCCGCCGCATAGGTCGGTGTGAAGCCGACCACCAGGGTCACGATCAAGACCGTGATGGGCAGGATGAAGACGATCCCGCCCTCGCGCATCACCCGCCCCAGGCTCTCCGGCTGGTCGTCGCCCTCGGCCTTGAAGCCGAGACGCTTGGCCTCCAGCCGCACGAAAAACGCCACCGAGAGGAAATAGAGCAGCGACGGCAGGATCGACACGACCACAATATGGGTGTACGGGATTTGGGTATAACTGGCCATAACGAAGGCGCCGGCCCCCATGATCGGCGGCATCAGCTGGCCGCCGGTACTGGCGGCCGATTCGACGCCGGCGGCAAAACGTGCGGGAAATCCCGCGCGTTTCATCAGCGGGATGGTGATGACGCCGGTCGAAACGGTATTCGCGATCGACGAACCCGAGATGGTGCCTGTCAGGCCGGATGAGACCACCGCCACCAGCCCGGGACCGCCGACCACCTTGCCGGCCACCGCACGCGCCATGGCGATGACAAAGTCGCCCGCGCCGGAGCGCACGAGAAAGGCGCCGAAAAGGATGAACATGAAGACGAAAGAGACCGAGATCTGCGCAATACTGCCGAACAGCGCATCGTCTCCGTAGATGCTTCGAAACAGCAGCGTCTCGCTGCTCAATCCCGCAAAGCGAAAGATGTTGTCGAGCGAGGCACCCCAGCCGACCACATAGGTCAGGGCGATGACGATCAGCACCGGAATCACCAGGCCGGTTGTGCGTCGTGTGAGTTCGATGGCGGCAATGATGGTGACCACCGCCAGTATCTGTTCCCAGCCGGTCATGTTGACGCCGCGCGCGTAGATGGCGTCCTCGGCGCCGACGATCCAGACCGTCGCCGCGACAAAACAGGCACCGATGAGCAGGTCGATTGCGAGTATGGTGCGCGACGAGGCGAGCCGGGCATTGCGCAACGGCGGATAGAGCAGCATGGCGAGCATGCCGAGACCAAGGAAATGCAGCGTGCTCTGCCACTGGGTGGAGAAAATCGTGGTGAAGTTCATCACCAGGTGCAGCAGCGCGACCGCCGCTCCCAGCCAGTAGACGAGCTGGCGCACCCAGGTCTGCTCGCGCAGGCCGGCCTCGAGCGTACCCGTCTCAATGGTTGTGGAATCGTTGGACATCG
>JBNKYJ010000088.1:0-16593 GCA_050300835.1 Sedimenticolaceae bacterium
GGACCACGGGTAGGGTGGGGCCCTGCCCCACCGATAAGGGCGTCGGTAATCGTTAAAACGGTCAACCGGCAATCATAGGGTATGAGTGGGCCATCTGTCGCCCAGGCGGGGCGGCTGAACGACAGGTCGCGCCACCCAACAGAGTGCAGTATACCGCACGCCAAGATACGGGGCTCATACCAGGGGCAGATAGATATCCGTCACCTGCTCGTGCTCGGGGACCTCCGGAATCCGCTTCAGGTAGTGGAAGAAGAGGGGGAAGTCACGCAGCTCCTCACCGCTCTCGGGCAGCCAGTCGCGATAGAGGGGGTAGATGCTGTCTTCGATGCGATCGGTGGAGCCGATGTGTCGCACTCGGGCGCAGCGACCGCCGGGAATCCGCTTGGTGACGACTCCCTGGGGATTCTCCGGCACCGGGTTTTCGATCTCGCCGCAGATGTCGAAGTGAAACGCATCCGGTGGCGTATTCGCCGGATCGCTGTAGGGGATGCCGAAGGTGCGACGACGGTCGTTGGGAGAGCGTCTGCTCTGTTTGCGCCAGTCGATGAATACCCTGACCGACTCGAATATGCGTTCGGGTGCGCCGCGGTGCTCCAGCACCGCGACCAGGGTCTCTGCAAAATCCACGATATCGATTTCCATCGTTTTACTCCTGTCTCGTTCAGGCAGTGGCATACGCGCGTTCCAGGGCTGCCATGCGGGTTGGGCTCTGAATTGAGAAGGGGTCTGACCGAAGCGCTTTTTGAACGCACGGGAGAACGACTCGGGATTCCCGAAGCCGGCCTCGAAAGCGATGTCGATGATGCGGCGATCGTCACTGAAGACCAGCTGGTAGGATGCCCGGCGCAGGCGCATCAGCTGGAGATAGCGGGTCACGCTCATACCGACATACTGGGAAAACTGCCGTTGGAAATGGAAGCGGGAGAAATTGGCCACGCCACTCAAGCGGTCGATCGACAGCGGTTCGTCGAGATGACGGTCGATATGTTCGAAGACGCGCTCGAAACGCTCGGCATAGGCGTTGACTCTGGGTTCGTTCACTTCCTGACCTCCTCAATCAGGCCGAGACTCTAGAACGGTATGCCGTTCAGATCCTGACCGAGCGTGCTCAATCGTCGCTGAGCGGATAGCCCGGATGGAGCGCAGCGCAATCCGGGGTGTCGATGCGTTTGCTCCCTGGATTACGCTGCGCTCCATCCAGGCTGCACGACTAGGTATTTGGTGGGGCAGGGACCCACCCTACAGTTGTTTGCGTAGGGTGGGGTCCTGCCCCACCAGAGTAGTGTTCAACCTATTATCCTGCGATTTTAAACTGAGCCGGGGAGGAGGGCGGAGCGCAGGGCGCTGCGCAGCCGCTCCACCACCTGCTCTCCGGTGTCGGCGGCGGAGAGCAGCACCAGCTCCACCTCGGGCAGGGGCGGCAGCTCCCGCTCGAGGATCCGCAGGTCGGGCTCCAGCCAGCGCTCGGTGCGCACGCCGACGCCAAGCCCCGCGCGCAGGGCGGCGCGCATGCCGGAGAGGCTGGGGGTGGAGAGCGCGATGCGCCAGGGGCGGGCGATGCCGTCGAGGGTGCCGAGCACCGCGTTGCGGAAGATACAGGGACCGTTGGAGAGCACCAGCGGCAGGGGTTCGTCGGCTTTGATGGCCAGCTCGGGCGAGGCGACCCAGACCCGCCGCAGCCGGTCGATGACCTCGCAGCGGACACCGTTCTGCGGTTCCCCCGGCTCCTGAAAGACGACGGCCAGGTCGAGTTCGCCACAGGCCACTTCGTCGCGCAGCTTGAGATTGGCATCCACCCGCACCTCCAGGGCGACACCGGGGTGGAGGCGGGAGAAGTGGGCCAGCATATCGGCAAGTCCGCCATCGGCCAGCTCCTGTACCGAGCCCAGACGCACCCGGCCCTGCAGCCGGGTTTCGGCCAGCGCCGCCAGGGCCTCGTCGTTGAGGGCCAGCAGGCGCCGCGCATAACCCAGCAGCAGTTCGCCCCGTTCGGTGAGGGCGGTGCGGCGGGTGTTGCGCTCCAGCAGCGGCGTGTCGAGCCGCTCCTCCAGGCGTTTGAGCTGCTGGCTGACGGTGGACTGGGTGCGGTGCAGCCGCTCGGCGGCGCGGGTGAAACCACCGCCATCGACCACGGCGACGAAGGTGCGCAGCAGCTCCAGCTCCAGATCGCGGGGTAATATATTCATAAATCAAATAAGAGATATTCAAATAATTCGTTTAACAAATGGATGCCGTAAGCCTAGGCTCTTATCACACCAAGTCAAGGAGCATACGAATGCCGTACATCGCACTCACTATCGATCCCATGCCGACCCGGGAACAGGCCGACACGCTCGCCCGGGGTATCACGGATGCCCTGGCCGAAGAGGCCGGCAAGCGCCGCGAGGTGACCGCTGTCCGCATCAGCGGCAGCGAAGCGGCGCTTCTCTGGACCATCGGTGGCGAACCCTGCGACAAGCCCACCGCCTACCTGGACGTCAAGATCACCCAGGGCAGCAACAGCCCAGACGAGAAGGCCGGGCTGATCGCCCGGCTCCAGCGGTTGCTGGTGGAGACGCTTGGCGAACTGGCCGAGGCGAGCTATATCGTGATCCATGAGCTGCCGGCGGAGAACTGGGGCTACGCCGGTCTGACCCAGGCGGTGCGCGCCGGAATCCGGGGCGCCGACGAACCTGATACCCTGGATTACGCTGCGCTCCATCCAGGCTACGCAAGCGGGGAATTGCCGGCATGAACGATCGCGTCTTCCATTCCGGGGAGCTGTCTGCCCAGCAGCGTTTCAACGAGGCCTGGGACGAGGAGCGTTCGAAGCGGCTGAGCCGAATCATCGGTAACGCCCTGGATCAGCGGATGGCGGGTTTCGTCGAGTCCCGCGACTTCTTCTTTCTCGCCACCTCCGACGCCGAAGGCCATTGTGACTGCAGCTTCAAGGGCACCGAGCCGGCTTCCGACGGCAGTGTCCTGCCGGCGGTGTGGGTGGCGGGGCCGCAACGCCTGTTGTTTCCGGACTATGCGGGCAACCGCATGTTCAACTCCCTGGGCAATATCCTCACCAATCCCCACCTGGGCCTGCTCTTCATCGACTTCGCGAGCCAGTCGCGCCTGCGGGTGAACGGTTCGGCGCGGATTCTGGAACAGGACGGGGAGTGGCGGACCCTCTGGCCCCAGGCCGGGCGCGCGGTGGAGGTGGCGGTGGAGCAGGTCTACTGGAACTGCTCGAAGCGCATACCCAGTCTCTACGATGCACAATCAAATGGAGCACAGGCATGACCGATTTGAAACTTTACGATATGGAGCGCTCCGGCAACTGTTACAAGGTTCGCCTGCTGCTCTCCATGCTGGGGCTGAGCTATCAACGCCTGGCCGTCGATATCCTCGCCGGCGAGTCGCTGACAGCGGACTTCAAGCGGCTCAACCCGCGCGGCCAGGTGCCGGTGCTGGTCGATGGCGAGACGGTGATCTGGGACTCCATGGCGATCCTGGTCTATCTGGCCCGCCGTTACGGAGGCAGCGACTGGCTGGCGGACGATGCCCTCGGCGAAGCGCGCGTGATGCAGTGGCTCGCCGTCTCCGAAAACGAACTGCTCTACGGCCTGGCCCGTGCCCGGGCCAAGATCCTGTTCGATCGTCCCTATGACCTGGCGCAGTGCCACCGGGACGCCGAGCCGGGTCTGCAGGCGATGCAGCAGCGCCTGGCAGCGGCCTCATGGCTGGCGGCGGAGCATCCCACTATCGCCGACATCGCCTGCTACCCCTATGTCTCCCTGGCCGGCGAAGGGCACTTTCCGCTCGAGCCCTATCCCGCGGTGACGGCCTGGTTGGAGCGGTTGCGGCAACTCCCGGGATGGGTGCCGATGGTGGCGTGAGCCTCACCGCCAGAGCGCTGTGACGGTTTACGACGGCTCCGGGGAGGGTGCGCGCCTGAACCGGTCCACGCGGTTGTCGACATGGATTCCCTCCCTCCGGCGGTCGATGCCGTTGCGTCCTGTCCCATCCGCCGGGACCGGAATCAGGGGCCTGTCCGTCGAACTTCGAATCGGGCTCTGAAACCACCTGGAGCCGGATAAGGATTCCTTTAACCCTACGTAATGTGTTACATTTTTTTGCGCATGGACCCTTGGAGCCAAGGCTGCTCATAGAGCGGCCACACCGCAGTTCCACTCTTTTTTCAATTGTCATGGAAGCAAGGACAGGTCCCGTCAAGCTCCACTCACAGTAGCTTGCGGAGAAGATGGATCGCCCGCGGAGGCGTTTTGACAGACTTCTGATGACAATCTTGGTGACTCGGGACGCCTCCCTGCTAGTGAACGGATTTCTGTGCTTGCGCCCAGGGCGCGGCCTTCCCGTCCTGCTCACCCTCTTGATCGCGATCACCAGGCCTTCGATCGCCACGGAACAGGTCCCCATCGAGACGCTGCTCGAGCGCGACTATCTCGACGACTACTACAGCAACGTGGTCTATGGCTACCGCATCGTCAGCGAAACGGAGAAGTACGGTGCCCGCTATACCGGTAATCGCATGCGTTGCACCAACTGCCATCTCAATGCCGGTCGCAAACAGGACGCCATTCCCCTCAACGTCGCCGGCATGTATCCCAAATGGCGCAGCAAGAACGGTCGACGCAACGGCATCGGCCTGCGTATCCGCGAGTGTTTCGTCTACAGCCTCGACGGCATCATGCCGCCGGAGGATGCCCCCGAGGTGATGGCCATCGCGGCCTATATCTCCTATCTCTCCCATGGCCAGGTCATCGGCGAGGCGCCGCCAGGTCGCGGTGTGCCGACCCTGCCCGATACCGGTTACGATCCCAATCCCGCCTCGGGCATGGCGATCTATCGGGAGAAGTGCGCCGTCTGCCATGGACAGGATGGACAGGGCAACGAGCGCATGCCGCCGCTGTGGGGCATCGACGCCTACAATGAGGGGGCGGGCATGGCGGATATCCGGCGTGCCGCCGGCTTCATCTGGGCCAATATGCCGCTGGGACAGGAACGCAGCTTGAGCCACCAGCAGGCGCTGGACGTGGCGGCTTATGTCAATATGCAGATCCGTCCGGCGGATCCACGCGAGCAGAAACTGCTGAAACTGTTCGAAGCGGTGACCGGGGTCTTCGAGCAATGACCATTGATACCAGGGAGGGTGAATCCAAAACGCGACAGGGCCGCGTCCGGCCCCCCGCTTGACATGCGTCTGAAGCGGTTACCGGAAATCCTGCCCTGGCGGCCCTCCCAAGCGAAGGGCTGGCGCTTTTCAAGCGAACTTTTCGGTGCCTTCATCGCCGCTATCCTGGTCATACCCCAGGGGATCACTTTCGCCTACCTGGCCGGTCTGCCCCCCGAATACGGCATCTATACGGCGATCTTCGTCACCCTCTTCGCCAGTCTCTTCGGCACCAGTTCCATGCTGGGCGGGCCCAACACCGCGGTGGCGATCCTCATCGGGCTGGCGGTGGCGCCCTTTGCCGGCAGGGGGAGTCCGCTCTATATCGAGTACGTGCTGCTGCTGAGCTTCATGGTGGGACTCATCCAGTTGCTCATCTGGCTGTTGCGGGGTGGTCGTTATTTCATGTATCTCAGTCCCGCGGCCATCACCGGTATCACCACCGGGGTCGGCATGATTCTCGTGCTCTCCTCGCTCGACGGTATTCTCGGGCTCTCCAGTTCCAATACCCTGTTCTTCTTCCAGAAGCTCTATCTGCTGATCGACGACGCGGGCACTCTGATCAATCCGCACAGTCTCTGTGTCGGTGTGATGACCGTGACGATCGGTTTGATCGCGCGCTATTACATGCCGCGCTATGCGATTTTGATCGCGATTGCGGCCGGTTATCTCTGCGGCCTGTTGCAGATGGCCTTTTTCACCCAGGTCGATATGGAGCTCGAACTGCTGGGCCATATCCCGATCAGCGTGCTGCCCCTGTCTCATCCGCCACTGGGCAGGGAGTATCTGCTGGTGGGGCTGGCGATGCTGCCCGACGCGCTGATCATTGCCCTCATCGGACTCTCCCAGTCGATGGTCATCATCAAGCATCTGCGCAACGATACGGATCAGGCCATCCTGCCCGACAAGGAGGTGTTCTCCCAGGGCATCGCCAATGCCCTGGCTCCCTTCTTCTCCGGCTTCGCCGGTTCCGGCAGTTTCAACCGCACGGCGGTGAATCAGTCGCTGGGCATCAAGACACCGCTGGCCGGCATACTCTCCTCATTCATCGTGTTGCTGCTGATCCTGCTGCTCGGTCCCATCCTCTCCTACCTACCGATGGCGGTCATCTCCGGCAGCCTGATGCTGGTGGGTTTCAGCATGATCAAGCGTGACGAGATCCTGCGCCTGGTCTCCTGGCGTGGCGAACTCGCGGTCTTCGCCATCACCCTGTTCAGCATCATGTTCGTCGGTTTGCAGGTGGGCCTGGTGATCGCCCTGGTGTTGTCGATACTGATGTTCGTGCTCTCCGCCGCGAAACTGGAGGTCCGCACCGAGCGGCAGGAGGATTCGGTGCAACTTCGGGTGGAGGGGCATCTCTTCTATGCCTCCATCGATCAACTCAGCGAGTTGCTCAAGCGTTATCGGTCGGTGAATCTGGTGCTGGATCTTAGCGTGGTCTCCTATCTCGATCTCTCGGCGACCGAGGCGATCGTCAAAGAGCTGGCGAATCGGGACGCCGAGGCGACCTCCTTCATGATCAAGTTGGCTTCGTCCCGCCTGCGGGAACATTTCGAGCAGTGCATGGACGGCATGCCGGTCCGCTTCATTCAACTGGAGCCGGCTTGATCGATATCGCTGACCCAGGGGGGCGCTACAAGGTGTAGCCCGGATGGAGTGCAACGCAATCCGGGGAGTTCAAGGAACCAGAGATCCTGGATTCCGCATCGCTCCATCCGGGATACCTTGCTGGCAATAGGAATTGCGCTTAATCGATGAGCAGCACTTTGGCGCCCTTCACCGGTCCCCGTTTGAGTTCCACCAGGGCGCGATTGGCTTCCAGCAGGGGATAGGTCTGCACGGTCGGCCGCAGGGGGATCCGGGCCGCGATAGGCAGAAATTCGGCCAGGTCCCTATGCGTCACGTTGGCCACCGATTTGACCTCCTTTTCCATCCAGAGATGTTCGTGATAGCTGAGCCGTTGCAGGTAGTCCTGATCACCCGCCTCCTTGCGGATGGCGTTGATCACCAGCCGGCCGCCCGGTTTGAGATTGGCAAGCGCCTCGACCACCGGCTTCCAGGCCGGGGTGGTGTCGATGATGGCCTGCAGCGGGTAGGGTGAGCGCGCTGCCGTGTCGCCGGCCCAGTCGGCGCCGAGCCTGCGGGCGAAGGCCTGGCTTTCGGCATCGCGGGCGAAGACGCAGACGGGACTGTTCGGAAACAGGTGGCGCGCCAGCGGCAGCACCAGATGGGCCGAGCCGCCGAAGCCGGTCAGGCCCAGGGGCTGACCGTCATTCAGTGCGGTCAGTCTCAGCGAACGGTAACCGACCGCGCCAGCGCAGAGCAGGGGGGCTGCCTCAGTGTCGGAGAAGGTCTGCGGAATCGGATAGGCATAGTTTTCGGACACGGTCATGTATTCGGCGTAGCCGCCATGAACGTCGCGACCGGTGGCGCGGAAGGCATCGGCCAGGTTCTCGTCCTCGGCGCCGTTCGAATGGTGAATCCAGCCCACGCCAACCCGTTCGCCGGGCGCGAAATGCCGGCAATCGGGACCCAGCGAGTCGACCCGTCCAACCACCTCGTGGCCCGGGATCACCGGCAGACGCGGCGGCGCGGTGCGTCCCTCGATCTCATCGAGCTCGGTGTGGCAGACACCACAGGCCGTGATCCTGATGCGTATCTCCCCTGGGCCGGGTTCGGGTATCGGCATGTCACGCAGCGTCAGCGGCCGCTCATTCTCCTGCAGTGAGACGATACGCTCGATGACCATCGCTTTCATGCTGGAGTCTCCTCGCGTTAACAGGCCCCGGCAGACTCCGCGGGTGAGCGCTACGGGCCCTCTGGCTCCCGGCCGCAGAGTGAAGCAGCCCGATGGAGCGAAGCGGAATCCGGGAGGGTTTAGGCGCGAGGTTTCCCGGATTTCGCTTCGCTCCATCCAGGCTGCCCTAACGTGCCAGCCCATACTCGCCGCCAACAAAATTATAGGACAGGTGATCCGGATCGGGCCCTTGAACGGGATGTGAACGGCTGCCGGATCCGCACCGCCGACAGGCGATTTTCAGGTTGAATTCATGTTTGCGGGCATAGCGTTTTCAGGTGTGGCCGGAGTCTGCTGTGGAGCAGTGGCCGCACGGGTTATTGAGTTCGAGGCGTAACCTAATGCAATGGAGGCTTTATCATGCATAAAATCAAGACGCTCGCGGTTCTCTGTACATTTCTCTCGGGTGCAGCCATGGCTGCAGGCCAGTGGCAGGCGCTGCCGCAAAAGGCACCCGAACCGGCCGACAATCCCACCACCCCCGAAAAGGTGGAACTCGGCAAGATGCTCTATTTCGATCCCCGGCTGTCGTCCAACGGCACGGTATCCTGTTTCAGCTGCCACAACGTGATGGAGGGCGGGGACGACCACCGCACCACCTCCATCGGTGTGCACGGACAGGCGGGCGGACGCAACGCGCCGACGGTCTGGAACGCCGCCTACCACTCGGTGCAGTTCTGGGACGGCCGTGCGGCCAGCCTGGAGGATCAGGCCAAGGGGCCACCCGCCAACCCGATCGAGATGGGTATGAGTGATCTGGACGCGGTTTCCGACCGCATCGAGAAGATTCCCGGCTACAGACCTTATTTCGACAAGGCGTTCGGCAAAGGCGACAACATCAGCATCGACAACATCGCCAAGGCGATCGCCGCCTACGAGCGCACCCTGATCACGCCCAACAGTCCCTACGACCGTTATGTGCGCGGCGAGAAGACGGCTATGACCGCGCAGCAGGTCCGCGGCATGCAGACCTTCGCCGATGCGGGGTGTACCGCCTGCCACAGTGGCGCCAACTTCAACGGGCCGACGATGCAAACAGGGCAGGGCTTCTATCAGAAGTTTCCGACCTTTACCGACAACGACTATGTCAACAAATACGGCCTGATGAACGACACCGGCCGCATGGCAGCCACCGGTAATGCGTCAGACAAGAACATGTGGCGGGTACCGACCCTGCGCAATCTGGCCTACACCGCCCCGTACATGCATACCGGCAGTGTGAAGTCGCTGCCAGAGGCGGTGCGGTTGATGTCCAAGACCCAGTTGGGCAAGGAGCTGAAGTCGCAACAGGTGGAGGAGATCGTAGCCTTCCTCGGTGCGCTCAACGGCGAGTTTCCCGAGCAGACCATGCCGCGTCTGCCGGCCACACCGGGTGACCTGATCGAATAGCCGTGCCCGGGGTCCCGCGGCACCGGTCGGCTCGTTCGTGCCACCGGTGCCGCATCGAGCGCTGGCCGTTCCAGCTGTTCTGGCGATTCGCGGCTGGCACCCTGGGAGGTAAAGCTGCGCCCATGGGGAGTTGGCGGCTCGCTCAGGATCAGCGTTTCAAATCGCTTTCGGAGAACTCGATATCCCTCTCGGACAACCATTGCTGAAAACGCGTTAGCTTGCCGTCGAGTGAACAGGTGGTCGGCAATTGATCCAGATAGTGTCCGAACGCCTCGCGCAGTCGCAGTTGTTCATCCGGCGTGAGTTCGCACCACAGACGTTTGCCAGCCATCAAGGTCGGACTTGATCTCAGTCGGATTTGGCCAGCAGTCTGTCGAGCTGGTTGGCGAACGCCCGTCGATCGGCCTGACTGAAGCTGTCGGGGCCGCCGGTATCGATGCCGCTGCCGCGCAGGGTATCCATGAAATCGCGCATGGTCAGTCGTTGCCGGATGTTCGCCTCGGTATAGAGTTCGCCCCGCGGATTGAGCGCCAGTGCGCCCTTGGCGATGACGTCGGCGGCCAGCGGGATGTCGGCGGTAATCACCAGGTCATTCGGTTCCACGTGCCGGGCGATGTGGTTGTCCGCGACATCGAAACCGGCAGCGACCTGTACGGACCGAATATATCGGGAAGGTGGCGTCGGCAGCGCCTGGTTGGCGACCAGGATCAGCTGAATGCCGACGCGCTCCGCCGCCCGAAAGAGTATCTCCTTGATCACTTTGGGGCAGGCATCCGCATCGACCCAGATTTGCTTCAGTTTCATTGCCAGTTACCGGAACTTCAGTTCAACCGGGGGGGAGTATACTTCAAGTGTCTGCCTGGTTTCGCACCCATGGTCAGTCACCAGCCCGCAACCCCCGGCCACGCAGGAGGTTCGAAAATGAAGTATTGGTTACCCAACGCCCTCACACTGTCGCGTATCGCGCTGCTGCTGCCCGTGATGGCGTTGATGGAGTCAGCGGCATTCCTGGCCGCCTTCGTCGTTTTTCTCGTGGCTGCACTTACTGACGGGCTGGACGGCTGGAGTGCACGTCGTCTCGGTGCGGAGAGCAACATCGGCATCTTTCTCGATCCGCTCGCCGACAAGATCTTCGCCAATCTGCTGATGCTCTATGTCGCCAGTGCTCATCCTGAATGGATTCCCCTCTGGGCCGCGTTGCTGATGTTGGCCCGTGAGTTTGCCGTGCAGGGCTTCCGCAGCATGGCGCCCTGTGTCGGCGTGGTCTTGCGCACCGGCCAGATGAACAAGTGGAAGCTGGTGTTTCAACTGATCGCCGTCGGTGCCGCGATGGTGGGCTTCGCCTGGCCGGATCTGCAGACTCCGCTGCGCCTGTTGTGCTGGCTGGCCCTGGGTCTGACGCTGATCACCGGATTGTGGTCGATGGTTGAACTCTTCTGGTCCAATCGCGACCTCTGGCGGCGCAGGCCGGTGGAGATGGAACTGAGGTAGCCTCACCTCTTGAGGTCGGTTCCGTTACTCTACGAAAGCCGTGGACGCGACCTGTCCGGAAATGGCTGGTTTGCCGGATGACCGGTTTCGCGACCGATTGAGAAAAACAGCGGACTTTCGCCAAGGGTTCTGTTAGAGTGCGCGCTTTCCGGGTGCACGGCCGGTCGGCACCCAGCGCGATTTCGATCGCAGGAAAGGATTTGAGCCGGATGCCTGCTCACAGGCACCCGCTTACACCAGAGAATTCCCTCTATCCAGCCAGGACCGGATCCCCCAGCGAAAGCTGCCGCGGGATGGCACGACTGGAGCAACAATCCCCATGTCATTCGATACCCTCGGCCTTGCGGCCGAACTCCTGCGCGCGATCGACGAGCAGGGCTACAAGGAACCCACCCCAATCCAGCGCAAGGCGATCCCGCTGATACTCACCGGCCGGGATGTGATGGCCGGCGCCCAGACGGGTACCGGCAAGACCGCCGGATTCACCCTGCCGCTACTGCAGCGCCTGAGCGAAAAACCGATTCCCAAGGGGCATCGCCCCATACGCGCGCTGGTGCTGACACCGACCCGCGAGCTGGCCGCCCAGGTGGGCGAGAGCGTCTCCACCTACGGCAGGCATCTGTCGTTTCGTTCGGCGGTGATCTTCGGCGGCGTCAAGATCAACCCGCAGATCGAGCAGTTACGTCGCGGCGTCGATATCCTGGTGGCGACGCCGGGCCGTCTGCTCGATCACGCCAGTCAGAAGACCCTCGATCTGTCGCAGATCGAAATTTTCGTTCTGGACGAGGCGGACCGCATGTTGGACATGGGCTTCATCCACGACATCCGTAAAGTGTTGGCGCTGCTACCGGAAAACGGGGTACGTCAGAATCTGCTCTTCTCCGCCACCTTCTCCGACGAGATCAAACAGCTCGCCGATCGGTTGCTGGACCGTCCCGAACTGGTCGAGGTGGCGCGGAGAAACACCACCGCGGAACGCATCGAACAGGTCGTGCATCCGGTGGACAAGGGACGCAAGCGCGAGCTGCTGAGTCATATGATCGGAGCGCGCAACTGGCGCCAGGTGCTGGTCTTCACCCGCACCAAGCACGGCGCCAACCGCCTGGCGCAACAGCTGGAGAAGGACGGCCTCAGTGCCGCCGCCATTCACGGTAACAAGAGCCAGGGCGCACGCACCCGGGCACTCGCGGGATTCAAGTCCGGCCAGGTACGGGTACTGGTAGCGACCGATATCGCCGCGCGTGGACTCGACATCGACCAGCTGCCGCATGTGGTCAATTACGAGCTGCCGAACGTGCCGGAGGATTACGTGCACCGCATCGGACGCACCGGACGCGCCGGCAATGCGGGGCAGGCGGTCTCCCTGGTCTGTGGTGAGGAGCGGAAACTGCTGCGCGATATCGAGCGGTTGCTCAAGCGAAGCATTCCCCAGGAGGTGCTTGAAGGCTATACGCCCGATCCCAACGCCGAAGCGGAACCCGTGCCGGCGCGCAATCGCGACGGACGGGAGAGCCCGCGATCCCGCCAGCAACAGGCAGGCGGGCGTCGGACCACAGAAAACAGCGGGAACACCCGCTCAGACTCCCCCAGGCCGGGCAGAGCCAAGTCGACCAAGAGCGGTCAGCACCATCCGCATCGCAAACCGACCGAATCCCGCGAGCAGGGAACTCACCGCCACCCGAGGAAGGGCCGCAAGCGGGAACTGCCGGCGCTGTTGGGAGAGGGCAAAGGGGATTGATTGCGGGAGCGGTGGGATCAGACCGCGTCGTCCTCACCGATATCCTTGGCTGTCTTGTGTGTGAGCCCAGGGTGGTTACGCAGTATGTAGCCCGCGTGGTGAACCCGCAGGATGGCGTCCTGGAGATTGCTTCTCAGGGTGGCGTTGGTTGAATCGAGATGCTCTGCCAGCTGTTTCAGCGACACCTCGACGTGGTGGTCATGCACCGCCACGGGCAGCTGCAGGCGCTTGGCGAGGTTGAGAAAGGGATCCAGCGGCGCCACCTCTCCCCGTTCGATATGGGGCTTGCGCTCGGCATAGGCCAGGGTCACCCCCTCCGGGATCACCTTCAGGCGATCCTTGTACTGCGCAACGAGTTCGTCATCGACTTCCGAGTTGCCGTTGCGCACGGCGCGGATGATGCAGGTGAGTGCCCGGGCGGCCTCGCGGCCCGGGGGAACGGAAAGAATCGCCGCCATCAGACGACGCTGCTGCTCACTCAAGTTCGAGGGGGCATAGCCCGATAAGCTGAATTGACGCTGGTCGGCGAGATTGCGCAGAAAGGCTTCGGTATAGAGGGCGTACCGGGATGTGTAGTGAAACAGCTCTTCGGCACAACCGCCCCAGCCAAGATGGAACTCGGGATAAAAACTGCCATCGACATTTTTCGAGACGGTCTTCATGATCTATGTGGTCAGTTGCGCATCTGCGGTATGCGAATGTCCATGAGACGGCGTGGCTTTTGCCATTGCCGATTTGTGTCCGGTTCCGCGTGACGCCCGGAATCAACGTCGTCAAATCCAGCTCCAGAGCGGTCATCGACCATAGTTTAGAGCATCGGATGAGAACTCCGGGGTAAATTGTGCTAGATGATGTACAATGCCATGCGGTTCTCCTAGGGTCGTTTCCGTCCGGTCGAGCTGAAAGTCACTATAAAACAGGATCTTAAGGTCTAGTCAGCGCATGAATGAACTGATTGTCACACTGAAAAACCAAATTCGCTCTGCATGGAGGTTCCGCTGGTCGGCGTTGCTGGTCGCCTGGCTGGTGACCCTGTTGGGCTGGAGTGTCGTCTTCGTCATGCCGGACAAATACCAGTCCACGGCAAAGGTTTTCGTGGATACCGAGAGTGTGCTGCGTCCCCTGCTTAGGGGGCTCGCTGTACAGACCGACCTGGAGCAGCGTCTGCAGCTGATGACACGAACCCTGCTCAACAACGAGAATCTGGAAAAGGTGTTGCGGGAGACCGATCTCGACCTGCAGGTGAATTCGGTCCAGGAGCGTCAAAAACTCATCGAAGAGCTGCGCAAGACCATCCAGATCGAAACCCAGCGGCGGCAGAATTTCTATTCGATCACCTACCAGTACAAGGATCCGTATGTGGCCAAGAAGGTGGTGGAGACCCTGCTCAACATCTTCGTCGAGGCGGCCCTGGGTGATACCCGGGTGGAGTCGGATACGGCGCAGAAGTTTCTGCAGGACCAGATCAAGGAGTACGAGGCCCGCCTGGTGGAGGCGGAGAACCGGCTGACCGAGTTCAAGCGCCGAAACGTCGATACCATGCCGGGACAGAGCGGGGGCATCTTCAACCAGTTGCAGGAGGCCCAGCGTGAACTGCAGAACGTGGATCTGGAGCTGAAGGAGGCTCAGATACGCCGCGACGAACTGCAACGGCAGTATCAGAGAACCGCCGCCGAGGAGGAGGAGCGCCGACGCCAGGGCGAAGTTGTGCTGGAGACACCCACCGGTCAGCGCATCCTCGCGTTGGAAACCCGACTGGACGAGCTGCTGCTGAAATACACGGATGAGCATCCCAGTGTCAAAGAGTTGCGGGCGACCATTGCCGAGCTGAAGGCCCAGGACGCAAGAACCGCAGTGGTCAGGTCGCAAGCGGCAAATACGGGACTCTCCACCGCACTGGAAGAACTCAAGCTCGCCTACCGCCAGGCGGAGGTCAATCTGACGGCGATCCGACTGCGCAGGAACGAGTTCGGGAAACGCATCGAGACGCTCAAGGCCAAGCTCGACGTACTGCCCAAGGTCGAGGCGGAGCTGACGCGTCTCAATCGAGACTATGAGATCAACCGCACCAATTATCAGGAGTTGGTGCAACGTCTGGAATCGGCCCGTATGTCGGAGCAGGCCGATCAGGCCGGCGACAACGTAAAGTTTCGTATCGTCGAGCCACCCAAGGTGCCCCTGCTGCCGGTCGGACCAAAGCGGATCCTGCTGAGCGTGGGCATTCTTCTGCTGGGATTGATAGCCGGTGGCGGTTTCGCCTTTTTGCTCTCCCAGATGCGATCGGTCTATTACGATCCCGTGCAGTTGAGGAAGGAGACGGATGTGCCCGTCCTGGGGCAGGTCTCAAGGGTCTGGACCAGTGATCTGTTGCTGAAACGGCGGATCGCGGTCGCCGGCTTCGGTGCTTCCGTTGCTTTGCTGTTGGTGGTCTTCGTGGTCATCCTGATCACCTACCAGCTGGGGTACCGGGAAGAGATCGTCACCAACCTCAAGCTGCTGCTCAATACCACCAGTTAAACGGACGCATCTGCCCCCGAGGTTTGCGTCTGCCGGGTCCCGGATCAGGTTTCCCGTGCGCCATTCTTGTCACGACGCTGCGCCGAATATTTGGTATATTTCTGCGTTTTCCTCTGCCGGAGAGACGAGATGTTCAAGAAGAGTATGCAGATCCAGGGGTATGACGACGAACTGTGGGCGGCGATCGCGGCCGAGGAGCGCCGACAGGAAGAGCACATCGAGCTGATCGCCTCGGAGAACTACACTAGCCCCCGCGTGATGCAGGCTCAAGGCAGCGTGCTGACCAACAAGTACGCCGAAGGTTATCCCCGCAAACGCTACTATGGCGGTTGCGAGTATGTGGACGTGGCTGAACAGCTGGCCATCGACCGTGCCAAGGCCCTGTTCGGTGCCGATTACGCCAACGTACAGCCCCACTCCGGCTCCCAGGCCAACGCCGCCGTCTACATGGCGCTGTGCCAGCCCGGCGACACCGTGCTCGGCATGAGCCTGGCCCACGGCGGTCATCTCACCCACGGTGCCAAGCCCAATTTTTCCGGCAAGATCTACAATGCGGTGCAGTACGGTCTCAATCCCGAAACCGGTGAGATCGACTATGAGGAGGTCGAGCGCCTGGCCCGCGAGCACAAGCCGAAGATGATCGTGGCCGGCTTTTCCGCCTACTCCCGGGTGGTCGATTGGCAGCGTTTCCGTGACATCGCCGACGAGGTCGGTGCCTATCTGTTCGTCGATATGGCCCATGTGGCCGGCCTGATCGCCGCCGGACTCTACCCCAGCCCGGTGCAGATCGCCGACGTCACCACCACCACCACCCACAAGACCCTGCGCGGTCCCCGCGGCGGCCTGATCCTGGCCAAGGCCAACGAGGAGATCGAGAAGAAGCTCAACTCGCTGGTTTTTCCCGGCACCCAGGGCGGCCCGCTGATGCATGTCATCGCGGCCAAGGCGGTGGCCTTCAAGGAGGCGATGGAGCCCGACTTCCAGGCCTATCAGCAGCAGGTGCTGGACAATGCCCGCGCCATGGCCGATGTCTTCATGCAGCGGGGCTACGACGTGGTCTCCAAGGGTACCGACGACCATCTGTTCCTGGTCAGTTTCATCGAGGCGGGTCTCACCGGCAAGGACGTGGATGCCTGGCTGGGTGATGCCAACATCACCGTCAACAAGAACGCGGTGCCGAACGATCCCCAGTCCCCCTTCGTCACCTCCGGCATCCGGGTCGGCACCCCCGCCGTCACCACCCGCGGTTTCGGTAAGGATGAGTGTGTCACCCTGGCTGGCTGGATGTGCGATGTCATCGACAGCCGTGGCGACCAGGCCGTGATCGATGCCACCAAGGCCAGGGTGTTGGAGATCTGCGCCAAATACCCGGTATACGGAGACTAAGGAGTTTTGAGTTGTGAGTGATGAGTTTTGAGTTATCCAGCAGCAAGCGGAGTGCCACAATGAGTCTGCATACCGAGATTGTGCGCACAACTCAAAACTCAAAACTCAAAACTC
>JBNKYJ010000089.1:0-27450 GCA_050300835.1 Sedimenticolaceae bacterium
CAGCGGAATATGCTTCACCTTCGCCTCTTGCCTGGCCAACTTTTCGTACAGGGCTACGACGTCCATATTCGTCCAGTTTTCGGGCCCGCCGATTTCAATGATCTGCCCGGCTGCTTTAGGGTCCGTCAAAGCGATTACGGCAAAACGGGCCACATCATCCCCGGCCACAAAGTTGCGCGGATTGGTGAAGGGGTTGAGTCGATCCAGAGCTTCTCCCAGGCAGGCAAGGGCCTCGGCCTTGCAGCCGGAGCTGCCGAGGATAATCCCCCGATCTACCAAAGCGCTGGCGGCTTTGTCCCCAGCACCGTAGCGCTCGAATTCGGAAAACGCCTCGTCGATCAGGTGGAGGGCCTCCTCGAAGCGGCGCTGCAGCGCGCTGTCGGTAGGCTTCTTCTCCGCCGCTGCCCCGGAGGCGCCGGGTTTGGCCGAGGTGGAGGGCAGCGAGCTGCAGCCGCCGATCAGCAGCGCGACGCAGAGCCCCAGGGTGAATGATCTAATTGATGGCATCGACACCCTCCTCGCTCTGTTCCTGTTTGGCGTAGCGGGCCGGCAGCAGCTTGGCCAGGGCGGCGAAGCTCTTTTTGACCCATTCGTCGTAGATGCCCTGGGTGGTCAGCTTGGTGTTCGATTCGTAGACCGCGATCGCCTTGTCCTCGAAGGGAAAGGCCTGCTCCTCCAGCAGGATCTCGTACTGCTCGAGCTCCTCCTCGTTGAGGCCTTTGGGGCGTTCCGATTTCATCAATGCCGCGCCGAACTGCTGGTAGAGTTCGCCGATGTGGTAGGTGGCGGCGGTGGTGACTTCGGCAATGCCGTATTCGGCCGCCCGCTTGTAACCGGCGATGGCGCTCTGCATCTGGTCTTTCTTGCGCTTGAGGTTCTTCTCCAGCGGCGCCTTCAGGGCGATGCGCTTGAACAGCTCGTGATCCGGCTCGGCCAGGCGCAGCGAGGCCTGTGCGGCGAGATAGCGGCTGCGGTCGGTGCGCAGCTTGCCGGCGCCGGCGTCGGCTTCGATCAGCTGTTCGAGCCAGTGGTCGCGCTGCTTCGGCTTGCCGTTTTTCTCGTAGAGTCCGGCCAGCTTGTGGCGCGCCTCCATGGCCGGCTCGAGCGGGATCGGGAACTGCTCCACGTAGCGGCTGTAGGCTTCGATGGCCTTGGCTTCCTGGCCGGCCTTTTCGTAGAGTTCCGCCGCCTGCCAGCCGGCGGCCTGGCGCAGTTCGGGGGTCTCGCCCTGGGCCGCGATGGTGGTCAGTTCCGACGCCGCCTTGAGCGGTTGATCGGTCTCCAGGTAGGCGGTGGCCAGTTTGCTGTTGACGTCGGCCATCAGCTCGCTGTCGGGATAGCGTTTGCGGAAGGCCTCGAGGATCTCGGCCGAGCGCGTCCAGTCGCCGCTGGCGATGAGGCTGGCGGCGGCGTCGTATTCGGCGGTGGCGCGTATCGAGGCTCCGGGCACCAGGCTGGAGACCCGCAGGAACTGACTGGCGGCACCCTGCTGGTCTCCCTGGTCACGCAGGGTGGCGCCCTGCTGGTAGATGCTGGCGGCGAGGCGCTCCTCGAGCGCTTCACGCTGCTCGTCCTTCTTCGGCACCAGGGCCAGGGCTTGCTGATAGCCCACCTCGGCGGCGGCATAGTCCTTCTGTTCGAAAGCGGCATGGGCGGCCACGGTCCAGGCGGTCCGCCGCAGCTCGGTGGATGCGGGAGGCTGCAGATTGACCACCTGCAGGGCGGCGCCGCGGGCACGGCCCATGTCGTTCATCTCCAACAGCTGTTCGGAGGCCTTGGTCAACACCGCCGGCATGCGCGGGTCCTGGGGAAACACGGCGCTGAAGCGCAGGGCGCTCTCCACTTCCCGTTTGCGCCAGGCCGGTCGCTGCGCCTCTTTCAGCTGCTTCCCCTCCTCGGCATAGGCGAGCAGGGCGGCATATCCGGCCTCGGCCCGCTTGTCGTGCGGCGGCAGGGTATAGGCGCTCTGTTCATAGGCCGTCACCGCGTCAGGATACTGTTTGAGTTCGAACAGCAGTTCGGCGAGCAGGAAGCTGATACTGCCGGCGGTCGGGTCGTCCGGGAAGGAGTCGAGGTAGAGACGGTACCAGTGGGCCGCCTCGCGGCCCTCCCGCTCCTGGTCGGCAGCCGCCTTCGGTGTGTTGAGCTTGGCGCTCTGCTGCGCCAGCGCGTGGTGATACTCGGCCAGCTCCTTGAGGTAGCTGCGCAGCTGGGCGTTCAGCCAGGCGCGGTCGGCTTCGTCCAGCTGCTGCCGGAACTCGCTGTGCACGGCATAGCGCTGGGTGAAGGCCTTTTTGCTCTCCAGCGCCTGGCTGGGAAAGTTGTTGTCGGTGTAGATCTGCACCACCTTGACCGCCAGGCGGGGCGACTGGGGGTGGGCAGGATCGAGGTCGACGAAGGCCAGGTAGGCGTCGGCCGCGTCCTGGATGCGCTCCTGCTTGAGATAGAGGTCGCCCAGGCCCCGATAGACCATGTATTCGTAGTTGCGGTGTCCCTTTTCACTGAAATAGCGGCTGATGCGCTGGGTGCCGCCCAGCTCCGAGAAGGTCAGGCTGATGACCCGCAAGGTCTCTTTCAGCAGGGCGCGGTCGGCGTCGGAGACCTGGCTCAGGTCGACCCGCTGGCCGCTGCCCAGCTTGCGGTCGAGCAGTTCGGTGAAGGAGTCGAGGCCCTGTTCGATATGGCCCTGCTTGAAGCGGGACCAGCCGTGCTTGAGCAGGGCGCGGTCGTAGAAGGGCGAGTCGCCCGACTGTTTGAGAATGGCGCCGTAGGCCTGTTCCGCGCGAGCGAACTGCTGCAGGACGAAAAAGCGCTCGCCGCGGCGGAACTGTCCTTCCTGCCAGTGGGGACTGTCGGGGTGGCGATCCACCAGTTCCTGCAGGCGGACCATCATCTTGTCCAGCTCGCCGTTGAGTTCATAGGCGCGGGACAGCTGGTAGAGCACCAGGTCGCGGGAGGGGTAGTTGGGTTCCTTCTCCAGCAGCTGTTCGTAGAGACGGATCGATTTTTCGAGATCCGCCTGCTCGATCGTCGCAGAGTCGGACTGCATCAGCTGGGTCTCGCTCTGTTCCAGCTCCAGGTCGGCCAGGCGGCGGGTGGCCTCGCTGTTCAATCGACGGTCCGGATTGAGCTCCAGCAGGGCTTTGTAGTTTTGGATCACCTCTGCGCGGTCGGCGGCGGTGAGGGGGCTCTTCTCGATCTGGATCTCCTGTTTCTCCAGATTGGCCAGCGTGGGTTCGTCGTCACCCCGCCCGAGCAGGCCGGCACAGCCGCTGAGCTGGCTGACGACGATGATGGCGGCGAGTGGCCTCTTCATGGCTTGCCGTCCTCCCTCGCGCTGGCGCTGTCAAGCAGGCTGGCGACGCCGAATCGGGCCTGGATCAGATAGTCGTGGAGGAGGGTTTTACGCTGTTCGAGGGTCGCTACCGCCATCTGCTGCAGCTGTTCACGCTCTTTGATGCGCAGCTTCGCGACCCGTTCCAGCAGTGCCGGAATGCCGGCCTCCAGCTGCTCGATACGCTGGGCAAAACCTTCGAAGCGGCCCTTGGTCTCCTGTCGTGCACGCGCCAGGTCGGTCTCCAGTTGGCGCGTCTTCTCCAGGGTCTGCTCCAACTCTGCCATCTGCTTTGTCAAGGTCCAGATACGTTGCGGATGCTCGGTCACGCTGCGCCAGACCAGGATGCCACGCATCAGGCGGGAGATATCCTGTTGGGCCTGCAGCTGACCGCCGGCACCGTACTGCTCGATCAGCGCATCGATGCGGTCGAGCCGGGCCAGCCAGCGCTTCTCGTCATTGGTGGTGAGGATGAAAGGGGGCTCTTCCGCCGAGGCGGCACGATCATACTGACTCTGCAGAGTGTCACGCTCCTGCTCCATGGCCTGCAGCCTGTTGCCCTCCAGATAGGCATCGACCTTGGGGGTCTGCTCCGAGTAGGCCTGGAGCTGAACCGCCAGCATCTCCCGGTAGGTGGTGATCTTCTCCTGCCATTGATGGAGATTGCGCTCCAGCTGACGCAGGTCGCTGTAGTCCTGCAGGCGTTCGATGAAGGCGTTTTTGCTGAGCAGTATCGGCAGCTGAGCCTTGAGCGCCAGTAGATCGGGCGAAGCTTCCGAAGTCTCGGCGTTGTCCAGCAGCATGTTGGGGAAAGTGCTCTGCTGAACCTGCAGGATCACCCCGTCCAGTGCGGTCAAGGCCGAGTCGTAGCGATAGATGGCGTCGCGGTAACCCTGAAGCGACTGCTGTTCCGCTTCGAGCAGGGAGAGTGCGTAGGGAATGGCTAGCTGCACTTCAAGGACCGCCGGCTCCTGGGTGTTGCGTTCGGCCAGCATCTTCCAGGGCACCAGGGCCTGGGCCGGTTGATTCATCTTCAGCGAGGCCCAGCCGGCGCCGAGCAGTGCCTGACTGCTGGCGGCTCCATTCAGCCTCACCCGCTGAAGCGCCGCGAGTGCGCTTTCCGGCTGTTCGGATTCCAACAACAGGTATCCGAGCACCAGGTTGGCGCGATCACGGATCGAACGCATCTCGTTCGATTCGACTTTAGCGGTACCGATCTCCTCCAGCAGTGCGATACCCCGCTCTCGCTCGCCGCTGCGCAGCAGTGCGATGGCACGGTTGTATTGCCCGTACTCGGACCAGTCGCTCTTCTCCGACAAGGCCGATAGGGTCTCCACCGCCTCGCTGTTCTCGGCGTCGAGCAGCTGCAGCAGGCCCATCAGATTGATGCGTTCGTCACGGGCCTGGGTCTCGAGTGCTTCACCGGCCTTGCTCAGGGCCTGCTTGGCCGCTTTCTGGTCACTACGGCGGTGACGCGATTTCGCCAGCTGTAGCCAGGCACGGCTCTGCAGCTCAGGGGAGGCGGAACGGGTCAGAACCCGTTCGAAAAGGGCCTCGGCCGTGTCGGGCATGCCATACGCGAGATAGAGGCCGCCGAGCAGCAGCTCAGGCTCGTCTTCATAGGCCTGCATCAGCCCCTGCTTACGGGCGGCCAGGATATGCACGATGGCTTGAAAGTAGTTTTCCTGATAGAGCTGATAGAGGGCTTCACCATAGTGAAGGTCCTTCAGTTCCTGAGGTTCACCGGTCTTTATCTCTGCATGTGCGGTGAAGGTAAGGCAGAGTGAAGCAGTCAGGAGCAGGCGTCTGAACGGGCTGGATCGCAAGGGATCACTCCCACTCCCGGATTTCGAAGTCCGGCTGCTGCATGGCGACGCTGTCGACGATCTTCAGTTCGAGATATTTGGGGCCGATTCCCTTGCTGAAGGTGACCGTGGCTCCACGTTTGTAGTCTCGCCCCTGGGGGCCGACACCAGTGAAGAAAGCGACCAGCTCGTGTTCTCCCGACTTGATGTTGCCCAGATAGAGCCGTTGCACACCCCCCCTTTGCAGCGCCTTGACTTCGCGTTCGGTGTAGAGGTGGTTGGCGAGTTCTTTGTCGTCGATTTGCAGCTGGACCGAGTCGAGTTTGAAATAGTTGCCGATATCCATCGACAGGAAGACAGAAACCTGGGTGTTGCCGGGGAAGAGCATCTCCTCTTCCAGAATGAAGAGCTCCCGGTTGACTTCAAGTACTGCCTGCTTGAGGTCCTGTACCTGCTGATCGAGAGCCTTTCCCTGAGTTTCAGCGTTTTCGGCGGCCGCGAGTGTGACACCGAGGCTGAATAGGAGGGAGAGAAGGGTACGTGCGAGGATTTTCAAGATTGCGGTCCCGGTTGTAATGCCCCTAAGGTGAGCCCATAAATCTATATGAATTAGTGATTTGCGTTTGCGATCATAGTCACAGCTTGAATCCGAAAATTGGTTCTATTTTCCCAAATGCGAATCATAGCGGAACTGCATTCCTATCGCTACGTCGACATGGGATCTGCGTCGTGAAGAGCGACCCTTGGCCCGCCGAAGAGAATGTCCTGCTTGGGCAAGGTTGTTTGAATATGCAACTGTGTTAGCCTGCATCCAGCGATGAAGGTGCAACTCCTATACCATCCAAGCGAGATCACGTTAACAGATCCAAGCATAAATCATCATCATACAGCTTCCCAGTTGCGTCTGAGGCGGCGGTGACGGGTATTCGATGAACGACCATGAACTCCATCCCTTCCAGTATCGTCGGCACGCTGATGATCGCAGGAGACCAGGCATCTGCTCAAGTCGAAGCCTCGCGCTGGGAGCCTGCCTGATAGCGGGATTATTACCGAACGGTCAGGCTGTTGCGCAGCAGGACCTGCTGAGTGAGCCATTCAGCGTCAGAAACCAGAATCCATTCATCATCGTCTACGGTCTGCCCAGCGCAGTACCGTCCGAGCTTTTGACGGAAGGTGAGTCGAGTCTGCAGCTTCAATTCGATGCGAGCAACAACTCGAAGGGCTCCGAGACGCCGGAAGAGCTTATCGTCCTGGATGGTGAGAGCTATCGTCTGGCCATGATTTATCGCCGGGGTTTGGGCAATGGTTGGCAGGCGAGTGTGGAACTGCCGGTGATTGCACACCGTCCCGGCGTCATGGACAACTTCATCGAGGACTGGCACGACACCTTCGGGCTTTCCAACAGTGACCGGGAACCCTGGCCCAAGAATCGTCTGCTTTTCAGCTACAGCCGAAATGGTGAGATCGTGGCGGAATTGACGGATGGCTCTACCGGACTGGGGGATCTGCAGCTGCAGGTTTCGAAACAGCTTGCGGTGTCGGATACGGGAAGGCGTTTGGCCCTGCATGCCAGCCTCAAGCTGCCGACCGGCGATGCCGACCGGTTTCAGGGCAGCGGCGGCACCGACTTGGCGCTCTGGTTCAGCGGCGCGGCTCCGGCACTGATCGAAAGCTGGCGTGTGGGGGGGTATCTGCAGGCCGGTCTGCTGTTGCTTGCCGAAGGGGATCTGTTACCCGATCAACAACGGGATGCGGTCTGGTTCGGCGGTGGCGGCGTTCACTGGCGGGTTTGGCCCTGGTTGATGCTGAAAGCACAGCTCGACGCTCACGGCTCCTTCTATGACAGCGAATTGGATCAGCTGGGCTTGCGATCGGTGATGTTGACTGTGGGCGGCAGCATCCCGGTTGGCGGAGATGCCGGTGCGATCGATTTGGCGATCGGAGAAAATCTATCCACCGATACGATTCCCGATTTCATGATCAACCTCGCTTATCGCCATCGGTTCTAGCGGCCCTGGTGAGGGCAGTTCACGAATCTGTTTCCGGTCGTTCTCTACGGGCCAGTGCACATTCAGTGCCTGGATAAGGCATGCCATTCCGGTCGAGCGCGCCCGTGCACTACAGGCACCTGCTTCTCTCGTCTCGGCCCTGTAGCGGGTGGGGCGCTGATATTGTCGAAATTATGCTACGGGCCAGCTAGGCGAGCGGGTTGAATACCGACAGGCTGTCCAGCATGGTGCTGTTTCCGAGGCTGGTTCCGAACAAGGTGGTGAAGCGGTTCTGCTCGCCATGCAGGGCCAGGTAGTTGAGCGCCACCGTCTGCACCAGGAGGTTGACGTTGTTGGCCGCCGGACTGGAGGCGTTGTTGACTGAACCGTCGGCGCTGTAGGTGCCGATCTGTTGGCGCAGGATGTCGTCATTGATCAGGGTCGGCACACCGCCCGGATTGTAGACCAGGAAGAAGGAGGCGGCGGTCGACTGGTTGTCGCCGGTCCAGACCCCCTTGCCGCGGCCATCGACCGAGTTGTCGACCGTGCCGTTACTGGATACCGAACCGTCGCTGAAGACATAGAGCATCAGCGGAACGCCCTTGCGCGCGGCATACTCCAGGCAGGCTCCCATGCAGCGGCCGGCGCGCAGGTCGCGCAGCTCGCCGACGGCCCGGTCACCGGTGTGGTAGTCGTAGCCGCCCATGGTGATGGTGCCGGCTCCGGCGTAGCCGTTGATCACCAGCTTCATCACCGAGGCGGCCTTGCGGAATTCGGAGTCGCCATCGAACTCGGCCTGGGTGAAGATGCCGGCCGGGCCGACGATGTCGGTATCCTGTGTCACATCGAGCTCGGCCGGGTCGCCATAGCGGTCGACCAGATCGGCGCTCTTCACATAGCCGCACCGCACCATTTCCTTGATCACCGCGTCGGTGGTGATGCCGGTGTTGACGCTGTCGAGTTTCATGTCTGAAACACGCTGTATCGACTCCATCACCGCCACCGCGTCCGACTGGTCGAGCAGTCCCACCAGCTTGCCGGTGTCGACCAGGCCGGAGACGTCGCTGGGTCGGTCGACCTTGGTCGGGCGCACGGTCGGATCGATCATGTCCGCGGGTGCCACCGAGTTGCCGCCGGAATCGGAACTTTGCGAACCGATCAGCGTCAGCAGCTCACCGTCGGCGCCGCAGCGGTTGATGGCATACATCGGGTTGTGCGGATTGTTACCGGTGTCGTTCTCGGAACGGGCCGGGATCACCGCGCCATTGGTCAGCGCCCAGTTGGCGGCGCCGAACCGCTCCTTGATACCTCTGAGAAAGGCGCTGTCCGAGTGGAAGGCCAGCCCCAGGTCCATGTCGATGAAGTCGCTCAGTCCGGTGGTGGGGTTGACGATGGAGGGGATCATGTCACCCGGCAGACCGAGACGGCTGTAGCCGGCGGTGGTGAGGAAATCGAGTTGCCCTCCGGCCTGGCCCACCAGTACGTTGGAGCCGGCGATATTGGCGCCACCGGCCAGATCGAAACAGATGAATGGCACCTTGCCGCCACCGAGGGTGCTGAGGTCACAGCGATCGGGCGCTTTCAGCGCCTCCAGATCGGGCGACAGGGCGGCATAGGCTTGGCGTGGATTGGCGAAGAGGCCGAACAGGGAGGGGGCGGTGACCATGGCCGCACCCTTGAGCAGTCCCTGGCGGACAAAGTCACGACGGGTCACCGGTCGTGGGTGGTCCGGGTGGAGCAGCGGGGCGTCCGGTGAGAGATCTTTCACTTTTCTGCGCATGTTCAATCTTCCGTTTAAGCTCGCTTATTGCAACAGCAGTGCGGCACTGCCCAGGACCGAGGCGCATGCCGCCTTGGTGACCACGTAGGGTCGATCCGCGCTACAGCTGGTTCCGCAACGGGCCAGGCCTTGCGGTCTGTTGCCGTCGGTGGTGTTGGTCAGCAATAGCATCAATTCACCTCGCACATCGGCCGGTAGCGGCTGGGTGGCGAGGTTCTGCCCCAGGAAGCGGTCGATGATGGGGTCGACCACCTGGTTCTGCCAGGTCGCATCGGGAATGTCGTTGGCATAGGCCGTGAAATCAAAACCGGGGAAGAGGCCGTTACGCAAGGTGGGATCATCCACCAGCTCGCTGCAGTATTCGATGGCGAGCTGGGAGACGGCCACCTGGTGGGAGGAGAGGAAACCGCTGATGTTCTCCACCGAGGGCAGCTGTTGCTTGACGGTGTTGTAGGTGGCACTCACGGCGCCGTTGGTGCGCGGGACACCGGTCAACGCCGACATACTGGCGTCGATCTCTTCGAAGGTACGCAGGCCGACGCGCGAGGCGGGATCGCTGTCAGACGGAACGGCAGGCACGGGAACCGCCGGTTCGGTATAGACGTTGACGTTACTGCCCAGACGTTCGAAGGTGAGGAAGAACTGGTCACCGTCGGCGCCCTTTTCCAGCGGGATGGTGGTGCCGATATTCGACAGGGACTGGCCGTTGGCGGTGTAGTCGGTATCGTTGAGGGTGATGGCCAGCTCGGTATAGGCCTGTCCCATGGAGGCCTCCTTGCCATTGATGCCGATACGCATGCCCTCCAGCGGAATGGAGCCCGGAGTGACGCTCTCGTCGAGGCTGATGAAGCGGGGATCCCGGAACATGTAGCTGTAGTTGTCGAACTGGCTCACTTCGAACATGACGTAACTTTGCGGCAGTCCGACCAGGTCGCTGACATCGAACAACAGGAAGTACTTTTCACCCACGCCGGCGGTGAAGTTCTGCTGGATCTGGCTCTCGGTGAGGGCCCGGTTGTGGACCGCCAGCAGACGGACCTTGCCTTCCCAGGGATAGGCACCGGAGGCCTCGCTGCCGAGTACCAGTGCGTAGCTGTCGTCCCAGTCGTTGAGGGTGCCGGGTGTGGTCTCGTCGACGTCGTCGGTGAAAACGCCGTTGACGTAGATGCGACGTCCATTGGTGGGATCGAAGGTGATCACCACATGCTGTTCGGAGGCCTGCAGGTCCTCGTCGGCATCCGCCGTTGAGTGGGCCGGTTCACCGTTACCGTCGGTGGTGCTGGAACGATGCAGGAAGTTGTAGTTGTACATCGTCTGCCCGAGGGTGAAGTTACGCACATCCTCGCCGGCGGAGTAGCTGATGATGCGGGCCGGCCCCTCCTGGGTGACATTGGCGGGCACCACCCAGGCTTCGATGGAGTACTCGCCGGTGGCTTGAATCAGCTGCGTAAGTTTGCTGCTGTCACCGGTGGTGCCCTGGGCCTTGCCGCCACCGCCGCCGAACTGGATGCCCCAGCCCTCGACCCAGGAGACGTTGCCGGAAAAGTTCAGATTGATCGCCGGATCGACGCCACTGGTGTCGTAGGCGATGTTGCCGCTGCCGGTCTTGAACTCGTAGAGGGCGATGAGATCGGTCTCATGACGGCTGCCGCCACTGGCGACGACACCCTCTGGCAGGGAGAGCGCACGACTCACCACCAGCGCGGGATCGATCGGAGTGGGCAGAATGCCGTCGGCCATCTGGGTGATCGCCGTTTCCATTTCAGCGGCGTTGCTGGGGCAGTCGTCCCAGCAGTTGTGCAGTTCCAGCAGCCGCTGCACCAGACGGGAGTTGGAGGGTGTGTCGAGATCGATGGCATTTCTTACCGCGGCATAGGCCACATCGGGGTCGCTATCGGCGAAATAGGGGGATTGCGGCGAGACGGAGGTCTCGATATGACAATTCACACAGTATGTCGTGAGCAGCGGGTGCACATAGGTCGCAAACAGGGTGGAGTCATCGGGGAACTGTTTGCTCTCGCCAACCACGTGGTCGACCGGAGCTTCGAGTTGGATCTCGCGGCCTGTGATCGCACCGGTACCGACCCAGGCTTCGATGTAGTTGGTGATGATGGCGGCACAGGCGCTGTCGCTCGCCTCCCAGCAGTTGTGGCCGTTTCCGACCTTGGTCACCAGTGCCGATTCGTCCGGTTGCGAGCGGTTGATATAGGCGTTGACCGCCTCGTAGGCGAGGTTGACGTCATCCTCGCGTACGAACTGCGGGGCCTGTCCGCCTGTGTTGTGGCAGGCGCCGCAACGATTCTCGGCGCGCAATGGCTCCCACAGGCTGATACGGAAATTCTGAATGTCGTCGGTCCTGGCTGCAGGGCCGTTGTAGGTGCTGCTGGTAACGCTCGTGGGCGGCTGACTCTCGGTACTCACCCCGTCCTGGCAACCCTGAAGCACCAGGCCGAAAAAGGATATGATGCTGACTGCGATGAGCCTGTGTGCCCATCCGTGAGTGTTAATCTTCCGTTTCTGCATGATCACTCTCTTGGCTGGTGGCAGCTCATGGCCCTGCGCAATAGACGGCCGATTCGGCAAAGACCTGCTTCATGTTGTAGCCGTTGTTCTTGAAGTCGGTTGTCATGGCGTCGATTTGAGCCCGGTCGGTACTGTCCTCGGGGGCACGCAGACAGACGGCCTCGAAGGCCTTGGTGACCTGGCATTCGGCGAATGCCTGACTGTTGGCCAGCTCGATACCCATGGTTTTGGCGCCGTCTCCGGTTCCGTTGCCACCTCCGCGGTTCGGCAGGCTGGTATTCCACCCCAGCACGGAGTTGGAGCCCTCGCGCCAGTAGTTGATCCAGTTATCGTCAAAGGTGGCATAGCCGTCTTTGAAGTTGTTGCTGTTGATCAGATACTTCGGCTGCACCACGCCGGGGGTGTAGGACGAGGAGCCGGGCCCAATGTAATTGAGTTGGCCGCCATCCATGTCACCTTCCGGATAGTCGTAATCGAAGTAGGCGTAGGCCTCTGCAAGCGGCTCCATGCCGGCGTGACAACCGAGACAGTTGTTGAACCAGACGCGACTGTCGCCACCCGGGCTGCGTGATGCGTCCTGGCGTACGCGATCGGAGGGGCGGGTGGGATCCTTGATCATCTCCAGTTCGCGGCAGAGATGGTTCAGCATGGTAAAGCTGAACATGGCGCGATTGGTTCCATCGATGAAGAAGGCGCGAGCCGCTGCCCGGGTCGTAATGACGCCGGCCGTGGCCTGGGCGGGCAGGCCGGAGACACTGGATTGGGTTCTCTGTACCAGCACGTCTTTCAGATTTGCGCCCTGGTTCTCCAGTGTTTCGTAGTGTGTATTGTTGCTGTTGGAGAAGTTGGACAGATCCGGACCGGTATAGATGATGTCGGCGGAGAGGACCTCTCTGAAATCGACCTCGTCGCGCACCATGCCGATGACGGTGGCGGTGTAATCGTTCAACGGTGCGAAGACCGTCTTTTCTTCGTTGGTCCATGGCGTGACCCAGTTTTTCAGTGTCACGTTGTAGAAGCTGGGATTTTCGATGGCCAGCATGGCCGCTCCCAGGGAGTCACCGCCGTTGATCAGCGTCTCCATCTCCTGCAGGGTGGTTTCGGTGGGGGGGATGCCGGCCAGACGATCATGCATGCGCTTGGCCTGCTCCCGGGGACCGGCGGTGGCGATGCTGCATGTCACCAGGAGGATCGGTAACATCAAGCCGATGACGGTATGTTTGCGCGAGCTTCGTGCTTGGTACTTCATTCCTGACATGCCAGATTGCCTCTGCTCCATGTTGGGTGCCTTTCCTTGACCAGATCCATGAGACGGTGTGGTCAGAATGTTCTTGCTTATGTGCTTTCTATATGACGCTGATCTAAAGTCAACCGAATTGAGTCTAAAAGTGATGACTGTTTTTATTTCTTGTGACATATCGCACTGATTGAGCTGTTTCTTGGCGTAGACTTTACAACTCCATGATTTAGTTGATGTTAATGTGAATTAAATTCGCTACCCGGTGTTACACGGCATGAATGCGTGGACGCCATCTGAAGGAACCAGTTATTTATGCACAGCGTCCACCGTCACACTGTTACGAGTTGTTCGGTATTCATCGCGGCAATGCTCATGCTGGCGGGTTGCGGCTCCGAGAGTCAGCAGCCCGATCCAGTGGTGGTCGACAAGGCGATCGCCTATGTCAAACGCCCGGTGACAGAGACCACCACCACCGACATCCGTGTCAGTCAGGCTTTCGATGAGGGTGGCGATCTCTATGTGCGCGATCGCGCCTCTCCCAGCGCCAGCGAGTACAACATCACCGGAAGCGTGACCGGCGGGCTGGGGGACGTACGTGATGTCTCCGTCTCGTTCGAAGGCGACAAACTGCTTTTCTCACTGCGCATGCCACTGATCGAAGGCGCCGATCCCGAGGATCAGCCGACCTGGAACATCTGGGAGTACAACATCCAGGAAGCGCGACTGCGTCGCATCATCACTTCGGATACCACCGCCGAGGATGGCCATGATCGCTTTCCCCACTACCTGCCGGATGGACGCATCGTGTTCTCCTCCACGCGACAGCGCCAGGCCAAGGCCCGGCTGCTGGACGAGAGCAAACCGCAGTACCTGGCGATGGAGCAGTCGGTGGACGAGCCGGCCATGGTGCTCCACGTGATGAGTGACGATGGCAGCAATATCAAGCAGATCTCGTTCAACCGGGCGCACGACTTCTACCCCAGTGTTTTGAGCAACGGTCAGGTCGTGTTCAGTCGCTGGGACAATGCGGATGGCAACAACGCCATTCAGTTCTATCGCATGAATCCCGACGGTACCGGGCTGGAACTGCTCTATGGCATCAACAGTCACGACACGGGAACGGGGGGCAGTACCGTGCAGTTCATGCGTCCCATCGAGATGCCGGACGGTGATCTGTTGAGTCTGCTCATGCCCTTCGACGGCACCGACGGCGGCGGTGCGATCGTACGCATCGATACGCCAAACTACGTGGACAACACCCAACCCACCTGGCAGAACACGGGGCTCACCGGCCCGGCTCAGCAGGCGGCCACCGTACATGAGGTCACCACTGACGGCACGCCATCCCTGGGCGGTCGCTTGAGCAGCGCCTTTCCGCTCTATGACGGGACCGCTCGCATGCTGATCAGTTGGAGCCAGTGCCGCGTGATGGAAGGTACCACCATCGTTCCCTGTACCGATGAGCGACTTGCCGATCCCAATGTGGTCGAGGCGCCGCCCCTCTACGGCATCTTCATCTACAACATGAACGATCAGACCCAGTTGCCGATCGTGGCACCTGAGGAAGGGGTCGTGTATACCGATGTTGTGGCTGCGGACGCGAAGTCACTGCCAACCATCATCTACGACAAGGAGACCACGGGAGAACTCAATCCCACGCTGGTCTCGGAACAGGTGGGGCTGCTGCACATTCGCAGTATCTACGACATGGACGGCCTCGATATCGCCGTGCCGGACATCCCCACGGTGGCGGATCCGGCACAGACGCTGGCGTCCGATCGCCTGCCGCGCTTTCTGCGTTTGATCAAACAGGTCACTATTCCCGACCGGGACGTGCTCGATTTTCCCGCCTCTGCCTACGGCATAACCCGTCGCTTCGGTATGCGGGAGATCGTTGGATATGCGCCGATCGAACCGGATGGTTCGGTTCAGGTGCGCGTGCCGGCGAATGTGCCGGTGAGCTTCGAGGTGGTCGATGCCGAGGGCAGGAAGATCGCCGGCAATCATCCCTTCTGGCTGCAGTTCAGACCGGGTGAGGTGGTCGAGTGCAGCGGCTGTCATGATCCGGCGAGCCCGCTGCCGCATGGTCGCCTGAGTGCGGCTCCGCCGAGCGCCTACGCCGGAGCGTCCGGGGCCGGCGCGGTCTTTGCCAACACCGATTCGGCCATGTGGGCCGATGAAGCCGGCGATACCATGGCACAGATACGCAATAGAATAGACTGCAACGGCGCCTGCAAACCCACCATGGATGTTCTCTTCAGCGATGTCTGGACGGATGCGACCGTTCGCACGCCGGATCCGGATATCAGCTATCGCTATGACGATCTGACCACCACACAGCCGATGAGCGACTCCACCTGCGACAGCAACTGGCATGGCCTGTGTCGCTCCATTATCCACTACGAGCAGCACATCCACACGATCTGGAGCGTCAACCGCCAAGTGCTGGATGGTATGGGTAGCCTGGTCGAGGACCACACCTGTATCGCCTGTCATACCAGTGACGATGCGGGTGTCGATAAAGTACCTGACGGCCAGCTCAACCTGACCGATGGTCCCGATGAAAACGAGCCGGATCACCTGGCCGCCTATCATGAACTGCTCGATACGACCTTTGTCGAGGTACTCAACGCCGACGGTGTGCTCGAGTACCAGTACGTGCCGCAGACGGATGCGGACGGCAACCAGCTCTACCAGACCGATGGGGATGGCAATCTAATTCTCGATGGCGACGGAAACCCCATCCCCCTGCCTGACGTTCGTGTCCCCGTGTCCGGAGGCCCCTCCATGATTGCCGGCAATGCGGCCGCAGGCCGTTTCCTCGGCAAGTTCGATACGGGCGGAACCCATGAGGGTTATCTCACCGACGCGGAGAAAAAATTGATCGCCGAGTGGCTCGATATAGGTGCACAGTACTACAATAACCCCTTTGACGTGCCTCTGGACTGACGTTTGAGCCAAAAGTTGTTAAAGCTTGTCTCCCGGCTGGGCTGTTGCTGGCTCTGGCTGGTACCCCTGGTCGGGCAGGCGGATGAACCACCGCTGCGTGTCGAGGTGACCGCGCCTTATATCGAGATGCACACCGGTCCCGGTGATGCCTATCCCGTTGACCAGGTGGTCGAGCGGGGCGAATGGGTCGAGATCATCAAACGGCGTACCGACTGGTTTCAGGTGCACGCCCACCGGGACCGTACCGGCTGGGTGCATGTGGAACAGATGCGCATGACCCAGGTCGCCGAGGGCGTGCCGCTGGACGTCAAGCAGTACACCCTGGAAGATTTCAAACAGCGCAATTGGGAATTCGGTTTTCTCGGTGGCGACATGGACGGCGCGGCGGTTTTGAGTGTTTACGGCGGATATTCCTTCAACAAGAACCTGTCGGCGGAACTGAGCCTGTCCCAGTCACTGGGCACCTACTCAAGCGAGTACCTGGTCGATGTGAACCTGGTTTCTCACCCCTTTCCTGAGTGGCGCTACAGCCCGTTCTTCACCGTCGGCGGCGGCATGATCAATACCAAGCCGGATACCACACTGGTGCAGACCGAAGACCGCACGGACAGTACCGCTCATGTGGGGGTGGGTCTGCATACCTATATCACCAGACGCTTCTTTCTGCGTGCCGAATTCAGGCACTACACGGTGTTTACCAGCCGCGAAGACAATGAGGACTTTGATCAGTGGAAAATCGGATTCGGATTCTTTTTCTAGTCGTCGCTCTCGCCCTATCCGCTCCGCTGATGGCGGAGGACCTGATCGGCGACGGCCTGCGTTCGGAACCGGTGGTGCAGCCGGAGATTGCCCGTCGTGAGATCGTCGATCCGGATATCGACGAAGAGGATTTCGAGGTCGGCGGCTATGTCGGTTTTCTGAGCGTCGAGGATTTCGGCACCAGCCCTGTCTATGGGGTGAGGCTGGCCTATCATGTCACCGACGATATCTTTCTCGAGGCGGCGGCAGGCACCAGTACGGCGGACAAGACCAGCTACGAGCTGCTCAGCGGCAATGTTCAGCTGCTGACCGACGACGAGCGCGACTTCACCTATTACAACCTTTCCGCCGGTTACAACCTGCTACCCGGCGAAGCGTTCTTTTTCAATCGCTACGCCCTCAACAGTCAGTTCTACCTGATTGCGGGTGTCGGCAGCACCCGTTTCGCCGGTAACGATGAATTCACCGTGAACGTGGGCGCAGGCTACCGTCTGTTGATCACCGACTGGATGGCCGTACATTTGGATGCCCGTGACCACATGTTTGAGTCCGACCTGTTGGGCGAAGCCAAGACCACACACAATATCGAGGTCCATGGCGGCTTGACCGTCTTTTTCTGAGGGAGTATGCAATGTTGAAACACAAACACTCTGCTGTCTGGATAAAATGCATCGTGTTCGCCATGCTGTTTGGCGTCGTTATCAGTCCGCTTCTTGCGGCCGCCCCATCCGGACCCGCACCCGATTTCACCCTGAAGAGTCGCACCGGCGAGAACATCAAGCTGAGCGAGCTGCGCGGCCAGGTGGTGATGATCAACTTCTGGGCCTCCTGGTGTGGTCCCTGCCGACAGGAGATGCCGCTGCTCGACCAGCTCTATCAACGCTATCAGCCCATGGGTTTCACCCTGCTCGGCGTCAATGTGGAGGAGGACAGCAAGGCGGCCGAGAAGGTGTTGAGCGAGATCCCGGTCAGTTTCCCGGTACTCTTCGACAACAAGAATCAGGTCAGCGAGACCTATCAGGTCAGCGCCATGCCGAGCACCGTCCTGATCGACCGGGACGGCAACGTGCGCTATCTGCACAAGGGCTATCTGCCGGGGTACGAAGAGGATTATCAGCAGCAGATCCGGGAACTCGTGCGGGAATAAGAGATGACGCGTCGCCTCATTCATGCAGGGATGGTCAGCGTCATGCTGTTGACTCTGACGGCCTGCAGCGTGGAACCCTGGGTCAAGCCCTATGAGCGTGCCAACCTGGCAGATCCGATCATGAGTTTTACACCCAACCCGGTGGCGAAACGCTATATGGATCACATCTACGAGGTACGCGAGGGGGCGCGTGGCGCCACCGGTGCCGGCGGAGGTGGCTGTGGCTGTAACTAAGTCTTTCATCGGACTGCTGCTGCTCGCTGTCAGCGTCAACCTGTCGGCTGCCGTGTTGCCGGAGGACCGCTCGGATGTCATGTTTCACCGCTATGACGGTGGCGGTGTGACCGTCGACGGTCCTTCGATCCTGGTGCGCAAATCGATCGGTCAGAGCGTCTCGGTGAGTGCCAACTATTACGTCGATTCCATCTCCTGCGCCTCGGTCGACGTGATCACCAGTGCTTCTGCCTACACCGAGGAACGGACCGAGACCAGCCTGTCGGCCGACTATCTCTACGACAAGACCCTGATGACACTCTCCTACACCAAGAGCGACGAGAGCGACTATCTGTCGGAGACCAGCAGCTTCGATATCAGTCACGACATGTTCGGCGATCTGACCACTGTCAGTCTCGGTTACTCGGTGGGCAATGACGACATCAAGAACAACACCGACGACAGCTTCATGGCCACGGCCAAAAAGCAGTATTTTCGTGTCGGGGTGACCCAGGTGCTGACCAAGGACAGCATCCTGGGAGTCAATCTGGAGACCATCACCGACGAAGGTTTTCTGCGCAGCCCTTACCGATCCATCCGCTACTGGAACAGCGCTACCGGAACCGGCGGTTCGGCGCCGGAAATCTATCCCACTACCCGTACCAGTAACGCGCTGGCCTTCAGTCTGAAATACTTCCTGCCTTACCGGGCCGCGTTGAGTGGCGAATATCGCTATTACGACGATACCTGGGGCGTCAAGGCCAGCAATGTGGAGATCGGCTACACCCACCCGTTGGAGCGGGACTGGACGTTCAATATCCATTACCGCTATTACAATCAGGATGCGGCGGACTTCTACAGCGACCTCTTCACGCGTGCCGACGAACAGAACTACATGGCACGGGACAAGGAGCTAAGCACCTTCAAGGACCACACCATCGGTGTCGGCGTCAGCTACGAGTTCACGCCGGAGAAGTGGCAGTTCGTCGACCGGGGAAGCTTCAACCTCGAACTGGACTACATCAAGTTCGATTATGACGACTTTCGCGATCTGACCGTGGAGGGGACCTTTGCCCCGGGCGATGAGCCCCTCTACAGCTTCTCGGCCAACGTCATCAAGGCCTATCTTTCGATCTGGTACTGACGCCTTCCGCAAAACGGGACCCGGACATCACCCCCGTCTGTCGAGCGAAGGCGGTCGGGCCGCTCCGGGGTCTTACCGCCTCCGGGCCACTGTGGCAGCGTGGGCCGCAGGGGCGCGTGATTGCCTTCAAACCCTGTATCTTGGCGGCTTCTGTGTCATAATCGGCCGCTGATTTTCTTCGCGGGGCGACGACGCCCGCGCCTTTTTGACCACTTTTTACCCAATCAGAGGTTGCTGATATGAGTTTCTTTATTTCTGACGCATTGGCAGAGGCGCCTGCGGCAGCGGGACAGGCCGACGCCATCACCGGTCTGCTGCCCCTGGTCATCTTCGGTGTGGTGCTCTATTTCCTGATGATTCGCCCTCAGGTCAAGCGTCAAAAGGAGCACAAGAAGATGGTCGATGCCCTGGCCAAGGGTGATGAGGTCGTGACCACGGGCGGCATGGCCGGCAAGATCACCGACATGGGCGAGAACTTCATCCTCATCGAGATCGCCGAAGGCACGGCGGTGAAGGTTCGCCGCGCGGCTGTCGATTCGGTGCTGCCGAAAGGCTCTCTGAAGGAACTTTGAGCCGATCCGACCTCTAAACACCTGCGCTGTGAGGTTGACGGCCGCCTCGGCTGTCGGGCTCGCAGTTGCAGTTTCCGCAATAGGAAGTGACACCACTTCTCCACCGGATCGTGTCGATTAGTGACTGTCCGGCATTCATTTGAGATGGAACAGTAGATTAGGCTATGAACCAATATCCGCTTTGGAAAAACCTGCTGGTAGCGGCGGTGGTCCTGCTGGGCGGGCTCTATGCGCTGCCCAATATTTTCGACCAGGACCCTTCCATGGAGATCTCCGCGCAGCGTGACATCGTCATCGACCAGGCGACACAGAGCCGGGTAGAGCAGGCGCTGCAGGGCGCGGGGGTGACCGCCAAAGGCATCGAGCTCCGCAACGGAAAACTCCTGGTTCGGTTCTCCGATTCGGAAGCCCAGTTGAAGGCCATGGATCCCATCGCCGCCACGCTGGGAGACGACTACACCGAGGCGTTGACGCTGTCGCCGAACATTCCCGGCTGGCTGCGAAGCCTGGGCGCGGAACCCATGTACCTGGGCCTCGATCTGCGCGGTGGCATCCATGTGCTGATCGATGTGGACATGGAGAGCGCCATCGAGCAGGCGCTGGAGCGCTACAGCAGCGATATCCGCACCCTGTTGCGCGAGAAAAAGGTGCGCTATGTGCGGATCGGGCGGGAAGACGATGCGGTGGTGGTCAAGTTCAACAATGCCGAAAAGCGGGACGAGGCCGCCGATATCATCTACAACGAGTTTCGCTCACTGATCCTGGAGAACGTCGATCAGGGTGATGAGTTCCTGGTTACGGCCAAACTCTCTCCCACTGAGAGCCAGGAAGTGCGTAAATTCGCCCTGCAGCAGAACATCACCACCCTGCGCAACCGGGTCAACGCCCTGGGTGTGTCGGAACCGCTGATCCAGCAGCAGGGCAATCGACGTATCGTGGTCCAGCTGCCGGGGGCGCAGGATCCGGCCAAGCTCAAGGATATCCTCGGCGCCACCGCGACCCTGGAGTACCGTCTCGCCGATACCGAGCACAGTGTGGAGGATGCGGTCAACGGCCGGGTTCCCCCCGGCTCACGGCTCTACCACGAGAGCAACGGTATGCCGGTGCTGCTGAAGAAGCAGGTCATCGTCACCGGCGACCAGATCGTCGATGCCTCTTCCGGCTTCGATCAACAGAGCGGTCAGCCTGCGGTCTTCGTCAGTCTAGACGGCATCGGCGCCAAGCGCATGCGCCGCATCACGACGGAAAATGTGGGCAAGCCGATGGCGGTGGTCTTCATCGAGAGCCGCACCGTAACCCGCATGGTCGACGACGAACCGCAGAAGGTGAGAGTCAAAGAGGAGAAGGTGATCTCCATCGCCAATATCCGTGAGCCCTTCGGCAAGCGTTTCCAGACCACGGGTCTGGATAGTCCCGAAGAGGCCCACGATCTGGCCCTGCTGCTACGCGCCGGCGCGCTCGCGGCCCCCATCGAAATCGTCGAGGAGCGTACCATCGGGCCCAGCCTGGGGCAGGACAACATCGACCAGGGTTTTCTCTCGGTGATGATCGGTCTGGCCCTGGTCATGATCTTCATGGGAGTCTACTACCGGATTTTCGGGCTGGTGGCCAACCTGGCGCTGGGCATGAACCTGGTGCTGATCGTGGCCCTGCTCTCATTGCTGCAGGCCACCCTGACCCTGCCGGGTATCGCCGGCATCGTGCTTACCGTCGGTATGGCGGTGGATGCCAACGTGCTGATCTTCGAACGTATCCGCGAGGAGCTGAAGAACGGCAATACGCCGCAGGCGAGTATACAGGCCGGCTATGAAAAGGCCTTCTCGACCATCATCGACGCCAACGTCACCACACTGATCGCCGCAGTGGTGCTGTTCAGCTTCGGTACCGGCCCGATCAAGGGATTCGCCGTTACCCTGGCGCTCGGTATCCTCACCTCCATGTTTACCGCCATCATCGGCACTCGCGCCGTGATCAACCTGATCTACGGCCGTCGCCGGGTCAAGGCCTTGTCGGTTTAAGGGAGCAAGATAAGATGCAACTGTTCAAAAAAGAAACGCATATCGACTTCATGGGCAAGCGCAAGCTGGCCATGATGCTCTCGGGTCTGTTGATCATCATCGCGTTGGGTTCGCTCATCACGCGTGGCTTGAGCCTGGGAATCGACTTCACCGGGGGCACGCTGGTCGAGATCGGTTTCCCTCAGGCGGTCGAGTTGCCGGCGGTACGTGACAAGTTGTCGGAGGCGGGCTTCGCCGATGCGGTGGTGCAGCACTTCGGTACCTCGCGGGATGTGTTGATCCGTCTGGCTCCGCGCGAGGATCTGGCGAGTGCCGAACTCAGCGACCGTGCCTTCAAGGCACTGCAAGGCCTGGAGAGCGGCGTGGACTTGCGACGGGTCGAGTTCGTCGGCCCCCAGGTTGGCGACGAGCTGACCGAGGACGGTGGTCTCGCCATGCTCTATGCGCTGATCGGCATTCTTATCTATGTGGGACTCCGTTTCGAATACCGCTTCTCGATCGGGGCCGTGATCGCCTTGATCCATGACGTCATCATCACCATCGGGCTCTTTTCCGTATTGCAGGTGGAGTTCGATCTGCCGGTGCTGGCCGCGGTCCTGGCGGTGATCGGTTACTCACTCAACGACACCATCGTGGTCTACGACCGTATCCGTGAGAACTTCCGTAAGATACGCAAGGGTGAGGCGGTCGAGATCATCAACAGCTCACTGAACCAGACCCTTTCGCGTACACTTGTGACCTCGCTGACGACGCTGCTGGTGTTGATTGCGTTGTTTGTATTCGGGGGGGAGATCATCCACGGCTTCGCGCTGGCGTTGATCGTCGGTGTGGTGGTGGGTACCTACTCTTCGATCTATGTGGCTGGCAGCACCATCATCATGATGGGAGTGAGCAAGGCTGACCTGATGCCGGTCAAGAAAGAGGAAGAAGCCGTCGACGACATGCCATGACATCGTATGCATGCGGCCTCGCGGGGCCGTAGCGGGTATAGGCGTGACGTTGTGAGTCAGTCGGTTTCCGATTCCTTTTGACCGTCGTTCTTCACGGTGCTCGAGTTCGAGATCTCCTGTTGCGCACGGTCAGGCGAGATCTCCCAAATACCGCTGAGGACATCACGCATCACCCGTTCCAGGGCGATGTCGCTCAATACATTAGGTGGCTTGTTATTTTCGTTCATAGGGCGTTTACCGCTCAAAGATAACCCATTCGAGTTACCATCGATAACGGTTGTTACCAGCCTTTCTTGAGCCGGTTTTCGACCCTACACGGGAATCTGTGAACCTTGTTCGCAGCGATGGGAATTAAGCGGTGAGTTTGTCGTCCAGGTGGGGACGGATGCGTCTCAGCATCGCATTGTGCACCTTGATACTGCCGGCGATGACATTGCCAGTTTCGAGGAAGCGTTCGCCGCCGCCGATATCCGTCACCAAACCGCCGGCCTCCCTGACCAGCAGTGCGCCGGCAGCAAAATCCCATTCGCTGAGGCCGAGTTCCCAAAAGCCGTCGGTGCGCCCGCAGGCCACATAGGCGAAGTCGAGAGCGGCGGAACCGGGACGGCGTATGCCGGCCGTGTCGCGGGTGAGGTCTTTCAGCATCCCCAGGTAGTTGTCCATGAATCGAAGATCGCGATAGGGGATGCCGGTTCCAAGCAGCGCACCTTCCAGACCCTTACGGTTGCTGACGCGGATCTTGCGATCATTCAGCAAGGCGCCTTCTCCGCGGCTGGCGGTGAACATCTCTTCCTTGATCGGATCGTAGATCACGCCAAGGTCGAGTCGGCCCTTGACCTTGAGGGCGATGGAGACCGCGAACTGGGGCAGGCCGTGCAGGAAGTTGGTGGTGCCGTCGAGCGGATCGATGATCCATTCGAACTCGTTACCGCTCTGTGCTCCGCTCTCCTCGGCGAGGATGGCGTGCTGGGGGTATTTCTCTCGCAGAATCCCGATGATGACGGCCTCGGCGTTGCGGTCCACTTCGGTGACGAAATCGTTGCGTCCCTTGTCGGCAACGGTCAGGCGATCGATACGGTCGAAGTTGCGCGTGATCACGCGACCCGCTTCGCGGGCGGCCCGTACTGCAATGGTTACCATCGGATTCATGGGCCGCGAGGATACAGCATGTGAAGGTGGCGATAAACTTTTTTCACCCTGCCGCGTTGATATTCGCTGCTATAAGGCCTGATTCAGGCAGCCACTGTCGTTGGTTGGCGACCGACGCCACCTTTGCGCTCAACAAGCCGCTGCAATTGAGGTAGGCTTGCGCTCCATGCTGAACAACATCCATATCGTTCTTGTCGAGACCAGCCATCCCGGCAACATCGGAGCCGCCGCCCGGGCGATGAAGAACATGCGGCTCGAGCGGCTCGACCTGGTGGCACCGCAACGCTATCCCAGCGAGGAGGCCACCTCGCGTGCCTCCGGAGCCGACGACCTGCTGGCCCGGGCAAGGGTCCATGAGAGCTTGGACCAGGCACTGCAGGGCTGTCGCCTGGTGGTAGGCACCAGCGCGCGGCCACGAACCGTCTCCTGGCCGGTGCTGGCGCCCCACGAAGCGGCGGAGAAGCTGGTCGAGGAGGCGACACGGGGCGAGGTGGCACTGGTCTTCGGACGCGAGCAGTCGGGGCTCAGCAACAGCGAACTGGAGCGTTGCAACTTTCTCGTACACATCCCGACCAATCCCGAATACAGCTCCCTCAACCTGGGGGCCGCGGTACAGCTGTTGAGCTACGAGGTCCATCTCGCCCACCTGGGCGGCCGGCGACAGACTCCGGAAGCAGAGCGGGACCTGGCGACGGCGGAGATGATGCAGGGTTTCCATGACCACCTGACCCAGGCGCTGGACGACGTGGGCTTTACCGATCCGGAGCAGTCGGACAAATTGTTGCGCCGTCTGCGGCGGCTGTTCCAGCGGGCTCGCCCCGACAAGGACGAAATCAACATCCTGCGCGGTATCCTCAGCGCCATGCAGGGGCGGAAATCGGCCCGTCGTTAGTGCGATTGTCGCTGAATTGGGGTGTGGAGGGGGACTGAGCCGTTAGCCTGTCTTCCGGCAGGGATGCCAGCCATGGAGAATGTTTTGGTGGGGCCCTACCCCACAAAATTAGACGGGTGACAGTGGCCTGACGGCATGCACTTGAGGCGCCCCGTTCACGGGAAACAGAACATTTCCGGAAATACCCTAGTAATTTATGCGGGATTGTGGATAATTTTCCACCCTCATGTCACGATTGTTTATCAAACCCATTGGGTATTGCTCGAGTCAGGTATGGCATTGGAAACATCATCATCAGAAAAACAGGTTTCCCACTGGAGAGAGGACATCCAGAGTGTCTTCGAGCGGGATCCCGCCGCGCGCAACACCTTCGAGATCCTGACCGCCTATCCCGGCATACACGCCATTATCTTCCACCGCCTATCCCATAAGCTGTGGAACATGGGCTTGAAGTGGCTGGCCCGCATCCTCTCCAATGTCGCGCGCTGGTTCACCGGCATCGAGATCCACCCCGGGGCGGTGATCGGTCGACGTTTCTTCATCGACCACGGCATGGGCGTGGTGATCGGCGAGACCGCCATCATCGGTGATGACTGCACGCTCTATCACGGTGTCACCCTGGGCGGCACCAGCTGGCAGAAAGGCAAGCGTCATCCGACACTCGCAAACAACGTGGTGGTCGGTGCCGGCGCCAAGGTGCTGGGGCCGATTCTGATCGGCGAGGGAGCCCGCATCGGCTCCAACGCCGTGGTGGTGAAGGAGGTCCCGCCGGGCGCCACCGTGGTCGGTGTGCCGGGCAAGCTGATCACCCCGCAGCGCAAGGAGGAGGGCGGCCACCGGGAAGCCATTGCCAAGAAGATCGGTTTCGATGCCTACGGCGCCACCAAGGATGCCCCCGACCCGGTGGCCCAGGCGATCAACTGCATGCTCGATCACATGCACGTGATGGACAAGAAAATGCAGTCCATGTGCGAGGCGATGAAACGCATGGGTATAGACGAGACGGTCGGGGACCTGCCGGATCTCGATTCCTGCGAGATCATCTCCACTGCAGAGGAACTGCAGAAGCTCGATGAAACCGTGCCCGAAGAGGACAAAACCTCTGAATAAAAGGGGTGTCGAAATCTTGACTATTTTAGTTGGGAATGTATATTAGCGACTGGATATATACATGGAGCCGATGACGTGAAGCTAACCACCAAAGGCCGATATGCCGTGACCGCCATGCTCGATCTGGCGCTCCACTACGGAGAGGGCCCGATTACCCTGGCTGACATCGCTCAGCGCCAGGGTATCTCCCTCTCGTACCTCGAACAGCTCTTCTCCCGTCTGCGCAAACGCTCCTTGGTCTCCAGCGTGCGCGGCCCGGGCGGCGGTTACAGTCTTGGCAAAGACGCCCGTGAGATCTATGTCGGCGAGGTGATCTCCGCCGTCGATGAGAACATGGATACCACCAAATGCCATGGCGTCGGTAACTGCCAAAACAATGAGCGTTGTCTGACCCACGATCTCTGGTCGGACCTCAGCAACCAGATCTACAACTACCTGAACAACATCAGCCTGCAGGACCTGATGGACCGCAAAGCGGTACAGGAGGTGGCGGATCGCCAGGAACATGGCGATATGGATGCCAGTATGCTGGGACAGACCGGTTCCCGCGTGGGCATCTGAATCGAGAATTTGCGGAGTAAGCGATGAAGTTACCCATCTACATGGATTACTCGGCCACCACGCCGGTCGATCCACGTGTCGCTGAGCTGATGTGCAGTTACCTCACCCCGGACGGCGATTTCGGCAATCCCGCCTCCCGTTCCCACGCCTTCGGCTGGAAGGCGGACGAGGCGGTCACCCGCGCCCGCAGGCAGGTGGCGGAACTGGTGAATGCCGATCCCAAGGAGATCGTCTGGACCTCCGGTGCGACCGAATCGGACAATCTGGCGATCAAGGGCGTGGCTGATTTCTATGTCAAGAAAGGCAAGCATATCGTCACCAGCAAGACCGAACACAAGGCGGTCCTCGATACCTGCCGTCAGTTGGAGCGTGACGGCTATGAGATCACCTACCTCGACCCGGAACCCAGCGGCCTGATCGATCTGAAAAAGCTCGAGGCCACCTTGCGCGACGACACCATCCTGGTCTCCATCATGCACGTCAACAACGAGATCGGCGTGATCCAGGATATCGAGGCCATCGGCGAGATGACCCGCGCGCGCAAGATCCTGTTTCATGTGGATGCGGCCCAGAGCGCCGGCAAGGTGCCGATCGACCTGGAGAAGCTGAAGGTCGACCTGATGTCCTTCTCCGCCCACAAGATATATGGCCCCAAGGGCATTGGCGCCCTCTACGTGCGGCGCAAGCCCCGGGTGCGTCTGGAGGCCCAGATGCACGGCGGCGGCCATGAGCGCGGTATGCGCTCCGGTACCCTGCCGACCCACCAGATCGTCGGCATGGGCGAGGCCTTCCGCCTGGCCAACGAGGAGATGGCGGCGGAGAACGAGCGCGTGCTCGGCCTGCGCAAGCGGCTGTGGGACGGCATCAAGGACATGGAGGAGGTCTACCTCAATGGCGACGAGCACCAGCGGGTGGCCGGCAACCTCAACGTCAGTTTCGCCTTCGTCGAGGGCGAGTCCCTGATCATGGCGCTGAAGGACCTGGCGGTCTCCTCCGGTTCCGCCTGCACCTCCGCCAGCCTGGAGCCGAGCTACGTGCTGCGTGCCCTGGGTCGTGAGGACGAGCTGGCCCACAGCTCCATTCGCTTCACCCTGGGCCGCTTCTCCACCAGCGAGGAGGTGGACTACGCCATCGACAAGATTCGCACCGAGGTGGAGCGGCTGCGCGAGCTGTCGCCCCTCTGGGAGATGTTCAAAGACGGCATCGACCTGAAGTCGATCCAATGGGCGGCGCACTGAGCGCCAGCGCAATAGATTGAGGTTTTAAAGACATGGCATACAGTGACAAGGTCCTGGACCACTACGAGAATCCCCGCA
>JBNKYJ010000090.1:0-15183 GCA_050300835.1 Sedimenticolaceae bacterium
CTGCCGGGTAGCTATATACGGACAGGATAACCGCTGAAAGCATCTAAGCGGGAAGCCCCTCCCAAGATAAGATCTCACTGGACCCTTGAGGTCCCTGAAGGGCCGTTGAAGACTACAACGTTGATAGGCTGGGTGTGGAAGTACAGCAATGTATGAAGCTAACCAGTACTAATTGCCCGTGAGGCTTGACCATATAACACCCAAACGTTTTGGGTCAGGTTCAAGCGAACGCAACAAACAACCCAAATGCGATCTTACCGAATTAGAAAAATAGGGGTCAGAGTCAATATCTCATGCTCTGACTTGCGACATTCACTCGGAGCGAGTGATATTGACTCTGACCCCTATTTTTCAACCAGTTTGCCTGGCGGCCATAGCGTGTTGGAACCACCCGATCCCATCCCGAACTCGGAAGTGAAACGACTTAGCGCCGATGATAGTGTGGGGTCTCCCCATGCGAAAGTAGGACACTGCCAGGTTTTTATTCCAAAACCCCGAATTCTTATGAATTCGGGGTTTTTTTATGCGTGTAGTTCGCGCTTTTTTCTCATTGAGCGTAATTCGGGTTTTTTTCTCTCGGATATTCTTTAAACTCAGCGCATGGTTGTCACATTACTTCTGTTGTCGATAGGCCTGCTGTTTGCGGGCTACGCCTTCTTTCTTCTGTTTCGCCGCAGACGCCTGATGGCGGCCAGCGTCAACGGGTTTATCGGTCTTCCATTTCTTCTGGTCGGCGGCTTCTTCAGCCTGTTGTTGTTGAATCTTCAAACCTATCAGCAGCTCACGCATGAGGTCACTCTGGCTGAGGTCCATGTCGGGCAGCCTAGCGACCGAGGCCTACCGCTACGTCTGGTTTATACCGGACATGCCGATACCTTCTTCATCCAGACGCCACAGTGGCGACTCGACGCCCGCTTCGTGAAATGGAAGCCCTGGATGTCGCTGTTCGGTAAGGAGCCCATCGTCAGGCTCGAGCGACTCGAAGAGCGGGGTGTGACCGCATCAGGCCGGGAAATCATGAATCGGTATGAACTGGCATCCACACTCGCCTGGACTGATGAAATCATCTCTTCCATTACAGACCAGATCGGTCTCATCGACAGTGTATTTGGCAGCTCCGTCTATATGCCGGCAGTTCCCGGAGCCGAATATGTGGTAACGGCCTCCATCTCCGGGCTGGTTGCACGTCCTTTGAACGCACCCGCGCAAAAAGCGGTGCTGGAGTGGAGCCGTCAATGATTCGTTACAGCATCAAACCGATACACCCGGAAGCGCATCTGCTCGAGGTGCGACTTGAGGTCCCTGATCCCGGTTCTGCTCCTGTCACACTCTATCTGCCTGCCTGGATCCGCGGTAGTTATATGGTGCGCGATTTCGCTCGCCATATTGTTGCCATAGATGCGGAGTGCGACCAACGACCCGTCCAGCTGATCAAGCTGGATAAACAGACCTGGTATATCGGTGAGGCCCTTGATAAGGCATTGACACTGACCTATCGGGTCTACGCCTGGGACCTCTCCGTGCGCGGTGCTCATGTGGATACCACGCATGCGTATTTCAACGGTTCCTGTCTTTTTCTGGGTATCCAGGGACGTGAAGCGGAGCCGTGCGAAGTCGAGATCCAGAAGCCGGACGGTGAGCACTACACCGACTGGAGACTGGCTGTTTCGATGCCGCCGCTCGAGGTCGATCCCATGGGTTTCGGGCGCTATCGGGTGTCCGATTACGAGACCCTGCTCGACCACCCGGTGGAGATGAGCGATTTCACTCAAGGTACATTCCAGGTACGGGATGTGCCACATCGATTTGTGATCTGCGGGCGGCACTCTGCCGATCTCGATCGCATCTGCAGGGATCTCGGCAGGATCTGTGAAGCGGAGGCGGCGCTGTTCGGTGAACTGCCGGTCGAGGAGTATCTGTTTCTGCTTTGGGTGGTGGGAAGCGGCTATGGCGGACTGGAGCACAAGAATTCCACCAGCCTGATGATTGGTCGTGACAGCCTCCCGGTACCGACGGTGAAGGAGATAACACCAGGCTATCGCCGTCTGCTGGGTCTCTGCAGTCATGAGTACTTTCACCTCTGGAACGTCAAGCGCATCACACCGGAGGTCTTTCAGCGGGAGGGAACGGCAAACGAGGTCTATACACGCCAACTCTGGATCTTCGAGGGCATCACCTCCTATTACGATGAGTTGCTCCTGCTGCGCAGTGGCGTCATCGAGATCAAGGACTATTTCGAGATGGTGGCCGAGGGTGTGACACGGGTGATGCGCGGCAGTGGCCGAACCAAGCAGACCCTTGAGGAATCCTCCTTCGATGCCTGGACCAAGTTTTACAAGCAGGATGAAAACGCCCCCAATGCCATCGTCAGTTACTATGCCAAGGGTGCGCTGGTGGCGATGATGCTGGACCTCAGCATCCGCATACGCACCGATGGCGAGCAATCTCTGGACCAGGTCATGCAGGCACTGTGGCAACAGTACGGTAAGCCTGGTGTGGGCCTACCGGAGGGTGCGTTCGAACGTTTGGTGGAAGAGGTGACAGGAATCGATTTCAAGGACGATTTCGAACGTTGGGTTCGCTCCACCAGGGAGCTCACCCTGAGCGAGACCCTGCAGGAATTCGGTATCGAGCTCCATCTGCTGCCGGCGAAGAGCGCCGCCGATCTGGGCGGTGTAGTGGACAAGCGGCCTGAAACGGAGCAGGGCAAGCCGGTGTTGGGCGCCCGTTTCGAGCAGCAGCCCAATGGTGTTCTGTTGCTGCAGGTTTTCGATGGCGGGGCAGCACAGGCGGCCGGTCTGTCGGCTGGGGATCTGATCATCGCCGTCGATGGTCTGCGTATGGACGCCAAGGGTTTGGAGAGCTACCTGTCACAACGGGTGGCCGAGAGCCGGGTTACTCTCCATCTGTTTCGCCGTGATGAGCTGATGGCCTTCGAGCTGAAGCCGTTGCCGGCGCCGTCGGATACCTGCTCCTTTTATCTCAATCCGGAGCTCGATGAAAAACAGCGCCGGTTACAAAACGGCTGGTTGCAGGACCATGCAAAGCGAGCTTGACCTCATACGTACCCTGGCTGACGGGAGCTTCCATTCGGGTGAGGAGTTGGGTCGACTGCTCGGTATCAGCCGTGCCGGTGTCTGGAAGCGGCTGCAACCCCTGAAGCGTGATTTCGGCCTCGAGGTCGATGCGGTCAAGGGACGGGGTTATCGCCTGCGCGAACCACTGGACCTGTTCGATCGGGAGGAGCTGTTGGCCCATATGCCTGAGGCCGAACGGGCGGAGTTCGAGCGACTGCACCTCCATCCGGTGCTCGAATCCACCAATACTTGGATGATGCAGCAGGGTGCCTTGGGCGAACCTTCCGGTGCCGTCTGCCTGGCCGAGTACCAGCTGGCCGGCAGGGGGCGTCATGGACGGCAATGGGTCTCGCCCTTCGGGCGCAATGTCTATCTCTCCATGCTCTGGCGCTTCGAGATGCCGCCGATGGAAGTCGCCGGTCTCAGTCTGGCGGCGGCCGTCGGTGTCCTGCGTGCGCTACACGCCTTAGGATGCGTGGATGTGGGACTGAAGTGGCCCAATGATATTCTGTGGCAGCAGAAAAAGCTGGCCGGTCTTCTGTTGGAGGTTTCGGGAGAAGCCGGTGGTCCATCACAGGTGGTGATCGGTGTCGGTCTCAACACCTGGTTGGGGGCGGCGGGAAATGCCATCGATCAGCCCTGGATCGATCTCAGCTCCATACCCCATGTGGAACCGCACAGTCGAAGCCAACTGGCCGCGCGCCTGATCACGGAGCTGAGAAGGGTGGCCAGGGACTATCAGTCGTCTGGTTTGAGCGGCTTTCTCGATGAATGGCAGCGTCATGACCTGATGATCGGACAACAGGTGGAGGTGCGCAGTCCCAGTCAGTGTCATCGCGGCGAACATCTCGGTATCGACGCCTCTGGTGCTCTGAAGCTGCGCATCGATGGTGAACAACGGCTGTTTCATGCCGGCGAGGTCAGTTTGCGCCGCGATACGGAGTAAGCCGATGGAGCTGTACATGGATTTCGGCAACAGCTCAGTAAAGTGGGCGAGCGGTGAGCAGCTGGCGCAGGGTGTGGCCCACAGTTGCCCTTCAGTGGATCCCGCATCCACATTGATTCCTCGGCTGCAGGGATCGAGTCGGCCTGCCCAAGTCCATATAGCTACGGTGCTGCGGCCCGAGCGCTTGAGTGAACTCCAAGCCTGGATGGCGTCGTACTGGCAGATCACACCCGTTTTCGCCCGCACGCGCGCCGCCGAGCTGGGCGTGGTCAACGGCTACCGCATCCCCGAGCAGCTGGGTGTCGACCGCTGGCTGGGACTGTTGGCGGGGCGCGCCATTTCTAAGCGTCCCTTGCTTGTCGTAGACTGTGGCACCGCAACGACGCTTGACGGCATGAATGGCGAGGGTCGCCATCTGGGCGGCGCCATTCTGCCCGGGTTGGCGCTCTTTAGTCGCTGTCTTCGTGCGCATACCGATCTGCCGGATTGGGAAGAAAGTGACGATATCAATGGATTTGCGACCGACACCGCAGCAGGGATCGCCTCCGGTGCTATGCTGGCGACCACATCGTCCATCGAAACCATGAGGGAGCGGCTACGCGAGGTGAGCGGCGGGGACGTCGACTGCCTCCTGACGGGAGGCTTTGCCAACCTGGTGGCGGATCACCTTACCTCGACCTATCGTGTGGTACCCCATCTAATTCTTCAGGGACTGAGACTTCAGGCAAGGCAAATCGACAGACAATGAAGTGGCTTTTCTACATTCTACTGGTCGCCAATCTGGGGATGTTCATCTGGCTCTTTCCACAGCGGGATGGTATGGCCTCCCGCGGTTCACCGCCGGCTGACGTGGGTCAGCTGCTTCTGGTGGATGAACCCGCTGGCGACGCGAATGTCGCCACTCAGGACGCTCCTCCGGCGATCCTGCCCCTCCCGCCTGTCACCGAAGCGGGTGCTCCCGGCACTCCGGAACCAAGTCAGCCGGCCGAGTCGCCGCAACTGCCGGCCGTGGTCGAAGCTGACGAGCCGCCACTTGCGGAGGAGACACCGCCACCCGAGCCGCCGGAACCGCCCAGCGAGCCGATCTGTGCCAGCGTCGGCGCCTTCGGTAAACGATCCCAGGCCGAGCTGCTCTCGGTCAGATTACTGGCGCAGGGGGTCAAGACCGAAATTGCCTCCGAGGCTATAAACGAACAGGCCGGTTTCTGGGTATTGATCCCGCCCCAGCCCGATCGTGAGACGGCGATCAAGATAGCCAAGCAGCTTGAGGCGGCAGGCGTGGATGACATTTGGCGATTTACCAGCGGCAAGCTCGCACACGCCATTTCATTGGGATTGTTCCGGGACCAAGAACGAGCGCAGGCTCGTCGTGACAAGATTGCGGCAATGGGTTTCGAGCCCGAGGTCCAGCCCAGATATCGGGAGAAGACAAACTACTGGCTTAATTTTCAATACACCGGGGAAAGTCCACTCAACGAGGATCGCTGGCAGGAACTCAGCGAGGAAAATCCTCAGTTTGAGCTGAACGAATCTCCTTGCCAATGAGTTTGCCACGCTCGGCCTAAATGCATAGAATTCACTGCTTCAAGCCGGCGTAGCTCAGCTGGTAGAGCAGCTGATTTGTAATCAGCTGGTCGGGGGTTCGAATCCTCTCGCCGGCTCCAAATATTCATACCAGACATGGACGTACAGAACACTTTGTTTTCCCCCCAGGTTTCTCCACAGCGTCATTTAGCCCGTATTGTTATGGGGTATTTGCGGTTCCGGGTCGGAAGCGGTGCTGGCGACAGGTTGATCATAGCCGGCTTTTCACGGTACCGGTTCTGCCATTGTCCGGCTGGATGGGCACTGTGAAGTCCCCGCCAGTCTGCATCTTCAGGCTGTGCACCCCTTTCATCCGGCAAATGGCTTGCCATTTGTGTGATCCAGGTCGTCAATTTATTCAGCGGGCTGCCGAGAGAGTAATCGAGGCTGGTTTGGTAGCCTTGGGACCTTGGGATCAGAAGACCTCACGGCCCCTGGATAGCCGGGATTGGGCTGTTTCTGGATGACCGATGTAGACCTCCGGGTCTATTTTCGACAATGGATCTGCGCCATGCTGAGTTGGCAAGTGCTTTTGAGCCACTCCGTGCAACTGTTCAGTGATGAGCGGGTCACATTAACCCAGGTATGCGGCTCACAGAATTAGGATCATAATCCAACTTCACCGGACTACGCGAACTGGGTCTCTTGCAAGTTAGGAAAGATTAATCAAATATTAAGGCATCAAGAGCGGTAACTCTCTGAAGAACAGGTGGTTAAACATGGGCTTTAAGGGCGTTACCAAAGATAGCGGAGCTGTCAGAAGCTTGCTGATGGGAATGAGAAGGTTTCCCACTGGCGGTTTTCAGGGAGCTCAAAAAATAGGACCATCCGGCTGGTTGCTGAGATTGCTGGGCAATTTAAACGCACCGTCGACGGAGATTAACCGATGAAGCACCATACAGCACTATTTCTTCTGTTTGCGGTACCTGCATTAGCACAAGCTGCACCGCCGAACCCCCCTCTGCTTTCAATCGAGGGTGGCGTGACCGTGGCGCCGCCACAGATCGCACAAGATTCCCAATACCGCGGCATTCCGGATCCGTCCGCGGCTCTGGGCTTTGATGTCAGGGGCAACTATCCCGTAAGTGAAACAGTCACCGGCTCGCAAGGGTCGAAGACGCTGAGTTGTACCGGTACGGCATCGAATCCCTGCTTGATCGATGCATCAGGGGCGACATTCAGTTCGCTGACGCTGTCAGGATCGTATGTGGTTCTGCAAGGCGGAAAGGTCAATGCGCCTGGCACCGATGGCCCGCATTTTACCGCGAGCTGCAGCAATTGCGTGGTTCGTGATGTCGAGGTGTCCGGTCCTGGGGTCGATACCGGTCATTCGTCCGCAGTCCGCATGAGCTCCTATAGCGTCTGGATCGGTGGCAGCATTCACGGTTTCGGTGACAACAGAGTGGACGCGGCCGAACAGGATTTCCACGGCATGAAAGTCATGGCTGACGATGTCTGGGTTATGGAAGCCGAGATCTATGATTGCAGTGGTGACTCCATCCAGGTGGGTGACGCAAGCCGGGGATCGGCCTCGAGAGTCTATATCGCAGGCGGATACTTCCATCACAACCGTGAAAACGGTGTCGACATCAAAGACTCGCACGATGTGGTCGTATCCGGCGTCTACATGGAAGGCTTCCGGCCGACGAGTTCCAGCCCGGGTGAGGCGCTGGTCGTCCACGATGACGCTTATGATGCACGGATTTACGACAATATCGTTCGTGACTCGACCCTGGGCATGGTGTCCTCCGGTCTGACCGGCCATATCATCGATGGAAACGATATCGTAGCGCTCAAGACAGGTATACAGCTACGGAATACGTCAAACATCACGGTCACCAACAACACCGTTTCGGCGCCGACACGTATAGAAGTCCAAGGCGGCATTAGCGGTACTGTGCAGGACTAGTGATCAGTCCTTAGCGGCTTGACCCAAGTGAACCTGGCGACCTGTGGATTTAAGTATCCTCAGGTCGCCAGTTCATTTTAGGGTTCACGCAATGTGAACCGGCTTTCCTCTCTTGTGAGTCAATGGAGCACTCATGGGTGAGACGGCAGCAAAGCCGATCGGCATCCTCGATGGTCACGACACATCCAGTGGTAAGCATCAGTATCCGCTGGCGGTCTCCTCAACATGTCCAGACAGCCTCGCCCTATCAACGGGTGCCGCGATGGCTGCGTGTCAAACCTTCATCGTGAGTTATTTAGCGCCCTGTCTTCTTCAGTGTTTGTGGGCGATGACCTTGCCCTAGGCTCGGCCAGGCGAAGGCTTTTAATGCTGTTCAGGTCGCGTCGTTTCCTGGCCGCCGTTTCATGATGTCCTGAAATGCCGCCATCAGTGCTGCCGTGGAAACGCCGATCATGAGTACCCCGTTGATCGATTCCAGCGGTCCTAGCAGTCGATATTGCACCGACATGACGATATCGCCATAACCCAGGGTCGCGAAATTGACGGCGGAGTGATAGAAGGCCTCTCTGAAGCGTTCGAATTCGCCGAGGAACTGGAACAGGAGCGCCCACACGGCGACCTGTCCCAGGTTGCCGAGTACCAGCAGCAGCATGATGCTTTTGATTACCATCAGGTTGGACCAGAAGCCGGGTTCATCGAGCCGGTGCTTCTGGCCGGCGTAATACCTGAGCACCAGGATCAGCAACACGGACTGCAACAGCAGACACAGGACCATGGTGGAGAGGCCGAGAATGAGGTTCAACAGCATCAGGTGTACTCCTCATGAGCTGTGGGTGGCGTAATAGACGGTCGTCGCCACTCCCGCAACAGGTCCAGGGTATAGACCGCCAGCCCGGCGTAGAGGGACAAGGCCAGGAACAGCCCCATGCGCACCAGGAATGCGGTATAGACGTCCTTGCCATTGGCGCTGTCCTGCACCGCCGGACCGAGAATGATCAGCAGGGTGACGAACACATCCTGCCAGAAACCGGGGCCGTGCCTGCTGGGCAGGACGCGGTAGAACTTGCCGGCGATGTAGAGGCCGAACAGGGTCATCCAGAGAAAGAACATCCACAGATTGACCGCCATCTTGAGGCCGAACCAGATCAGCACCGCCAGCAGGCCGGCGAGCAGGGTGGCGCCGAGCAGTTCCCGGCTCGCGGTCTTCGCGTCCGCGAACGATACCTGCTGTGCCAGCACGGTCGATTTCATCATCAGCGGCATGTAGGAGGCCGGATTGATCAGCACCAGCAGGTAGACCGGCATCACGATCAGGGTAGTGCGCAGGGCGATCCAGTTGAAATCGCTGGCGGTGCGCTTGGCTTGGGCTTGCTTGCCGGGTGGGGACTCGGGTTCGGGGAAGAAGGGATAGACCAACCATTGGCTGATCGTCGCTATCGCGATGCCGATCGCGATGCCCTGGATAACCGCCAGCGAGAGGGCGGAGCTGGCCGCTCCGGCGGCCGAGATCAGCGTGATACCGAGGGTCAGCAGGGTACCGATGATGGCGGCGTTTTCCCGCGCCACCGTCAGGTAGGTGCTGAAGTAGATGCCGAGGGCGACGATGGCGACGCCGAGGGCAGCGTAATAGTTCAGGAGTGGGGTCAACAGGAGTCCGCTGCTCAAGGTGAGCATCACCACCAGAATGACTTTCAGCAATCCCTTCAAGCCCATGGGGGGGGCCGGCTTGAGCGTGAGCAAAATGGCGAACAGAGGCGCCAGGAAAGGCAGAGGAAGCTGCATCGCATAGGCGATGACCAGGGCGAGCGCGGTCGTCAGGCTGAGGCGAAAGGCCCGCCTGGCGGCAACGGGCATGCCCTGGCCGGCCTCAGTAGGCATAGGAGAGCAGGCTCATGAGACGGATGTAGAGCTTGCCCAGCAGTTTCAATACGCCGTGTCCCTCGGTATAGGCGATGACCGAGGCCTGCCCGCCGACGCGTAGCTGTCGGCTCAGTACCTCCTGCTGGTCGACATCGAAGCCGATGATGACCGGGAAGCGCTGGGCCTGCCGCAGCCAGTCACGGCTGTTCTGCACGCTCGGCAGGGTACCCGGCTTCTGGCTCTGGCCGGTGTCGACGCCGACGCCGATGCTGCGCACCTCTCCCTCGAGCACCTGCCCGGGCAGGGCGTCGAAGATGATCTCCACCGCGCTGCCCGGTTCGAGATGGCCGAGGTTGTTCTCGGTGAACTCCGCGTTGATCCAGACATCGTGAATGGAAACCAGGGTGAGGACCGGGCTGCCGGTGCCGGCATACTGCCCCGCTTCGGCCTGCAGGTCGGTGATCACGCCGCGGGTGGAGGCGCGGACCACGGTGTTGCCCAGGTCCAGCTCGGCCTTGTCGACGGCGTTCTGCGCCGCTTTCAGAATGGAGTTGTTGGTCTCCTCGTCGCCGCCCTTCTGTTCGATGGCGCGCTGGATTTCGGCCTCGGCGGCGGTGACGCTGGCCCGGGCCTGCTCGAGGGAGGCCTGCGAGACCTCCAGGCGACGTACCGAGATGGTACCCGGGTCCTCCTTGAAGAGGCGCTGCAGGCGTCGGTAGTCCTTCTCCGCCTTCAGTTCGTTGGCCAGTGCGCCACGCAGTTTGGCCTGCGCCGATTCGACCCCGGCTGAGCCGGCACCGACCTGGCGCTGGGCGTTCTCGAGTTCGGAACGGGCGCTGTTGAGGGCGATGGTGTATTGGGAGGGGTCGATTTCGAACAGGGGGTCTCCCGCCGCCACCTCCTGATTGTTCTTCACCCAGACCTGGGTCACCGCCCCCGCCACCTTGGGTGCCACGCCGACCACATAACCCTGGACCCTGGCCTGGGTGGTGTAGGGTGTGAAGCGATCGGCCAGCAGGTACCAGACCAGGTTCGATAGAATGAGCATGAATATGAATAGAGCGCCCTTGTTGAGCGCCTGTTTTGCCGGGGCGGCATCGCTCTCTACGGCTTGCGCTTCATCGGGTGTGACCGTTTCATTCATACGGTGTCGGCTCCGTGGCGGATGTCTGTCGGGTGGGCAGGGGAGCGGTCAGCAGATCACCCCAGTCGCTGCGCTGCTGCATGGTGTCGCGGACCGACGCCGGTATCAGGGCGTCGATGGGGGTTTCCAGCCAGCCGCCGCCCAGGGCCTTGTAGAGGGCGATCACCGCGCTGAGATGGCCGCCCTGGTTGGCCAGTTCGCGGTCGGCCTGGGTCGCCACCGCCCTCTGGGCGTCGAGCACGCGCTGAAAACTCGAGTAGCCTTCGCGGTAGCGGGTGTTGGCGATCTCGAGGGAGCGCTCCGCGGCGACGACCGAGGCCCGCAGCAACTGTTGCTGCTGTTTCGTTTTGACGACCGTGAAGGCCGCGTCGTCGATCTCGCGCGCCGCCTGCAGCACCGTCTCCTGATACTGCTCGATGAGCTGTTGCAGGCGGGCATCCTGCAGCCGTACGTTGTTGCCGATGCGCCCGTGGTCGAACAGGTTCCAGGTCAGGGCGGGACCGACGCTGAGCAGGGTGTTGTCGGCCGCGCCGTTCAACGAGTTGCCGGACCAGCCGAGACTGCCCAGCAGGTTGATGCTGGGGTAGAAATCGGCCTCGGCGATGCCGATCTGAGCCGACTGTACCGCCACCTGCCAGGCCGCCGTGCGCACGTCCGGACGCTGCAGCAGCCGGCGCGAGGGGATGGCCTCGATCAGCAGGCTGTCCAGCTGCGGCAGCGCGGGCTCGACGCTTCGCAGCTCGGGCAGCTCGCCGGGTGGACGCCCCAGCAGGGTGGCCAGGGCATTGCGCGTCCTGGTCAGGGCCACCTCCAGGTCCGGGATGGTGGCCAGGGTGGCCAGGTATTGGGTCTTGGCCTGTTGCAGATCGAGTTCGGAACCCTGGCCCTGGTTGAACAGCTGCTCGGTGATGTCGAGACTGCGCTTCTGGATCTGCGCGTTCTTGCGCGCGATGTCGATGCGATGCCGGGTGGTCAGGTAGGTGAAGTAGAGGTCGGCGGTCTGGGCCACGAGCAGGACCTGCACCTCCTGTTGGTTGCTGATGGAGGCGAAGTAGGCGGCGTCGGCCGACTCGATGCCGCGCCGGAAGCGGCCCCAGAAATCGAGCTCCCAGGCCAGGTTGAAACCCGCCTGATAGCTGACGAAGCTCTGGCTGCTGTCGGGCAGGGCGCCACCCTGGTCCCGACTGTTGATGTAGGTGACGGCGCCGCCGAGCTGCTGCAATTGCGGATAGCGGGTACTGTCGGCGATACCGAGTTGGGCACGGCTCTCCAGGATACGCAGCCCGGCGATGCGCAGGGAGAGATTCTCCTGCCGGAGTGTTTCGATCAGCCGGTTGAGCGTCTCGTCGTTGAACAGTCGCCACCAGAAACGCAGATCCGCATCGTTGCGCTCAGCGGGGGTGACGGCCTGTCCGTAGAGGCTGCTCTTCCAGCTCTCCAGCCACGCCACCTTCGGCTCCTGGTAGTCGGGTCCGAGCGTGGTGCAGGCGCTCTGCTGCAGCACCAGCAGCAGGAGCAGAGTGCGTGGTATCCAGGGCAAGAAGGTTGCACGCATGAACGGCTTACTCGCTGCTCGCGTCACCCCCGGGCAGCTGGTCGGGGAGGGGAGCTGAGGGCTCCGCGTCCAGATTCACCCAGGCTATGAAAACCTCGTAGCTGACGGCCAGGATCACTGCGCCGATAAAGAGCCCGATGATGCCGGCGGAGACCATGCCGCCGAGGGCGCCGAGCAGGATCACCGGCATCGGGGCATCGACCCCGCGTCCAAGCAGCATGGGCTTGAGAAAGCCGTCGGCCGCGCCCGCCACCAGCAGGTAGACGGTGTAGAACACGCTGGCCAGGGTGGAGGCGTCGCCCGCCCACCAGAGGTAGGCGATGACCGGCAGGGTGATGACGAGGGCGGGCAATTGGACGATGCCGATCAACAGCACGATCAGCGCCAGGATGCCGGCTCCCGGTATCCCGGCCAGCACGAAGCCGACACCGAGCAGCAGCGCCTGAATGAAGGCCACGCCGACCACGCCGGCGGCCACCGAGCGTATGGTGGCCACCGTGAGCCGGAACAGCCGGGGGCCCTTCTCAGGCCCGGCCAGGCGGTTGTAGATCCGTTGCGTGGCTCCACTGCCCGATTCGCCGTAGGCCATCATGATGCCGGCCACGATGAGCGAGGCGAGGAAGAGGAAGGCGCCGCCCGCACCGCTCTGCAGCAGCTTCAGGGCCGATTTGGTGGTCTCCTTGATCCAGGGCGCGTACTGCTGGACGAAGGCGGGGAAATCGCTGGCGGCCAGCTGCCAGGCGGCATGCAGCTTCTCGCCCACCAGCGGCCAGCCGGCCACGGACGCATCGGGCGGCGGGATGCTCACGCTGCCGCTGGACAGGATGTCGCGCACGCCGAGTATCTCGTTGACGAACGATGTCGCCACGAAACCGGTCGGCAATCCGATGATCAACAAACCGATGACGACGATGAGGGTCGCCGCCCGGCCCTGTTTCTGTCCCATGCGCTTGGCCAGGCCCTGATGCAGGGGGTAGAGCGCGACGGCCAGAATCAGTCCCCACAGCATCATGCCTTCGAACGGGGCGAAGATGCGGTAACTGAGGATGGCGATGAGGGCGAGAAGGGCGAACCTGATGAGGGTGTTCATCAGGTCCGCGGAGGCGGTATGAGTGGTCGTTGTTTCGTTCGATGTCATGACAGAAGACCTTGCTTATTGTTTTATGCCCGTAATCCTAGCGGATTACACGGCTAAAAGCGCCAGGATGGCTGCCACCCGGCGCGCTGACCTGCGGTAACCCGCCAGGTTCACCGCCGCAACATGGGGCGGGGTGAGGGTCGAGGCCGGGTCGGTATCGACGGCATCGGGCGTGGCGACGGAAGCGGCTTGACGGGTGGCCGGGGTTCGATCGGTTTTTCCGGTCTCTCCGGTCTCGTGGGGCGGTCCGGGGGCTCGGGTCGTGGTGGAGGATTGACGATGATGATGTCGTCGCCGTAGTAGGGACGGCCGTAGTACCAGGGGTCGTACCAGCCGGTGCCGTAGTAGGCGCTGCCACTGACCGAGCCACCCGTGCTGGAGCAACCACCAAGAAGACCCGCGATGAACAAGCCGAGGAGTAGTGTGCGAATGACGTTGAAGTCGGTCATGATCACTTCTCCTCCCCGGTTTGGGGGTTGTCCCACTCGACCAGGCCGAGTGCCGCGCCGCTCGGGTCGGCTATCACGGCCAGTCGTCCCTGCAGCAGATCCGGTCTGGGTGCTAGCAATACCCGCCCCCCCAGGGCGACCGTCCGTGCAACGGAATCCCGGATGTCCGCGATCCGAACGAACGGCAACCAGGTGGGTTGCAGTGACGGGCGGTCTGCGGGGATGGTCGTCACCGTGGCTCTGGCATAGCCGTGGGCGATCAGTATCAGGGTGTCGGGGAGCCGGCTCTTCGGATCCTCGATGACCGTGTAGTCAGCCAGGGTCTGGTAAAACCGGCCTGCGCCTTCGGCGTCACGGCTGAGCAGCTGTTCCCATATCCAGTCGCCCGGTTCGGCCAGATAGTCCTGTGGATCACCTTTGCTGGTTTTCATGACGCCGAAGACGGCGCCCTCCGCATCCCTGACGATGGCCTGTTCACCCCGTTCAGGCAGACGCTTCGGTGCCAACAGGACCTTGCCGCCATTGATCACCACCGATTGCAGGGCCTGCCCCACTTCGGTCACGGAGAGGTAGCTGATCCACCGAGGCTGCCCCTTTGAAGCCTGCTTATGCGGTGCTTGCAGTAGACCGCTGATCGGACGCTCCCCGTTGAAAGCGATCTGGTAGCTGCGCCCCGGCACACTCGCCTGCCGGAATTCCCAGCCCAGCAGATCAGTGTAAAACCGCTTTGCTTTCTCGATGTCATCCGTGACCAGATCGGCCCAGACAAACTTGCCGGGATGCCATTCGCCGCTGGTGCTGATCGGAGGCAGGTCACTTGTGGCGGCATCGGCGGCGTTGAGGGACAGAAGCGCAAGCCATAGCAGTAACAAGGCGTTAAGTTGGGATTTCATGCGGGCTCCTTAGGTGGCAAGGCGATACAGCATTGTTGTTGCTGTTGTGGCAGTCCTTGTTGAATGCGGTGTCTGCCGTTGATCTGCCGTGCTGGGGTGACGGGCCGGGTGAACCCTTTCCCCGAGCTTTGCGCTATATGTCCGAGTGGCGGCCTGTTGTTGTCGAGACGGGGCTCTGGTTGGCGTGCTCGGATTCGTCTATCTACAGCCTGGATGCGCAAGTGATGCACTTGCACAGTCTAGCCGAAAGGTTGTGGGAAGGTGAGCCGTCTGATCCGCTCGCGTGGGGGGCAGACATCCTGCCCTGTTTTCATTCTCCGACTCGGGGGATAATGGCGCCCGTTCGGGCCGCACGAATTGCTGCCCTAGGCCTTGTGGAAGCGACGTTTCAGGAGGATCCATGGCATCCGGATCGAAAAAGGTGATCTTCGCCGCCCTTGCGGGGAATACGCTGATTGCAGTGACCAAGTTCGTGGCGGCCCTGTTCACCGGCAGCTCGGCCATGCTGTCGGAGGGCATACACTCGCTGGTCGATACCGGCAATCAGGGATTGCTGCTCTACGGCATGGCCCGGGCAAAGCGTCCGGCCGACGATGAGTTTCCCTTTGGCCACGGCAAGGAGATCTAT
>JBNKYJ010000091.1:0-9214 GCA_050300835.1 Sedimenticolaceae bacterium
AGCCGCACCCTACCCATCATTAAACCGTAGGGTGCGGCTTGCCGCACCGATTCACGGGCGATACAACGAACGGGACTTACGGTATTGGCTTGAGTAAGTACCATTGGGCGGTGACATCACTCAATGGGCAGCTCAATTCCGAGCTGCAGTAATTGCCTCATGTCAGCAGGACGGTCGAGATCCCACAGTTGCGGCAGCTCCCGCCATCGCCATCCGATCTCCCGCAGGGCTTCACGGGTGGTCGACGCCACCGTGCTCTCGCCCCAGGCGTGTCCCCGGAACAGACGCGGATGGCAGCGTTTCAGACCCAGCAGCACGTAGCCCCCGTCAACCGCCGGTCCCAACACCGCATCCACATCCTGCTCCAGCCAGCGGAACGCCTGCTGCAGATGGGAAGCATCCAGCGCCGGACAGTCGACACCGACCAGGACCACGCGCGCATGGCGTGCCAGGGCCTCCCGTGCGGCGCACTCCATGCGCATGCCGAGGTCCGTGCCGGACTGGGGAAAGCGTTTCAGGCGATGGCGCTCGGCCAGCTCGAGGAAGACCGGATGATCGAGCACCGGAGTGGTCCAGAGTTCGATCGCATAGGGCGTCTGCTCGGCAATCCAGCCGACTTCCCGTTTGAGCAGTCCGGTATAGAGTTGTGCCGCGCCCTCGCTGCCGAGACGCGGTATCAGCCGCGTCTTGACCGCTCCCGGCAACGGCGCCTTGGCGAAGATCAGGACGGCGTTGTCGGACACGGCTTGTAGAAAGTCGCCAGACGGCGCGGACTCACTCCCATGCGGTAGGCCAGGCGCAAGCCCCACATCAGCAGAATGGTACGCAGGATACCGCGCTGTTCCCAGCGGCGGCTGGAGGTGATCAGCCGCTGATGCAGGCAACAGGGAGGCTGCAGTCGCTTCAATGCCGCGCAGAGCTCGATGTCCTCCATCAGCTCCTGCTGCGGAAAACCACCCGCCTGTTCGAACAGCTCACGCCGCACGAAGATGCCTTGATCGCCGGTGGCGATACCGCTCCAGCGGGAACGCAGGTTCATCAGTCTCTCGACCAGACGCAACAGGGGATGGCAACCATCGAGACGGACATCGAACCGCCCCCAGCCGCAACCGTCGTCGATTGCCGCCCGGATGGCGGCTGCGGCATCCCCCGTCGGCCGGGTATCGGCATGCAGGAACCACAGCACGTCACCCACGGCCTTGCCGGCACCGAGATTCATCTGAAAGGCACGGCCTGGGCTGCTGCCGAGCAGGTGATCGAGCCAGGGCGCGAGCCGATCGCTCTGCAGATCGGTGCTACCACCATCCACCATGATCAGTTCATGTCCCGCCGCACGCAGGGGCGCGAGATGCTTGAGGCAGGCCAGCGCCTGCTCACCTTCGTTCAGCACCGGTATGATGATGCTCAGCCTCATCTAATCGCCCAAGGCCCCCCCGCAACTGCTGCCCTGTCCGGCGGTACATCCGTAACAGTGCTCGCCCACGCGAATCGGCGCGCCGGTCAGATCCCTGCCGATCAGATCCCGCACGTGGGGACGCGACTTGGTGGCCAGTGCAAGCGGTATCTTCAGCATCTGATTGAAGTCGCAATCGTAGAGATAGCCCTGCCAATCGATGCTGACCAGCCGGCGACACATCACCACATCCAGGTTCTCGTCACGATGGGATTCCCTCAGCAAGCGCAGATAGGCGTCGAACTCGCCCGTGGAGTAGAGCAGACTGCCGAAGCGCTGGATCGGCATATTGGCGATGGTGAAGAGTCGATTGAAGCGAATCCGGTAGCGCTGAAACAATTCCCGCTTGTAATCCGCCTCCAGGGGTTCCTGCGGTGGCGGCAAGCTGGGTCCCTGGGGGTTGTAGACCAGATTGAGTTCGAGCCCCGAGTCTTCCGCGGCGTAGCCGAGCCGGTTCAGGCGCTGCAAGGCCTGGGTGCTCACCTGATAGGTGCCTTTGCCGCGTTGACTGTCTACGTTCTCCTCCAGGTAACACGGCAGTGAAGCGACGATTTCGACGCCCTGGGCGGCGAGGAACTCGGCCAGGTCCTCCTGTCCGGGCTCGAGCAGTATGGCCAGGTTGCATCGATCGATGACATGCACGCCCATGGCGCTTGCCGTCTCGACCAGATAGCGGAAATGGGGGTTGAGCTCAGGGGCGCCTCCGGTCAGATCCAGGGTTGTCAGCCGTTGTGTATCCAGGCACTCGAGCACCTGCTCGACCGTCTCCCGGCTCATCTCCTCGCTGCGTTTAGGGCCGGCATTGACGTGACAGTGGACACAGGAGAGGTTGCAGCGGTAGCCGAGATTGACCTGCAGTATCTCCAGTCTGTCTCGTCTCAGCTGCGGGAAACCCGAAGGCTGTAGTAGCGGGGCGGTATCGATCATGGGTCATCAACCTCGTTGTTCATCACACTGTTTGCGGTGAGGTGCCGTATCTTCCTGCCGCTGCGGTAAGGCATGTGTTCGGCCGGCCGGCAAAATCCCGGCAGGCACGCGCCATCAACTTAGACGCCGAATCACGTGCATTGCTTACAATCATGTGCCTGATCCGGCAGTCACGGGCAGTGGGGCCCCACTCAGTAGATCAAACTGCAAACCTTTGATTATGTGTGGCATATCTTAAAGTTTGAACTCGATCATGGATCGGCTATCAAACCTATTGCTTACTGTTAATTATTTACTAATATTCTTAACAAGAATCGTTCTTTACTGGAGCCAGTCATGTTACCCATTCTATTAGGCCTAATCCTCGCGATGCTGTTCGGCCTGATGTCCTTCATGGTCTATGGCCTCGAAGGGTTGACCGAATATGCATGGATAGACACCATCTTCTGGTCACTGATCCTCACGGGTACCGCCATCACCCTGCTCAACGAAGTAGGCCAGTGCATCGCTTGCCGTATCAGGGACTGGTTGAAAGTGAACCGGTTCGAATCGTTTTGCACCGACCTGGAGTGCACGAGATCCTGAACCGCACCATGGATTGGCTTTGAACCGCACCCCAGGACGAAGCGTCCAAAGGCGTGCTGGGTCACAGGGGTAACGGCTGTTATAATCGCCGCCGAATTGCCCTCGTAGCTCAGCAGGATAGAGCAATCGCCTCCTAAGCGATAGGTCACAGGTTCGACTCCTGTCGAGGGCGCCATTCACAATCGGGAGCCAGTCGCTTGCACTACGCGCCTCGCCATAGAATCCGACCGGGTTCACTCTCTCGCCTCCTTCCTCTACTGGCCTGTCTGCTGCTGCCTGGTGTGGCATCTGCCGTCAGCCTGTCGGGGCAGGTGATTGCTGTTTCAGACGCCTACCGGATAACATTCCTTACAGATGACGGTCGACGACTGCCGGTTGCCCTGATCGGCGTCAAGCTTCCGCATGCCGCTGACCGAAAGTGGAGAGAGATCGGGAAACGTCATCTTCGGATGCTGCTCTCGGGCCGCTTTGTCACGGTCGATTTCACAATGCGAGACAAACAGGGTGTTATACTGGGTGAAGTCCGCCATGGTGGCGCCGATATCGGCCTCCGATTGTTGCGTTCCGGATTGGCCGTGATCCGCCATGACGCCGCCCTGCCTGCTCCACTGAAAACCCAGTATCTACAGGCGCAAGAGGAGGCTCGACGCCGTGGCATGGGTATTTGGCAGTCCCCCCGTTGATCCCCAGAACCGCAATTGCGGGAGCCATCCCATGAGCAAGAAATCAGAGAAAAAAAAGCCGAAGGAAGAGAAAAAGGACAAGCAGACGCTGAAAAAGCAGGCCAAGCAGGCTAAGCGGTCCAAACCTGACGAGACTCAACCGAGTCCCGATCTGCGCCGGGAGATGATCGCCACCGCCGCCTACTACATCGCTCAACGTCGCGGATTCACGCCGGGAGATTCGGCAGCGGACTGGCGAGCCGCCGAGGCGGAAATCGAACTGCTCCTGAAACCGGATAAAAAGAAAAAGAAGAAAAAGAAGAAAGAAAAGCGCTGACTTTGCTTGAAAAGCGGACTCCGCCTCGCCTTCCACACGGCAAGCCGGATGCTCAGGCCTCCTTTTTCTTGAGACGCTTGAGGTTGTCCCCCAACGCCTCTTCAAGCGCCTTGTAGACCTTCAGCTGAGCGGCCTGATAACGGGTATGGGGCTCCCCCACCAGTTCCAGACGGGCGCCAAAATAGGCCACATCCGCTTCCAGCGAGATGGGGTTCAGATTGACTCTCAAGCGACTACTACTCTCTTGGTCGGACAACACTTTCGTCCTGTTTGGTCACCCTGGGAACGGATGATCACTCCTATTCAATTGCATCATCATCCGCGATCCGGCAGTGAATCGTACCACCGCTTGATGGTCTGCGGTTGAAATTTCCTCATTGCCGACCGGGACAATAAAGCGGTTGGTCTTTAACCAGTCCCTTACATTCAGACCACTTGCCGCCTAGAGTTTAGCAAAACAGCGGCTGTAATTTTGCATGCTGGATTGCGTCCCGGAAAGTTAGAACTTTACCAAGGTTTAAAATTTGTTGATACCTGCACAAAAATAAGTTATTAAACACACCCCCATTATACAACGGCCAACAGAGAAGATGACCAACAAGCTGGACGTGCTCCGCTCCACCACCGCCTATTCGGGCGGCAATGCCACCTTTGTCGAAGATCTCTACGAAAACTACCTGAAAGACCCGGAAAGCGTCCCCGAAGACTGGCGAAGGCAGTTTGACCAGCTGCCCAAGGCGGATCGCGCCGACACCCCGCATGAGCCGATCCGTCAGCGTTTCCTCCACCTGGTCAAGGAGAAGCACACCACCGCACTGCCCCAGGAAACCCTGTCACCGGCAGCCGCCGAACAACAGGCCTCCGTGCTGCGCTTCATCAACGGCTACCGCATGCGCGGTCATCAGAAGGCCGATCTCGATCCCCTGCACCTGCGTGAACAGGTACACGTCGACGATCTCGACCTGGCCTATCACAACCTGGACCACATCGATCTCGACGCCATCTTCAATACCGGTTCCCTGTTCGCCCCCGAGCGCATGAAACTGCGCGACATCATCGAACTGCTGGAGAAGAGCTACTGCGGCAGCATCGGCACCGAGTATGCACACATCACCGACACCCGTCAGAAACGCTGGATTCAGGAGCGCATCGAACAGCGCCATCTGTTGCAGAGCTTCAGCGTGGAGGAGAAAAAGTGGCTGCTGACCCTGCTCACCGCCGGAGAGGGCATAGAAAAGTATCTGCACACCAAGTACGTGGGACAGAAACGTTTCTCCCTGGAAGGCGCTGAGACCCTGATCCCCCTGCTCGACGACCTGATCCAGCACGGCGGCGGCAGCGGCATCAACGAGGTGGTCATCGGCATGGCCCATCGCGGCCGCATCAATGTGCTCACCAATATCCTCGGCAAGCCGCCGCAGGAAATCTTCGACGAGTTCGAGGGCCGGGTCGAGGTCAACCCCCAGCGGCTGGCCGGTGACGTGAAGTACCACATGGGCTTCTCCACCGACATCGACACTCCCGGCGGCCTCGTGCACATCGCCCTCGGCTTCAACCCTTCGCACCTGGAGATCATCAATCCGGTGATCGAAGGCTCGGTGCGCGCCCGTCAACGGCGACGGGGCGATCACGACGGCTCCAAGGTGCTGCCGATCCTGATCCACGGCGACTCGGCCTTCGCCGGCCAGGGCGTGGTGATGGAGACGCTCAACCTGTCCCAGACCCGCGGCTACTCCACCGGCGGCACGGTCCACGTCATCATCAACAACCAGATCGGCTTCACCACCAGCAACCCGCTGGACACCCGCTCGACCTACTACTGCACCGACGTGGCGAAGATGGTCCAGGCACCCATCTTTCACGTCAACGGCGACGATCCCGAGTCGGTGATCTTCGTCACCCGGCTGGCGCTCGACTTCCGCATGCGTTTCCGCAAGGACGTCATCATCGACATGATCTGCTATCGCCGCCACGGCCACAACGAGGCGGACGAGCCGGCGGTGACCCAGCCGCAGATGTATCGCAAGATCCGCAACCACCCGACGGTGCAGACCCTGTATGCGGAGAAGCTGATCCAGGAGGGGGTGATCAATCCGCAGATGGCGCGCGATCTGGTCGACACCTACCGCAACTCCCTGGAGAGCGGCATCCTCGAGGCGCGACCGGTGATCTGCGCCCTGCGCCACCCCTACGCGGTGCGCTGGGATCGCTACAAAGGTATCGAGTGGGACCATGCCTACGATGCCGGCATGGATCACGAGCTCTTCGATCGCCTGGCTCAGCAACTGTTGCACGTGCCCACCGGCTTCGAGCTCCACCCGCGTGTGGAGAAGATCTGGAAAGAGCGCAAACGCATGGCCGGCGGCGACCAGCTGATCGACTGGGGCTTCGCCGAGAACATGGCCTACGCCTCGCTGCTCACCGCCGGCATACCGATCCGCCTCTCCGGCCAGGATTCCGGACGCGGCACCTTCTTCCACCGCCATGCGGTACTGCACGACCAGCAGACCGGCGACGCCCTGGTTCCGCTGCAACACCTCAGCAACGACCAGGCCGACTTCGTGGTCATCGACTCCCTGCTCTCGGAGGAGGCGGTACTCGGCTACGAATACGGCTATGCCACCGCCGAACCCGACTCGCTGACCATCTGGGAGGCCCAGTTCGGCGACTTCGCCAACGGCGCCCAGGTGGTGATCGACCAGTTCATCAGTTCGGGCGGCGAGAAATGGGGCCTGCTGTGCGGCCTGGTGATGCTGCTGCCCCACGGTTACGAGGGCCAGGGCGCGGAGCACTCCTCGGCGCGTCCGGAGCGTTTCCTGCGGCTCTGCGCCAACCACAACATGCAGGTCTGCAACCCGACCACACCGGCCCAGATCTTCCATCTGCTGCGCCGGCAGATGCTGCGCCCCTTCCGCCATCCGTTGGTTGTGATGTCGCCCAAGAGCCTGCTGCGCCACCGTCTTGCCGCCTCCACCAAGCAGGAGCTGGTGGACGGCGAGTTCCAGACGGTGATCGACGAGATCGACGAGATGGATCCGAAGAAGGTCAAGCGGGTGGTCATGTGCTCCGGCAAGGTCTACTACGACCTGCTCGAGACGCGCCGTTCCCGCAGCCTCGACGATGTCGCCATCATCCGCATCGAACAGCTCTACCCCTTCCCGCAGAAGGCCTTCGACAAGGTCATCCGCCGCTACAAGAACGCCAAGATGTACATCTGGTGTCAGGAGGAGCCGCAGAACCAGGGCGCCTGGGATCAGATCAAGCACCGCTTCTATCCGCTGACCGCCAAGGGCAAACCGCTGCACTACGTCGGCCGTCCCACCGCCGCGGCGCCCGCCGTCGGCTACCGCACCGTGCATGTCTCACAACAGGAAACGCTGGTCGACGAGGCGCTTACCGGACGCATCAACCCACGCATGAACTACAGGAATCAGGCAAATCAATGAGCATCGAACTACGCGTTCCCCAACTCCCCGAATCCGTCTCCGACGCGACCATCCTGAGCTGGCACAAGCAGCCCGGCGATGCGGTGACGCAGGATGAGTCTCTGGTGGATCTGGAGACCGACAAGGTCGTGCTGGAGGTGCCGGCGCCACAAGCCGGGGTGCTGAAGGAGATCCGCTACAACGACGGCGATACCGTGCAGGCGGAGGATATCCTCGGCATCATCGAAGCCGGCGCCGCTGCGGCCGCACCCCCTGAGTCGGAGGACGCCGCGCAGGACGAAGTCTCGGCACTCTCACCGTCCGTTAGACGGCTCATCAACGAGACCGGTATCGATCCCGCCACCATTCAGGGCAGCGGCAAGAACGGCCGCATTCTCAAGTCCGATGTGGAAGCCGCGCTGGAAGCCCGCCAGGCCGAGGCCGCGAAACCGGCGGTTAAACAGGAACCCGCCGCCAAACCGACGCCGGCACCGAGCATGCCCCCCAGTGGCGACAGAGCCGAAGAACGGGTACCGATGACCCGTCTGCGCAAGCGGGTGGCGGAGCGCCTGGTGGAGGCGCAGCAGACCGCCGCCATCCTCACCACCTTCAACGAGGTCAACCTGCAGGCGGTCTCCGATCTGCGCGCACGCTATCGCGAGGCCTTCGAGAAACAGCACGACGTTCGCCTCGGCTTCATGTCCTTCTTCGTCAAGGCCGCGGTGGAGGCGCTCAAGCAGTACCCGATCATCAACGCCACGGTCGACGGCGACGACATTCTCTACCACGGCTACTTCGATATCGGCATCGCGGTCTCCTCGCCGCGTGGCCTGGTGGTGCCGATCCTGCGCGATGCCGACAAGCTCGGCTTCGGCACCATCGAAAAGCGCATCAAGGAGTTCGGCATCAAGGCGCGGGAGGGCGCCCTCAGCTATGAGGACCTCACCGGCGGCACCTTCTCCATCACCAACGGCGGTGTCTTCGGCTCCATGCTCTCGACCCCGATCCTCAATCCGCCGCAGAGCGCCATTCTCGGCATGCACTCGATTCAGCAGCGCGCGATGGTGGAAAACGGCGAAATCGTCATCCGTCCGATGATGTACCTGGCCCTCTCCTACGACCACCGCATCATCGACGGACGTGACGCCGTACAGTTTCTGGTCACCATCAAACAGCTGCTGGAGGATCCGAGCCGGCTGTTGCTGGAGATCTGAACAGACGACCGAGAATCCACGCGAAGCCCATGATCCATGCGTAGGGTGGGGCCCTGCCCCACCATGGAGTGGCCTTGAAACGACGCTCATCGGTGGGGCATGGCCCCACCCTACACTTCGGATAAGCTCCACGGTACGACAAGCCACACCGAACCCCGTCAATCATCGGTTCGAACGCAGGCAACAGGGACGAATGGTCGCTTTCCAAACACCCGGTGCTAAACTAGTCGATAACGCAAGCACCTGTTTTCTTGCGAGAACAAACCAAAAAACTTGTTTCCAGGCAGACCTTCACTCTCATTGGCAACCGTCTATAGAGCAGACCCCACTCATGACCCAGATCCGCCAGGATGACCTCATCCAGAGCATTGCCGACGCGCTGCAATACATCTCCTACTATCACCCGGCCGATTTCCTCAAGGCCATGGGCGAGGCCTGGGAGCGGGAGCAGAATCCCGCCGCCAAGGACGCCATGGCACAGATCCTGGTCAACTCCCGCATGTGCGCCGAGGGCCGCCGGCCGGTGTGCCAGGACACCGGCATGGTGGTGGTGTTTCTCAAGATCGGCATGCAGGTGCAGTGGCAGGGCGAGCTGACGGTCAGCGAGATGG
>JBNKYJ010000092.1:0-6438 GCA_050300835.1 Sedimenticolaceae bacterium
AAAAGGCCTGCCAAACAACAATATTCGGAGCCAATCTTTGCAGAATCCGTCTCAGACATTCGCCGTCAGCGTGCACCCGGGTGAGCTGCATTTCAATGCGGCCCACTTCATCACTTTCAACAACAGTTGCGAGAATCTGCACGGACACAATTTCCATGTCCGTATCCAGGCCTGGGGCGACAACAACGAAGACGCCTTTGTGATCGATTTTGTCCAGCTGAACAGGCTTGCGGCGGATATCTGCCTGGAACTTCACGACAAGATCCTGTTGCCGGGCAACAGCAAGGAGGTCAGCATCGATCAGCAGGCTGGTCAGGTGGACGTGGTGAGCTACGACAAACGCTTCTCGCTGCCGCAGGGCAATTGCCGGATTCTGCCCATCGCCAACACCACCGCTGAAATGCTCGCCTGGTACATCATGGAGTCCCTGCTGCCGATGTTGGAGGCGCATGACGCCCTGACCCATGTCGGTACACTCGAGATTGCCGTCGAGGAGGCCGACCGCCAGTGGGGCATCTGCCGACGGGAACTGGGCGCCGGGCAGGCCTGAATCGAGACTGTTGGGGAAGCACCGCCGTGGCTGAAAAAATCCTCTTTCTGACCGGTTCGTTGGCGGAGAAGCCGCTGACACGGGTGCTGCAGGATATGGCGGCGGAAGAGTTCGAATGGCGGGTGCACAATCTCGGCCTGAAAGTGGCTGCGTTGATGACCGCCGACATGATCAAGCGCCGTCTGAGCGACATCGGCGATGCGGAGCGGATCCTGGTGCCCGGTCGCTGCCGCGGCGATCTGGATGCCTTGTCGAACCACTTCGGCATAGCGGTCGAGCGGGGTCCGGAAGAGCTGATGGATCTGCCTAGTTTTTTCGGTAAAGAGGGCAAGCCCCCGGACCTGAGCGGTTACGATGTGCGCATCTTCGCCGAGATCGTCGACGCCCCCAATCTCAGCATCGACGAAATCCTGCAGCGGGCCGCCGCCTACGCAGCGGACGGCGCCGACGTGATCGACCTGGGGTGCCTGCCGGAAACGCCCTTTCCCCATCTCGCCGACAGTGTGCGCGCCCTCAAGGCCGCCGGCTATCGCGTCAGCGTCGATTCGATGCAGTCGGAAGAGCTGCTGGCGGGAGGCGGGGCAGGGGCCGACTTTCTGCTCAGCCTGCATGAAGACAACCTCTGGATCGCCGATCAGGTCGCCTCCAGGCCGGTGCTGATTCCTGCCCAACCGGGTGACCTGGACTCCCTGCAACGGGCCATGCGCAGACTCGACGAACAGGGCAGGACCTATATCGCCGACCCCATTCTCGATCCGATCCATTTCGGCTTTACCGAGTCCATCGTCCGCTATCAGCGACTGCGGGCCGAGCACCCCTATGTCGAGATCATGATGGGGGTGGGCAACATCACCGAGCTGACGGAAGCGGATACCACCGGCATCAATGCCATCATGATGGGGATCATCTCGGAGCTGCACATCACCAACATACTCACCACCCAGGTCAGCCCCCACTGCCGAAGTGCCGTGCGCGAGGCGGACGCCGCGCGCCGTATCATGTACTGGGCACGGCAGGAGAAGCGCCTGCCGAAGCAGGTCGACAGCCGGCTCGCCGCGCTGCACGAGCTCAAGCCCTTCCCCTACAGCGCCGCCCAGATCCGGGAACTGGCTGCCGAAATACGCGATCCCAATTTCCGCATCCAGATCAGCAGCGAGGGGATCCATCTCTACAACCGGGACGGACTGGTCACCCACCAGGACCCCTTCGACTTCTATCCGGAACTGGGCATGGAGAACGATGGCGGTCACGCCTTCTACCTCGGGGTGGAGCTGGCCAGGGCGCAGATCGCGCAGCAGCTCGGCAAGCGCTATGTGCAGGATCAGCCGTTGCGCTGGGGCTCGGTCCTGCCGGAGCTGGAGCAGGATCTCAGCCGCCAGGACGAAGCGGGGACCACCCTGAAAAGAGAGGCCGGGAAAAGCTCATGATCCACGAAGTCATCGTCACTAGCCGCAGTCCGCAGGGGGAGAATCAGATCGCCCCCATGGGTATCACCTGGCAGGGCGGGGAGGTGGAGATCGCGCCGTTCCGTCCTTCACGTACACTCGACAACATCCTCGCCGGGGAGTGCGCGGTCATCAACTACTGCGACGATGTCCGGGTCTTCGCCGGCTGTCTCACCGGGCGCTACGACTGGCCCCTGATCGAGGCCGAGCGGGTGGCTGCGCCGCGACTGGCCGATTCCCTGGCCCACACCGAAGTCCGTCTGCAGCGGGTGGAGGAGGACGAAACCCGGCCGCGCCTGATCTGCCATCCCGTCTACGAGGCCTGCCATCGCCCCTTCCGCGGCTTCAACCGGGCCCAGGCGGCGGTACTGGAGCTGGCGATCCTGGTCAGCCGTCTGCATATGCTGCCGGCGGAGAAGATCGCGCAGGAGATCGCCTATCTCACCATCGCCGTCGACAAGACCGCCGGCGAGCGGGAGCGTGAGGCCTGGGATTGGCTGATGGCTCGGCTGGAGGCGTTCCACCGGCAACAGCCCAGGGAGGGCGCGCTATGACCCGCATGCTGGCCAGCGTGGTCGATGCGCATGAGCTGGAGCAGGCCATCGACGGCGGTGTCGACATCATCGATCTGAAGAATCCCCACCGCGGGGCTTTGGGTGCCCTGTCCGGCGACCTGATCCGGCAACTGGTGACAACGACGGCGGGACGATGTCCGGTCAGCGCCACCATCGGCGACCTGCCAGCCGAACCGATGCTCCTGACGGAGGCCATTCGGCAGACGGCCGAGTGCGGTGTCGACTATGTCAAAGTGGGCCTCTTCGGCAACCACAATCTTGCCGCATGCCTGCGGGCCATCGCCGGTCTCACGGACAGGCTCTCGGTGGTGGCGGTCCTTTTCGCCGACCGTGATCCTCCACTGGCGCGGTTGGACGCGTTTGCCGCCGCCGGTTTCCGGGGCGTCATGCTGGACACCGCCGGCAAGGGCGGGGGCGGACTGTTGCATCATATCGATCTTCAGCGGCTCGACCGGTTCGTGGCCGGGACCCATGCCTTGGGCATGTTCTGTGGGCTCGCAGGCTCCCTGCGGCTGGAGGATGTACCACTGCTGCTGCCGCTGGCGCCCGACTATCTCGGTTTCCGTGGCGCCCTCTGCGAGGGCAGTCAGCGCACGGCGGTCCTCTCGCGACGACGCCTGGACGCGGTACGCGAAGCGGTCTCGGCGTCAAGCGGGTTCAGCTTACCTGCGGCAGCCGGAGGAGAGCCATGACACTGAAATTTACCAGCACTCAGTCTGGCGCGAGCGGCTTCCGGCCGGAGCTGTGCGACAGCTGGGTCGGGGCCTTGTCCGAGAGCCCCGCTTTCGTCTTCGACGAGGGCCGTCTGCGGCAGAACCTCGAACTGTTGAACCGGATCAGAACGGCCAGCGGCTGCCGGGTACTCTATTCGATCAAGGCCTGCCCGTTCATGGGGCTGTTGACCCGCATGCGCGACCAGGTGGACGGCTTCTCCGTGAGTTCGCTGTTCGAGGCCAAACTGGCCCGTGAGGTGCTGGGGGGTGCGGGCAGCCTGCACATCACCACGCCGGGTCTGCGTCGGGACGAGATGAGCGAAATCGGCGAGCTGTGCGACTTCGTCAGCTTCAACTCCCTGAGTCAGCTGGAGCGGCTTCCCTTCCTCCTGGGCGGGCGGGCGGAAGTCGGTTTGCGCATCAATCCCCAGCTCTCCTTCCTGGACGATCCGCGCTACGATCCCTGCCGGCATCACTCCAAGCTGGGCGCTCCCTTGCCCCAGGTGGTGGCGCAGTGGCGATCGGGCCGGCTCTCCCCCAACATCCTCAAGGGATTGCACCTGCATACCAACTTCGCAGCCGATTCATTCGATCCGCTGGAGCGGACCGTCAGGCATCTCGAAGACCAGCTCTTGCCCTGGCTGCGCGACCTCGAATGGGTGAACCTGGGAGGCGGCTATCTGTTTCAGAGTGCCCAGGATCTGGAGATCCTGTTCGCCACCATCGATCGGATTCAAACGGAGTGGGGCGCACAGGTCTATCTCGAACCCGGAAAGTCGCTGCTGGAGCAGGCGGGATACCTGGTGGCCACGGTGATCGACACCTTCGAAAACGATGGCCGCTCGATCGCCGTGCTCGACACTTCCGTCAACCATCTGCCCGAGGTTTTCGAGTATCAGCGAGCGCCGGCGTTGCTCAATGAACAGACAGACGGTCCCTGTCGCATAACCCTGGCGGGTTGCACCTGTCTCAGCGGTGACCTGTTCGGTGAATACGGCTTTTCACGGCCACTGCAGCTCAATGACCGCGTGGTTTTCAGGGATGTCGGGGCCTACAGCCTGATCAAGGCCTCCCGTTTCAACGGTCAGAATCTGCCCTCCATCCATCTGCTCGGCGAGGACGGTGTGCCGAAGCTGATGAAGCGATACGACTACGAGGACTACCGCCGACAGTGGAGCGGGAGCGAGTTGATTCAACACCGATCGAAATCCGGTGCGGGATGAACAGCTTCAAGCCCAAGGACTTCATCGAGACCGCTGAGGGATTGATCTTCGCCGTGGTGACCGAAGACGCCGAAGCGCAGCGGATACTCTCATCCCTGCGCTATCAGCGAACCGAAAGCGGCTATCGCAAGCTCTCCACCCGGGAGGCCGATGAACTTCTGCAAAGCCGCCACCGGGACTACCTCTACTACTCGAAAGCCAGGGATGTGCGGCTTCACGGCGTGCCCCGGAATCGGATCGTACGCCACCATCAGCCACGTCTGAGGTTGCAGGAGATCCGCCGCAGAGCGCCGGGGGACGCACTGGAGGAGAAGCTTCAGCGTCTGACCTCGCTGTTCGCGCAGCAGGGGCTGGATCTTCGAGAAATGGGAGTCACCGGCTCGCTTCTGATCGGCGCACACAATCCGCACTCCGATATCGATCTGGTGCTCTACCGGCGAGAGGCCTTTTTCAAGACGCGGGAGATCATCAAGACGCTGCTCGCCGAAAAAGCCCTCGAGCCGCTGGATGAATCCCTCTGGCTGGATGCCTATGAGCGGCGTGGCTGCACGCTCTCCTACGACGAGTATCGCTGGCATGAAGAACGCAAATACAACAAGGCGGCCATCGCCGGCACCAAGTTCGATATCAGCCTGCTCACACCCGACCGCTGGCAGGATCTGCTGAGTTACCGAAAACACGGCAGGGTCAGCCTGCGATCCACCATCACCAATGACGCATACCGTTTCGACTACCCTGCACGCTACCTGCTGGACCACCCTTCCGTGCACGAGGCGGTGAGCTACACCGCCACCTATGCGGGCCAGGCCAAACAGGGTGAGCAGGTGGAGATTCAGGGCCAGCTCGAAGTCTCTTCAGTGGGCCATCTCAGGCTCGTCATCGGCACCAACAGGGAGTCACCCAATGAATACATCAAAGTCCTGCCGCAGCGGGATCTTCGCGTCTCGTAACCGCAAACAGAGCAGGATCGCACTGGGCCTGCTTCTTCTGCTCGCCGCCATGCTGACGCCCTTCGGCGCAGGCGCGGCGGCAGAAGCACGACTGGCCGTACTGCCCTTCGAGCTCGTCGACAACATACCAACCCCCGGCAGTGAGGAGCGCAACGCACTGAGGCTCGAAAAGCTCACCCGATACATCGCCCAACAGATCGGGGACGAGGGCATCTTCGAGGTGGTCCCGCAAGCGCAGGTGGACGATATCGTCGACAACGCCCAGCTGGGTACCTACATCCACACCTGCAACCGTTGCGAAATCGATCTCGCCAAACAGGCCGGCGGTGACCGGGTGATGGTCGGCTGGATCTACAAGATGAGCCTGCTCATCCTGACCATGCACATCGAGATCAAGGACGTGGCGAGCGGACAGACACTGCTCAGCAAGGCCTACGATTTCCGGGGCGACAACGAGAAGGCCTGGTTGCGCGCGGCCGACTATATGGTGCGTGATCTGGGGGAGATCATGGCAAAGCAGAATCCCTGATTCACAGCAAGCATGTCGCCCGGTTGTAATGCAGTGGAATCCGGGTGATCGATAGAATCGGATCCTGCAATACACTTCACTCCATCCAGGCCTCATTTATCGCAGTTTTTAGCGGTAATAAATTCGTTACGTATCTGGCGAGACCAATCGAAGGCAGCATCGCCAACAGTTAGTTCCGGTATGTGGTGTATGGTTGAAGCACTGCATATGTGAAATCTGACACTCTAAAGCAGATCTACGTTATGTGCGGCATAGTAGACTGTGGTCGACCCATAGCGGACCTTCTTGATTCGCCTGCTCGACTTCCGCAAGGCGACCTAAGTTGACATTAAGATGAATCTTAGTACTTCTTGAAAGCGGACATTAACACTTACGTCAACGAGACATTCTGTCTCGTTACTATTTTTTTTATGCAGGGTCACTGAGGCACCCCTATCAACGCATCTAGATGGA
>JBNKYJ010000093.1:0-17312 GCA_050300835.1 Sedimenticolaceae bacterium
GGCAAGCCGCACCCTACGCTTCGTTCTTCTGTAGGGTGCGGCTTGCCGCACCGTTACACCCGCTACCAGAAACAACCCGACCCGGATAAACGTGGATCTGCAACAAGAAACAGAAAAGCAGTGGCGGCAATGGTGCGACGAGCTGGCCGAGGCCGGTCATGCGCCACCCGAGAGTGAAGACTTCAACAGCCAGTTGATGAAGGTCTGGGAGGCCAGCGACTATGTTGCCCAGGTCTCGTTGCGCCAGCTCGATCTGCTGCCCGAACTTTGGCGCTCGGGGGATCTGGAGTGCAGCTACCCGGCCGGTGAGTTCGCCACCAAGCTGGATCATAGGCTTTGCGAGGTGAATGACGAAACGGCGCTCTCCCGGGAGTTGAGGCTGTTTCGCCGCCGGGAGATGGTGCGCATCATCTGGCGCGATATCGCCCGCCTGGCGCCACTCGACGAGATTTTGGAGGATCTCACCGCGCTGGCCGACGCCTGTATCGAACGCACATTGCAACGGCTCTATGACTGGACCGTGGCGGAGTTGGGCGTCCCGCGCAATGCCGATGGCGAGGCTCAGCCTTTGGTGGTACTGGGCATGGGCAAACTGGGCGCCCGCGAGCTCAACCTCTCCTCCGACATCGACCTGATCTTCGCCTACCCGGATGCGGGGCAGACCGACGGCCAGCGACGCCTGAGCAACGAGCAGTTTTTCGTCCGTTTGTGCCAGCGCCTGGTGCAGGCGCTCGACAACCACACCGCGGAGGGCTTCGTGTTCCGGGTCGACACCCGGCTGCGGCCCTTTGGCAGCGTCGGTCCCCTGGCCATGAGTTTCGCCGCCATGGAGAGCTACTACGGCTCCCAGGCGCGGGAGTGGGAACGCTACGCCATGATCAAGGCCCGGGTGGTGGCCGGCGACCAGCAGGCGGGAAGTGAGCTGATGGCCATGTTGAGGCCGTTCGTCTACCGTCGCTATCTCGACTTCGGCGCCATCGAGTCGCTGCGCGAGATGAAGCAGATGATCAGCAGCGAACTGCACAAGAAGGGTATGGATGCCAACATCAAACTGGGTCCCGGTGGTATCCGCGAGATCGAGTTCATCGGCCAGGCCTTCCAGCTTATCCGTGGGGGCCGCGACAAGGCATTGCAGATCCGCCCCATTCTGCAGGTGCTGCAGGTGCTGCGGCAGCGTGAGCTGATGCCCGAGTACGTGGTGCGGGAGTTGACCGAGGCCTATATCTTTCTGCGCCTGGTGGAGAACCGCATTCAAGCCTGGCAGGACCGGCAGAGCCATCTGTTGCCCGGCGATGAGAGCGCACGACTGCGTCTGGCGCGGGCTATGGGTTTCGGCTCCTGGGAGACCTTCGTGCCCCTGTTGGAGTCGCATCGCAAGCGGGTGCAGGGCCATTTCGACATGGTCTTCGCCGCGCCCCAGGCCGAGAGCGAAATCGAAACTCAGCCGCTGACCCATGTCTGGTCGGGGGCGCTGGATGAAGAGCAGGCCGTGGCCGCCCTGGTCAGCTCCGGTTTCGAGGAGGGCGTCGCGGCCCTGCAGCGTCTGCAGGCCTTCCGTGACAGCCATGCCTGCCGCCGTCTCAGTACCAAGGGACGTGAACGGCTCGACCAACTGATGCCGCTGCTGCTGGAGGCGGTCGGCAGTTCGGAGCGGGCCGATGTGGCCCTGCAGCGGGTGCTGGATCTGCTCGAAGCCATCGTGCGGCGTACCGCCTATATCGCCCTGCTGGTGGAGAATCCGATGGTCCTCTCCCAGTTGGTCAAGCTGACCGGTGTCAGTCCCTGGATCGCCAATCTGCTCACTCACCACCCGATCCTGCTGGATGAACTGCTCGACCCGCGGCGACTCTATTCACCGCTCAAGCGGGATCCGCTGTCGGCCGAACTGGCGGCCCAGTTGGCGCACATCGACGAGCAGGACCTGGAGAGCCAGATGGAGCGCCTGCGCCAGTTCGCCCAGAGCAACATGTTGCGGGTGGCGGCCGCCGACATCACCGCTCGCATTCCGCTGATGGTGGTCAGCGACTACCTCACCTGGATCGCCGAGAGCGTGGTGGAGCAGGTGATCGGGCTCGCCTTCCGCGAGGTGGCGCGCCGCCATGGGCGGCCGCCCAACCTGGCGCCCGATGAGATCGGCTTCGCCGTGGTCGGATACGGCAAGCTCGGCGGCATCGAGCTGGGCTACGGCTCCGATCTGGACATGGTCTTCCTCCACGGCTGTCCCGACAGGAACGCCATGACCGACGGCGACAAACCGGTCTCGGTGGATCTCTTCTTCGCCCGCATGGCCCAGCGCATTATCCATCTGATGAGCACCCGCACCCCCTCGGGTGTGCTGTATGAGGTGGATATGCGGCTGCGCCCCAACGGTGCCTCGGGGATGATGGTCAGCTCCATGGAGACCTTCGAGACCTATCAGCACCACAATGCCTGGACCTGGGAACACCAGGCCCTGGTGCGGGCCCGGGTGGTGGCCGGTGACCGGCGGGTGCGGGAACGCTTTGAGACGATTCGCCAACAGATCATCAGCCGACAGCGTGATCCCGACAAGCTGCGCACCGAAGTGGTGGAGATGCGCGAAAAAATGCGCACCAGCCTGGACAAGAGTACCCCAGAGCTGTTCGATCTCAAGCAGGGTGTGGGCGGTATCGTCGATATCGAATTTATGGTTCAATACACGGTCCTTCGTTGGGCCCACGACCATCCCGACCTGCTGGTCTGGACCGACAACATCCGCTTACTGGAGACCCTGTCGCGACTAGGTCTGCTCAGCGACAACGCAGCGGAGCGCCTGATGGGGGTCTACAAGGTCCTGCGCGCCGCCTATCACCGCAGTGCGTTGCAGGATCAACCGCCCCTGGTGGCGAGCGACAAGCTGGTCGAAGAGCGGGCCCTGGTGCAGGACATCTGGTCCTGTCTGATGCAAGAACAAGAGAGTTGAGAAGAGACGTTCCCATGATGTCGACTATGGCAGACCGCGACGGAGTCATCTGGCTGGATGGCGAAATGGTCCCCTGGCGCGAGGCCAAGACCCATGTGCTGACCCATACCCTGCACTACGGCATGGGCGTGTTCGAGGGGGTGCGGGCCTATCACGCCGAACAGGGCACCGCCATCTTCCGTCTGCAGGAGCACACCGACCGACTGTTCCGTTCGGCCCACATCCTCAACATGCCGATGCCGTTCGACCGCGAGACCCTGAACCAGGCGCAGAGAGCGGCGGTGCGGGAGAACAACCTCGACTCCGCCTATATCCGGCCGATGTGCTTCTACGGTTCCGAGGGTATGGGGCTGCGCGCCGACAACCTGCGTGTCCACTGCATGGTGGCGGCCTGGGAGTGGGGCGCCTACCTGGGGGCGGAGAACATGGAGAAAGGGATCCGCATCCGCGTCTCCTCCTTCACCCGCCACCACGTCAACATCACCATGTGCCGGGCCAAGGCCAACGGCAACTACATGAACTCCATGCTGGCGCTGCAGGAGGCGCTGCACGATGGCTACGACGAGGCCCTGCTGCTCGATGCCGAGGGCTATGTCATGGAGGGTTCGGGTGAGAACATCTTCATCGTCCGCGACGGTGTCATCTTCACCCCCGATCTGACCTCGGCCCTCGACGGCATTACCCGCAAGACGGTGATCGAGCTGGCCGGTGAGATGGGCTATCCGGTGGTCGAGAAGCGCATCACCCGCGACGAGGTCTATGTCGCCGACGAGGCCTTCTTCACCGGCACCGCGGCCGAGGTGACCCCCATCCGCGAGGTCGACAACCGGCCCATCGGCAGCGGTACCCGCGGTCCGATCACCGAAAAGCTGCAGAAGACCTATTTCGATCTGGTGCACGGCCGGCTCGACAGCCATCGGGATTGGCTGGCGCTGGTTTGAGGAGAAATGAGCATGACTCAGGCTGAACAGCAAACCCCGCAACGGGACGCCATCAAAGTCACCCGTAACGACCTGCCCCTGAGCTGCCCGCGACCGGGCGACGCGGTGGCGGGGTTGCACCCCCGCGTCTACCTGCCGATCGAAAAGACCGGTACCGCGACCTGTCCCTACTGCGGGGCCCGCTACCAGCTCTCCGACTGATCCCGCCGCCAGGTCGCTCCCGGAGCCGGATATCAGGATGCGGAGATCCACAGACGACGGTCCGGCTCCGCGCATCCTGATCGTCGGTCCCTCCTGGGCCGGTGACATGGTGATGGCGCAGGTCCTGTTCAAGGCGCTCAAGCGGCGTCATCCGCGCGCCGTCATCGATGTGCTGGCGCCGGCCTGGAGCCGTCCCCTGCTGCAGCACATGCCGGAGGTGGACGGCATCATCGACCTGCCGCTGGGGCACGGCGAGCTGGGACTGGGCAAGCGCTGGCGGCTCGGCCGCAGCCTGAAACACCGGAACTACACGCAGGCGATCCTGCTGCCCAACTCCCTGAAATCCGCATTGATCCCCCTGTTTGCCGGCATTCCCCGGCGTACCGGATGGGTCGGCGAAACCCGCTACGGGCTACTCAACGACATCCGGCGCCTGGACAAGACGCGCCTGCCGATGATGGTGCAGCGCTTCGTGGCGCTGGCGGCGCCCGCCGGGGCCGATGAGCTGCCCACCATCGAGGCGCCGAGTCTGCTGCTGGAAGCGGACGAGGCGGCGGAGGCGCTCCGCGCACTGGAACTCGAGCACGCGAGCGGAAGCTTGCTGGCGCTCTGCCCCGGGGCCGAGTTCGGTCCCGCCAAGCGCTGGCCGTCGGCGGCCTATGCCGAGCTGGCGCGCCACTACCTGCAACGGGGCTGGCGGGTCTGGCTCTTCGGTTCCGCCAAGGATGCGGAGGTCTGTCAGGAAATCAAGCGGCTGAGCGACGACCGCTGCACCGATCTGAGCGGGCGCACCACGCTGGCCCAGGCCGTGGCCCTGCTTTCGCTGGCCGATGGGGTGGTCAGCAACGACTCGGGGCTGATGCATGTGGCGGCTGCCCTGCAGCGGCCGCTGGTGGCGGTCTATGGCTCTACCGATCCCGGCTTCACCCCGCCCCTCAATGCCAATTCGCGCATCGTGAGACTCGGACTGGAGTGCAGTCCCTGTTTCAAGCGGGAGTGCCCGCTTGGCCATCTCGACTGCCTGAACCGGCTGCCCGCCTCGCAGGTCATCAGCGCACTGGAGAGCTTGCTGGCATGAGGGTGCTGTTGATCAAGACCTCCTCCCTGGGCGATGTCATCCACACCCTGCCGGCAGTGACCGATGCCGCCGCCCGGATAGACGGGATTCGCTTCGATTGGGTGGTGGAGGAGGCCTTCGCCGAGATCCCGGCCTGGCATCCGGCTGTCGAGCGGGTGATACCGGTGGCCCTGCGCCGCTGGCGCAAAAACCCCTGGCGCGCCTGGCGCAGCGGTGAATGGTCCGGTTTCCGTCGGGCCTTGTCGCAATACCGCTACGACCGGGTCATCGACGCCCAGGGCCTGCTCAAGAGCGCCTTCATCACCCGCCTCGCCGTGGGAACCCGGTATGGACTGGACCGGCAGTCGGCACGGGAACCGCTGGCGTCGCGTTTTTACGACCATCCTCTGCCGGTGGCCAAGGGCCGGCACGCCATCGAGCGTACCCGATCGCTGTTCGCCCAAGTGCTCGATTACGAACTGGGGGGAGAGCCGTTGAACTACGGTGTGGATCCCTCACGTCTGCCTGAATCGACTTACTCGCCCCCCTATCTGGTCTTTCTGCACGGCACAACCTGGCTCAGCAAGCACTATCCGGAGACTCACTGGCAGCGCCTGGCCGCCCTGGCGGAGGATGCCGGTTATCGGGTTTTGCTGCCCTGGGGCAACCCGGAGGAGCGGCAGCGGGCGCTGCGCCTGGCCGCGACCCGGACGGCGGTGGAGGTGCTGCCGGCTCTTGAGCTGAGCCGGCTTGCCGGCGTGTTGGCCGACGCCGCGGGGGTGGTCGGCGTGGATACGGGGCTGGCCCATCTGGCCTCGGCGCTGGAGCGGCCCGGGGTGTTTCTCTACGGGCCGACCGATGTGACCCTGACCGGGGTTGCCGGGCCCGCGCAACGGACCGTGCAGGCCGATCTGGATTGTGTGCCCTGTCTCAAACGGCGCTGTTCCCGCCCCGAGGCGTCCGCTGGTGAGCCGGTCTGTCTTCAGCGGATCGATCCGGACGCGGTGTTCAGTACACTGCAGGAGCTGATTCAGCCGGCTGTATGAAGCGTCGACTCGGGCCCGACCTGCCCGAGACTCATGCTTGCGCCAGCGCTTGACGGAAGATGCGATCCACGCGCTGCGCGAAAGCCCCCATGGAAAACCGTTCAAGGTGTTCCTGTGCCGTGCGGGGATCGAGCCGCTCCGCTGACCGGGTCAGCTGCGAGATCAGGGCCTTGAAATCCTTGCCGGCATCCTCCCGCGGGTCGGTATAGAGCCATCCCGATTGACCGTGTACGACCGTCTCCCTGAAGGGGCCGCCGTCCACTGCCAGTATCGGTGTGCCGCAGGCCTCCGCCTCGAGCACATTCAGCCCCAGCGCCTCCCGCTCCGGCAGCCCGGTCATCAGGTAATCGAGGCGGGGGTAGACGGCCGCCACCTGCTGCTGGTGGCCCCACCAACGGGTCTGTGCGGCGATCGGTTGGAGGGCTCTGCGCAGATCGCGCACCGAGGCGTAACCGCCGGCGCCGAAGATCTCCAGATGGAGCTGCGGAAAATCGGCGATGATCGGGGCCAGCAGCGTGAAGAGTTTGTCGAACTGCTTGATGGTGGTGATGCGCGAGACGATCCCCAGCGTGATCCCCGGTCTCGGTTCGTAACCCACCTGTGGCCGCAGCGCCTGGTAGAGGGGATAGAGCCAGGAGAGCAGCCGGTCACGACCCTTGCGCAGATCCCAGTCATAGCGGGAGGCGCGAACCAACGGCAGGCTGTCGGAGGGTTGGCCGCCGCGCAGATCGGCCACGCCGTAGAGTGGCGCCGGGTCGACCCCTGCGACCTGTTTCTGATTCAGGGTGTCGATCACGTAACGCGAGACGCCGAACACCCGATGCAGGCCGGCAAAGCCCTCGACGCTGCGGTTGTGCACCGGCATGTGGGCGATGGCGCAGAGGGATCCACGGTGTTGCAGGTCACTGCGGATCGACTTGGGAGGTGGGCCATGAGTGATCAACAGCCGGGCGTCGGGCGTATTGCCGATCCGCCCCGGAATCTCGGTGGCGTCACCGACAAAATGGATACGGGTGCCTTTCAGGTCGAGGTCGTGCCAGAAATCGGCCGCGCGATGGGCATAGAGTTCGACCTCCCAACCCTGACTGATCAGCGCTTCGCTGAGAAAGCGGGTATAGACCTCACCGCCGCCGAAATGCTGTTGCAGATTGATCTGGATACAGGTGGGCATCGAACGACGGTTGTCCCTGAAGAGAGTTGGCTTGGCGGGCACTCTATCGATCGGCTTCAGCCACTGTCAACCGGTGCCGGGCAGATGCAGGGCTTGGACCACTGTGGGGCGAGCAATGGTATGATGCGGCGTTTGAATCCCAGGGACTCCACGTCAAGCCATGACCGCCACACAACTCAGCGCTGTCATCATCGCCCACAACGAGGCCGAGAGAATCGGCGACTGCCTGCACAGCCTGGCCTTTTGCGATGAGATCCTGGTGGTGGACTCCGGCAGTGACGACGGCAGCCCCGAAATCTGCCGGGCTGCCGGAGCCCGGGTGGTGGAACAGACCTGGCTCGGCTACGGACGGCAGAAACGCTTCGCCGTGGCGCAGGCGGCTCACGACTGGGTGCTCTGTATCGACGCCGACGAGCGGATCACGCCGGCATTGGCCGAGTCCATCGCAAGCCGGCTGCAACAGCCGGACTACAAAGCCTATGAGATGCCGCGCTGCAACCGTTTCATGGGGCGCTGGCTGCGTCATGGTGAGGGCTATCCCGACCTCTCCCTGCGGCTGTTCGATCGGCGCCACGCCAACTGGAGCGAGGACGTGGTGCATGAACGAGTCGTCTGCGAGGCGGAGGTCGGCCGGCTCGAAGGCGACCTGCTTCACGAATCCCAGGAGTCACTCGCCCGCTACCTGGAGAAGCAGAACCACTACACTTCGCTGCAGGCGAAAGCAATTGCGGATCGGGGTGGAGCGGCGCCCTATGCCAAGGTGGCGCTCAGCCCGCTGGTACGCTTCATCAAGTTCTACCTGTTGCGCCTCGGGTTTCTCGACGGCGTGCCGGGATTGGTGCATATCGCGATCGGCTGCATGAACACGATGATGAAATATGCCAAGGCGGTCGAGCTGATGACCCGCTGTGGGGTGGCGCGTGAACGTTGATAGCCATCCCGGCCATATCCTGGTCATCCGGCGTGACAACATCGGCGATCTGGTCTGCACCACGCCGCTGCTTTCGGCCCTGCGGCAACGTCATCCGCAGGCCCGCATCAGCGTGCTGGCCAACAGTTACAATGCCGCCGTGCTGGAGGGCAACGACGACATCGACGCCCTCTACACCTACACCAAGCGCAAACATCGCGGTGATCGCAGCACCTTCGCCATCTACTGGGAGCGTTTCCGCATGTTGCGGGCGTTGCGGCGTCAGGGGGTCGACCTGGCGATCCTGGCCACACCCGCCAAGGACCGCCACGGCCTGAAGCTGGCCCGCCAGGTCGGTGCCAGGCGCATCATGGGCGTGGACGACGGCTCCCTGGGATTGGATCACGCCATCTCGCCCGCCGCGCTGGTGGGATTGCATCAGGTGGAGCGGATCTTCCTGCTGGCCGGGTTTCCCAAGCAGACCGATTGCCCGCTCAAGGTCGTGGTCTCCGAACAGGAACGGGCCTGGGCCGCGGCGCGACTGGCAGCGGCCGGGCTGCCCGCGGGTGCCCGGCCTGTCGGGTTGCATATCAGTGCCCGCAAACCCTGCAACCGCTGGCCGCTGGAGCACCATCTGGCGCTGATCCGAAAGATTCATGCGTCCAGCGGACGCGCGGTAGTGCTTTTCTGGAGCCCGGGTTCGGCGGCCGACAAACGCCATCCCGGGGATGATGAACTCGCCGAGCGGATCATGCGTGAGGCGGGGGACGAGGTCGTGCTGATCGCTTTCTCCACCGGTGAACTGCGCCAACTGGTGGCGGGACTGGACCAGGTGGACGCCCTGGTCTGCAGTGACGGCGGGGCCATGCATCTGGCGGCTGGACTCGGGCGTCCGATCGTCTGCCTGTTCGGCTATGATGGCGGACGCGAATGGGCGCCCTGGGGCGAGCATCGACTGCTGCATGCCGAACCCCTGGACCGGTTGGATCCCGGGCAGGTCTATTCCGCTTTGCAGCACTACCTGTAACACCGACAGGAGTACCGGATTCGAGCATGTCGTTGAAAATATTGCACACAGAATGGTCCGAGGGTTGGGGCGGTCAGGAGATCCGCATCGTCGCCGAATCTCTGGCATTGATGAAGAAGGGTTACCAAATGCGCATTGCCTGCCAACCCGGCAGCGGCATCATGCGGCATGCTCAGGAAGCGGGTATTCCCACGGTGGAGATACCCATGCGCAAGGGTTTGAGTCTCTCGACGGTGCGCCGTACCATGCGTGCCATCGAGGAGTACGGTATCGATATCGTTCACACCCACAGCTCGGTGGATGCCAAGAACTGCGGACTGGCGGCCCGGCTCAAGGGTATCCCGGTAGTGCGTAGCCGGCATCTGAGCGCGCCGATAAAGCGCAGCCCGCTGTCCAAGTTCGTCTATATGAATCTGGCCGATTGCGTCATCACCAGCGGCAAGGCGATACGTGACCGCATGGTGGAGGTCAACCGAATGGATCCCGAACGGATCTTCTCGGCGCCGGCGGGGGTGGATATCGGGCGCTTTCGTCCTGATGTGGACGCCACGGAGGTGAAGCGGGAGTTCGCCATCCAGGCGGGTGAATTCATCGTCGGCATCGTGGCCGTGATTCGCACCTGGAAGGGACATCCTTACCTGGTCGAGGCGATAAAGGCGCTGGTGCAGCGGGGCTATGACCTACGCTTGATGATCGTCGGCACCGGGCCTTACGAGCCGACCCTGAAGCAGCTCGTGGCCGAACTGGGTATCGCGGACCGGGTGATCTTCACCGGTCACCGCAAGGATGTGCCGGAACTGATCAAGGCCATGAGCTGTCTGGTTTTGCCATCGACCAAGAACGAGGCGACCTCGCAGGTACTGCCGCAGGCGATGGCGGAAAAGGTGCCGGTGGTCTCCTCCGATGCGGGGGGGCTGGCCGAGGTGATTCCCACGCGGGAGGTGGGTCTGCTGGTGCCGGCCGCGGATGCCCAGGCCCTGGCGGATGCCATCGCCTGGATCCACGACCATCCCGAGGAGAGCCGGGAGATGGCCGAAAAGGGCTATGCCCACTGCCTGGAGCACTTCACTTTCGAGAAAATGATCGAAACCACCGAGGCCGCCTACCGCTTTGCCCGGCGCAGAAGTGGGAGCTGAAGCGGTGTCAAGGCCAACGCCATCGCGTACTGTGGCTTTGCATCGGCAGGGCGGTGGAAGTGCTACCGAATCGACTTTCTGGCAGTGGTGCCCTATCGGCTCGGAACTCTTGCGGCAGGCATAGACTCACATATCGGCAGTGAATGTTGCCGCTTGTCGGTAAACGACCCGGGTGTCTATCGCCGGTGATGCGAATCGCTATGAATCCAATGGGTGTCTCAGGTCGTAGCCAGCCATGATAACTAATGAATATACAGGATCCGATCTGGTGAGAGGGATTACTTCGCTATCCAATCGCGTCACCGAACTGTTCGGCCAAATGGGTCTGATCTGCGGGGCGATCTATCTCGTGGTGCTCCCGCTGGGACATGTCACTGCCGTCCGCAGTATATCCATCGTCCTGGCGCTGGTGTCGGTGACACTGATTTGGTTGCAACGCGGGGACAAGCGATTGCCGCTGGCGCCGCTTTTCGTCGTCTGGTTCTCCGTTGCCTGCCTGTCACTGTTCACGACGGTCGATTTCCCGGCCTCTGTCGACGCCATCAACCACGAAGTCATCCGTTCGGCATTGGTGTACTTTATCTTCTTCACCCTTGCCCGAAGGCAGGATGCCTTTCCCGCGTTCTGTTGGGCCACCGTCTTGAGTGCTTACATACTCACGGGACTGGCGGTACAGACGATGGTGGCCAATAACTATTGGTTCAAAGGCTATCTTCCGGCACTGGGGGACTACGCCACCACCGCCATTACCCTGATCCCCCTTTTGACCGTCGCCACCCTCAACGGACACCGGATGTTGCGTGCAGCGGCGATACTTGCGTTGGCAGGGTTGGTCTTGGGCGGTTATCTGACACACAGTCGCGGATTCTGGCTGACCCTGATCTGTGCTGGTGTTGCGGCGGTTGCTGCATTGGCCCTTCATCGAAGACGATTACACTGGAGACCGGTGCTTGCCTTGATGGTTGTCGCTTTCATCTCCGTTGGCATGGCCGCCAAGGTTGCCGGGGTGAAGGGAAGCAGCCTCGGTTATTTCGACAATCGTTTAATTATCTACACCTCTGTGGTGCAAAAGCTCGCCAACAATCCAATCACAGGGACCGGTTATGGTCATGAGACCGATCGCCTGTGGTATCAGAAGGTTCCGGAGATGAGTACTAGAATCCACCACGCACACAATATCATCCTGAGTTATCTCGATCAGATGGGGCCGCTCGGTTTGGTGGTGCTGTTCGCCATCTTCGGCTTACCGGTCATCTTCCTGCTTCGCTGGCTGATCATGCCCGGCGCGATTCCCTACGTGGCGGCCGGTCTGGCCCTACTGGTGGGCGTGTTTGTGAAAAACAGTCTCGATTATTTCTTCACCGGTGCGAACCTCTGGCTCTTCTTTGCCCACCTTGGCATCTATGTCGGTCACCTCCAGCGGATGCAGTCTGCACCGAGTGGCGACACCGGTCGTGCGAGTACATCTCAGCCCATATCATGAGGATCGTCTGTCATGTAGGGCTGCACAAGACGGCAACCACCTACCTCCAGGGACAAGTCTTTCCCGCGTGGCGGCAGTCCGGCTTTTTCTACAATCCGGCGCCGATCAGCGGGCGCATCCGGTCGCTCTTTCTACTGGCCGAAGAGCGTGAGAAACACCCCGAACTCTTTGCCGCCTGTAAGCGGCAACTGTTGTCGGAACTGTCGACCTTCGAACGGCAGAATCCGCAGGCGACCCTGCTGTTCTCCTATGAGAAATTCAGCCAGTTCGATTTTCGCCAGAACTATGCCGAAAACGCTTCGCTGCTGCACGAGCTGTTACCGGAGGCGGAGATCCTGCTGTTTTTGAGATACCAGCCGGATTGGCTCTTCTCGCTGTACAGACAGGCGATCGGCTCCGGTGACTACCAGGATCCTTTCACCCTCTTCGGCTATCGTGAAGGACGCTTCGCAAGCTTCGAGCGCCCCTGGGGTGAGGATGGTCTGTTGAAGATCGATGCCCTGCGGGCGGACTGGGGAGCGCTGATCAGAGGCTATAGAAAGCTGTTCGGGGCGCAGGGGTTGAAAGTCTATTTCTACGAGGACTTTGTCGCCGATCCCGATCAGGTGTGTCTGGAGATCTCGGGTTCCCTGGGATTGGAACGTCCTGCCCCGGTCAAACAGGAGCGTGTGAACGTGGGCTTGTCTCTCGCCCGTTGCCAGGAGCTGGATCGGCTGGCTCGACGGATGCGCGGCCTCGGACTCTCCTGGCTGATCCACTCCTCGCAGAAGGAGTACCGCCGACTGCTGCAGCGACTGCGTTACAAGGATGACCGCCTCGCCTACCTGCTCCACACGCGGCCGAAGCTGTTGACCCGCAGTCTCGACTGGATGCCCAAACTCGCCTCCGGGAAATCCGATGGTGAGCGATTCAAAGCCCAGCTGGAGATCCTACAGCCCCGGCTCGACAGCCACTATCGTGATCTCAACAGGGAACTGCCGGAGCTGCTTCCCGAAGCGACGCTGCCATCCATCTATCTGACCGGGCCTTGAAACAATCGCCAGGCGATAGCGCCTGGTGTCCGCAACGCCGGGGTAGGGGGGCGGCTTGACGTAAGGCGTCAGGCTTTGCTTGGCGGGGAATGTGGACGGGCTGGCGCCAACTTATCTGTCTCTACCCGAACCGCTGATTGCAGTCAGACGGTCAAAATGTCGGCGCACCGATTCCAGACTGATCAGTCGCATACACTCCGCCTGTCGCTGACACTGTTGGGGACTGCGGGCGCAGCGGCGCACCCAGGGGATCTCCCGCTTGAACAGCAGCGGCTGGTCGCGGCAGTCGATCGGTTCGCTGAGGGCCTGGTAGCGATCGGCCCGCCAGAAGCGGCTTTCGCCGTAGAGCTGGGCGGAGCCCGGGCCATAGAGCACGAGGGTCGGGGTGGTGGTGATACGTCCCAGGTGAGCCACCCCGGTATCGGGGCAGACCAGGGCACGGGCACCTTTCAGAAGATGCCATAACTGGGCCAGGTCGAGCCTCTCTGCCAGGCTCTGGTAACGGCCTTCGGGATCGACCGCCTCCACATAGCGCTGCTCGCCCGGTCCGCCACTCCAGATCACACTCAAGCCCTTTTCAGTGGCGTCGTCAGCCAGCGCCCGCCAGCGTTCGGCGGGCCAGAGCTTGAGCGCGGAGCTGGCGCCCACATGGAACACCACGTAGTTCCCGGGCAGGGTCGGCAGCGGCGCGGCGGCGGGCGGCGGCCAGTCATCATCGGCCATCGGCGGCGGCATCGGGCCGGGGATCAGACCGCAATTAGCATCCGGCCAGGGCGTCGGTGTCTGCGGATAGGCATGGAGTTCGTCCACCGGCCAGCTCTTGTAGCCCGGCCGGTCGCCGTCGAAGGCGACGATCCAGCGGGCGCCCATGGCATAGGCGAGCCAGCTGTAGCGGTTGTCACCGGGTACCAGCGCCAGGTCGTAGGGTCCGCTGGCGAACAAGCGGGTGAGCGAACGGCGGTCGGCCGGATGAAAGGGTAGCGGCTCTACCCCATAGGGGCGGCCGGTATAGAGCGGAGCGATCGCCTGCTGCAGGGTCATGGCGATCTCGGCCCCGGGGTATTGTTGCCTCAGCTTGGCCAGCAGCGGGGTCAGCATCAGGGTGTCGCCCAGCAGCAGGTGGTGGGCGATCAAAATACGCCCGGGGGTTATCGGAGCGCGCCGGCGAAAATGGCCGAGGGCCCGCAGGCCAACCCGGCCGAAAGTGAGCAGGCGCGCGGGCAGGCGGCTCAAACCGGCGCTCCCCCCTTCACTTCGAGCAGTTCGCGGTAGAGCGCGAGCATCTCCTCCACCATGCGCTCGATGGGGTGTCGTTCGGCACTGGCGCGGGCGGCTTCGCGATAGCGGTCATAGCCGGAACGGGCCAGCTCCAGGGCCTGTGCCAGGGCCTCGTCGGTGTCCGCATCGTAGCGCTGGCCATTGATCCCGCTCTCGATCAACTCGACCGCGCCGCAATATTGATTGGTCACCACGCCGAGGCCGCAGGCCAGGGCCTCCAGCACCACATTGCCGAAGGGTTCGTAGAGACAGGGGTGGACCAGCAGGTCGGCGCAGCGATAGTAGGGGGTGACATCGGGCACCACGCCGGCGAAGCGGACCCGCTGTTGCAGCCCCAGCCGCTCGGCCAGGCGTCGATAGCGCACCAGGTGCTTGTCGCGCCCGATCACCGCCAGGTGCCAGTCGTTGCCCTGCGCCGACAGGGCATGCAGCAGCTGGGCCAGTCCCTTGCGTTCGAAGCCGGAGCCCACGAACAGCAGCAGCGGCGCGGAGCCCAGCCCCAGCACTTCGCGCAGACCTTGCCGCGTCTGTGCGTCGGCTGCCGGCGAGAAGCGCTGCAGGTCGATACCGTTGATGATGACCCGCAGCTTGCCGGCATCCACCGGGTAGTGGCGCAGGATGTCGTCCCGCACCATCTGCGAGATGCAGATCACCCGCCGCAGCGCCGGGTGGGTGAACATCGCACGTTCGGTCTCCAGCATATAACGGTGGAAGCGGCTGATACGCAGCCACAGCCGCTGCACCGGCGAGGCGACGGCGGAGCGGCGGGCCAGCCACTGGGCGTGCACCCCGTCACCGGCACGATAGAGGGAGCAGCCGGGCAGGCGCTCGTTGCTCTGCACCAGATCGAAATCCCGGGAACGCAGAATCGCGCTGACCTGTTGTACGAAGTGACGGTGTCGGGCCACCCGGCCCAGACCTTTACGGGATATCGGGAAGTGGTGAACGCCATCGCGCTGCTGCCACTTTTCGCAGATCAGCGAGAGGTCGAGATCGCCATAGGCGCTCAGACCGTCGAGGGTGCGGCTCATGATCTGCTCCGCGCCGCCGTCCGGGCGGTAGCTGCGCCGGATGAGAGCGATGCGCAGCGGTCCGTCAGCCATCGAGCAGCGCATCGGCGGCCTCCAGCACGCGCCGGGTCTCGATTTGGGTCAGACACTCGCTGACCTTGCCGCCACCGCAACCGTCCTGACCGCAGGGGCGACAGGGGTGGGAGGAGGTGATCACCGCCGCCCGGTTCTGCCAGGGGCCCCATTCGTGTTCGCCGCTGGGGCCGAACAGGACCACCGTGGGCGTCTGCGTGGCGGAGGCGATATGCATCGGTACCGAGTCGACGCCGATGAAGAGTTCGGCGCGCCCGATCACCGCCACCAGCTCCTTCAGGCTGAGCGCTCCCGCCAGGTTGGTGACGGGCTGGGTCACCTGGCTCAGGATGCGCTCCACCATCGCCAGCTCGCGGGCATCGGGACCGGCGGTGATGACGATGCGCCGTCCCTGCGAGGCCAGCCGCTCGATGAGCGCCGCCATGTGCGATTCGGACCAGCACTTGAAGAGCCAGCGGGAGGTGGGATGGATGACGATCCAGGGCGGCGCCAGGGTGTTGAGCTTCTCAGCCAGGCTGCTTTCGGCCTCGCTGCCCGCCACCACCTGCAACCGTTTCTCTTCCTCCGCCGGGTGGAGGCCGAGATGGCGCAGGGCGTCCAGGTGGATCTCCACCGTATGGCGGCGGTTGCCGCCGGGGGCGCTGTAGTGATGGGTGAAGCTGTTGAGCCAGAGTTTCGAACGCCGCGAGGAGTAGCGGCGGCTGATGGCGTAGCGCGGTTTCAGGTAGCGGCTGAGGATGGCGCCGCGCCAGCTCTCCGTAAGATGGATGATCAGATCGTAGCCCTGCGCCTTCAGCGTCCGCATGAGGCCGAGTTCGCGCTCCAGGTGGCCGCGCGTCCCCAGCCGCTTCCAGGACTTGTCGATGCAGTGGATGGCGTGAATGGCCGGATGCCCGGCCAGCATCGGCTCGGTATCCCGGTAGACCAGGGCGTCGATCTCGAGCTGGGGATGGCGGGATTTGAGCAGCGCGAACAGCGGCGAGGTGAGCAGCACGTCGCCATGGTGGCGCAGCTTGACGATGAGCACCCGCCGCAGGCTCGTGAAGTCGATCTCCCGCTCGACCCGGCTCATGACGCGGCCGCTTCGCTGGTGAGCTGGGTTTCGTAGAGGCGCCGGTAGACGCCCTGCTGCTGCATCAGCTGTGCATGCGTGCCCTGCTCCACGATACGTCCGCCCTCGATGACCAGGATGCGGTCGGCATTCTCGATGGTGGAGAGGCGGTGGGCGATGATCAGCGTGGTGCGGTTGTGGGTCAGGGTCTCCAGCGCCTGCTGGATATAGCGCTCCGACTCGTTGTCCAGCGCCGAGGTGGCCTCGTCCATGATCAGGATCGGCGCATCCTTGAGCAGGGCGCGGGCGATGGCCAGCCGCTGCCGTTGTCCGCCGGAGAGCCGCACCCCCTTCTCGCCGATCAGGGTATCCAGTCCCTCCGGCATCTTCTCGATGAAGTCCATGGCGTAGGCCGCCTGCGCCGCCTCCACCACCTTCGATCTCGGCAACCCGCGCATCTCGCCATAGGCGATGTTGGCCTCAACGCTGTCGTTGAACAGGAGCACCTCCTGGCTGACCAGGGCGATATTGCGCCGCAGGTCCTTCAGGGTCATCGACTGCAGATCGATGCCGTCGATGCGGATCGCCCCCTCGCTCAGGTTGTAGAAGCGGGGAATCAGGTTGGCGATGGTGCTCTTGCCGCCGCCCGAGGGTCCGACCAGGGCGATCCGCTCGCCGGCCCTGATGGTCAGGGAGATGTCGTCGATGGCCGCTCGCGGGGAGCCCGGATAGCAGAAGCTGACCCGCTCGAACTCGATACGGCCCTGCACCCGTCCCGGATTGGTCTCGCCCCGGTCCTCCTCGGGCTCCTGGTCGACCAGTTCGAACACGCTCTCGGCGGCGGCCAGCCCCGGTTGCAGCTGCTCGTTGATGCGGATCAGATTCTTCACCGGCGACATGGTCATGGCCAGGGCGCCGATGAAGGAGACGAAGCTG